>CAXNIC010000001.1:0-60980 GCA_964201945.1 Alphaproteobacteria bacterium
CGTCCTCTTCTGGACCCTGGCGCCGCTCTACAACATGGCGATCATGTCGATCACGCCGATCAACGCCATCTTCGCCGGCAAGCTCTGGCCGGACAATCCGACGCTGGCGAACTACGGCATCGTCTTCCGCCAGGAGAACCACTACCTCAAATTTTTCTGGCTCCAGCTCTGGAACAGCGTGCTGATCGCGGGCGGCAGCATGATCATCGTGCTGGTGATCGCCACGCTTGCCAGCTTCGCCGTCGGCCGACTCAAGCTCCGCTTCGGCCCCTTCGTCAACAACCTGGCGCTGGCGACGTACCTGATCCCGGCCGCCTTCCTCGCCATCCCGTTCTACCAGGTGCTGGGCGCCTACAACCTGCTCGACAGCCAGTGGGGCCTGATCTTCGCCGTCGTCACCTTCACCACGCCCTATGCCATCTGGGTCTTGCGCAACTATGCCGACAGCATCCCGTTCGAGCTCGACGAGGCGGCGATGGTCGACGGCGCCAATCGCTGGCAGATCTTCTGCCTCGTCTACCTGCCGCTGATCCGCCCGGCGATGATCGCCGTGGGCACCTTCGCGCTTCTGCACGCCTGGAACGAGTATCTCTACGCCTTCCTGATCCTCTCCCACGAAACCCGCATCACGCTCACCGTCACGCTCGGCCTCTTCCGCTCGGACGACGCCGCACCCTGGCCGCTGCTGATGACCGTCGGCATCCTCTACTCGATCCCGCCTGCGGCGCTCTACTTCATGGTGAGGAAGTACATGGTGACGGGCTTGACATCCGGCGGCGTGAAGGACTGAGCGGTCGATGGGACGGAGTACAGCCCCCCACCCTGCCCTCCCCCACGCTCCGCGGGGGGAGGGTTCCGACGTCGCGCTCCCTCCCTCCGCGGAGCGTGGGGGAGGGTTGGGGTGGGGGGCGAGACTCGATCCATGAGCTTGTTTGCGCCGCCGCAGGATCTCCCGACCTCGCTCTTCGTCAGCGTCGTCGACACCCTCGGCCTGAAGGCAGGCGCCGACACGCCGCACTCCTTTCTCGAAGGCCCGTCCTTCGACCGCGACGGCAATCTCTATGTCGTGAATGCGCCTGCGGGGCAGATCCTGCGCATCCGTCCGGACAAGCGCATCGACATCGCCGCCCACTACGACGGCATTCCCAACGGCCTCAAGATCCACAAGTCGGGCGAGATCTTCATCGCCGACCGCCAGAACGGCATCATGCAGATGGACCCGGTCTCCGGAAAGGTCACGACCTTCCTCGGCCGCGACAAGCTGATGCCCGACTACAAGGGCGTGAACGACCTGTTCTTCCGCTCCAACGGCGATCTCTACTTCACCGACCAGGGCTCGACCGATCTCCGCAACCCGACCGGCCGGGTCTTCCGCTACTCCGCCGCGGGCAAGCTCGATCTGCTGCTGAACAACGTGCCGAGCCCGAACGGCATCGTCATGAACCCGGCGGAAACGCATCTCTTCATTGCCGTCACCTTCGGCCCGCAGGTCTGGCGCTGCGGCATCCTCGCCGACGGCAGCGTCGACCGGCTCGGCGCCTTCCAGACCTTCTCCGGCGGCTACAGCGGCCCCGACGGCCTCGCCATGGACGAGACCGGCGGGCTCGCCGTCGCCGTCAACCGGATGGGATCGGTGTTCCTGTTCGACCGGCAGGGCGAGCCCACATATCGCGTGCGCTCATGCGCCGGGTTGATGACGACCAACCTCGCCTTCGGCGGCCCCGACCTGAAGCGGCTCTACATCACCGAGTCCGAGACCGGATCGATCCTGGTCGCCGACGTGCCGGTCAGGGGCCAGGCGATGTTCGGGGCGATGTAGCCCCGCCGCCTACTCCTTGTAGCCGGGCTCGCTCTCGTCCAGCGTCGCCAGCAGCGACGGCCAGGCCATCTCCGAGTGCTTCAGCGTCGAGTTACGGAAGAACTCGCCGAAGAACACGCAGGTCTCGTCGCTCATCCGGCGCACCTTGGCGCCGCCGGACTGCGCGGCGATCTGGGCGGCGCAGGCGCGCTCCAGCGTGTGCATGACCTTGAACGCCTCGGCGACGGTGCGCCCGGTGGTGAGCAGCCCGTGGTTCCGCATCATCAGCGCCCGGTGCGGGCCGAGATCGCCCGCCAGGATCTCGCGGCCCTCGACGCCCGCTTCCATGTGCTCGATGTCGTGGTAGCCGAGATTGCCGTAGAAGAAGGCCGAGTGCTGGCTCGCCATCAGGAGGCCTTCCTCCTGCATCGACACGCCCATGCCGGCGATCGTGTGCGTGTGGAAGACGCAGATCGCTTCCTCGTTCCGCATATGGATCGCCGAATGGATGACGAAGCCCGCCGGGTTCACCGGATAGGGGCTCTCCTGGATCTTGCGGCCGTCCTGGTCGATCTTGACCAGGCTGGACGCCGTCACCTGCTGGAACAGGAGCCCGTGCGGGTTGATCAGGAAGTGGTGCTGGCCCGCCGGTGCCGCCACCCGGGCCGAGATGTGCGTGCCGATCAGGTCGACCCAGCCGTAACGGGCCGCAAGGCGGTAGCAGGCGGCGAGATCGACCCGCATCTTCCACTCCTCGGCGGAGACATGGGCCTTCATCGAGCGGACCTGCGGCAGCATGGTGTCGGGCATGGGGGAATTCTCCTGGCGGCGGATGCAGCGATGATAGAGCGGATTTTCCGATAGGGAAATAACGACCCGGCATCTCGACATGATCGCTCGAATCTCCGACGCTCGTCGACCCATGAGCGCCTCGACCGACCCGGTTTCCCCCCCGCGAGCCGTCGCCTCTCCCCGCATCCCCCCGCTCGTCTGGGTGCTGGGCTGGGTCTCGCTCCTCACCGACATCTCGTCCGAGATGATCCTGGCCGTTCTGCCGGTCTATCTCGGTACGGTCATGGGTGTGTCGACGGCGACCATCGGGCTGATCGAGGGGGTGGCCGAGGCGACCGCGGCGGTAGTGCGGGTGTTCTCCGGCGCCATCGGCGACCGGCTCGGGCGCTACAAGGCGCTGGTGGTGCTGGGCTACGGCCTCTCCTCGGTGAGCAAGATCGTCTTCCCGCTGGCCGGTACGCCGATGCCGATCTTCGCCGCCCGCATCATCGACCGCGTCGGCAAGGGGCTCCGCACCTCGCCCCGCGACGCGATGATCGCACGTGCCACGCCAGAGGCGATCCGCGGCCAGGCCTTCGGGCTCCGCCAGTCGCTGGACACGCTGGGCGCCGTCTTCGGCCCGCTTCTGGCGATCCTGATCCTCGGAGTCACCCACAACGACTTCCAGCTCCTCTTCTGGATCGCCTTCGTGCCGGGCGTGCTGGCCACCATCGTGCTGGTCCGCATCGCCGAGGAGCCTCAGGGCGGGGCCGCCCCGCTCACGCGCGTGCCGCTGACGCGGGCCGACCTCGCCGGCCTCGGCCGTGTCTTCTGGTGGATCGCCATCGGCGCCGCGCTGCTCACCTTCGGCCGCGGCGCCAAGGCCTTCCTGGTGCTGAGGGCGGAGAACCTGGGCACGCCGATCTGGCTGGTGCCGATCGTCTTCGTCATCATGAACACGGTCTACGCGGCCGCCGCATATCCGGTCGGCTGGCTGTCTGACCGCATGGACCGGCGCCGGCTTCTGGCGCTCGGCATCGTCGTCCTGATCGCAAGCGATCTGCTGCTGGCGGTCGCCGAGGGGCCGTGGGTCGGCCTCGCCGGCGTGGTGCTGTGGGGCCTCCATTTCGGCCTGACCCAGGGGGTGCTGGCGACGCTGGTGGTGGACTCCGCCCCCGAACCCCTGCGCGGCACCGCCTTCGGCGTCTTCAGCCTGCTCTCAGGATTCGCGCTGGTGACCTCGGGCGCGCTCGGCGGCCTGGTCTGGGACATCTGGGGCCCGGCGACGCTGTTCTGGCTGGCGACTGCAGCCGCGGTGCTGTCGCTGGGGATGGCATGGAAGCCGCCGACGCCGATTGGGAGCGTCACCGTTCCGCGTTAGAGTCGGCCCCATGAGTCCCCCCAAGGTCATCCTCGTCGTCTTCGACGGCCTGCGTCCGGACATGGTGGTGCCGGAGCTGGCACCGAACCTGGTCCGCTTCGCCGATGGCGGTAGCCGCTTTCCCTTGAGCCGGGCGGTGTTCCCGACCGAGACCCGGGTCAACACGGCAGCGCTGGTCACCGGCTGCCGGCCGGCGCGCCACGGCATCGTCGCCAACCAGTTCCATGCGGCGGACGCGGTCGCCGGGCGGCCGCTCAACACCGGACAGGCCGAGGATCTGCTGGCCCTGGATGCCGTCTCGGGCGGCCAGCTCCTCGGCCAGCCCTCGCTCGGCGAGCGGCTGGCGGCGGCGGGGAAGACGCTCGCGGTCGTCTCCGCCGGCTCGACCGGCTCCGGCCTTCTGCTGCACCATCGCGCCGAACCGCTCGGCCAGTTCCGCTGGTCCTCGCACGGTCCGCAATACTCGACGCCGTCTGCGCTCCCCGCCTTCGCCCGCTTCGGCGAGGTGCCGAAGGCCGCGCTTCCCAACACCGCCCGCATCGACCAGGCGATGACCGTGTTCATCGAGCAGGTGCTGGGCGGGGTCGGACCGGACGTCGCCCTCTTCTGGTCGTCGGACCCGGACTCGACTTACCATTACCGCGGCATCGGCTCGCCCGAGGCCAAGGCCGCGATCCGCGGCGCCGACGCCGCCTTCGGCCGGCTCTTGGCATGGTGGGAGGAGACCGGCGCCGCCGCCGGCACGCAGATCATCTGCCTCTCCGACCACGGCCACATCACCGGGCGCGAGAAGCTGGAGACCGGCGACCTGCTGCGCGGCGCCGGCTTCAAGGCCGGACCGGCGCTGGACGCCGACACCGACGTCGCGATCACGCCCGGCGCTCCGGTCGGTCTCGTCTGCCGCGACCCGGCGGCACTCGGTCGCGTCGCCGCCTGGATCGTCGAGCAACCCTGGTGCGGCCTGCTGTTCTCGAAATCGAGGAATGAGATCGAGGGCGAGGCGGCCGGCTCCTTCGCCATGTCGCTGGCCGCCGTCGACCATGCCCGCGCGCCGCACCTCTTCTTCACCTTCGGCGACGACGACGAGACCGACGCCAACGGCATCACCGGCACCGGCCTCTACGACAACAAGCTGCCGCTGCTGGGCGGCATCCATGGCGGCCTGCATCCGCGCGAGCTCAACAACGTTCTGATCGCCGGCGGCGACGCCTTCCGCGAAGGCTACGGCTCGCCGTTTGCCGCCGGCATCATCGACGTGCTGCCGACCGTGCTGCATCTTCTCGGCGTGCCGGCGAAGGGCGTCGACGGCCGCGTCCTGGTCGAAGCGATGAGCCGAGGCGCCACGCCCGGCGAGGCCCGCAAGGTCAGCCACGAGGTCAGAAGTGGCGCCTATGCCCGCCGGCTCGACCGGCACCTGACCGGAACCACCCCTTACCTGGATGGCGGACATGCCGCGTGATCTTCCCTGGGTGCCGCAGATCTCGTCCCATCGCGGCGGCGCGCTGATCTGGCCGGAGAACTCGCCGACCGCCTTTCGCCGTTCGGCCCGCCTCCCCGTCGCCTCGATCGAGACCGATGTGCATCTATCGCGCGACGGACGCCTGGTGATCCATCACGACGCCACCCTGCAGCGCACCACCACCGGCCGGGGCCCGGTGCGCGCGCATGCCTTCGCCGCCTTGCGCAAGCGCACACTGAAGCGCACGCGGGGCGAGCGCATCCCGACGCTGAGAGAGGTGATCCGGCTGATCCGCCGCAGTCCGCGCGACCTCCGCCTCGAGATCAAGACCGACGGACAGAAGCGCCGCTATCCGGGGATCGAACGCAAGGTCGCGGCCGAGCTCCGCCGCGCGCATTTCCTCAAGCGCACGGTGGTGACCTCCTTCGACTGGACCCAGCTCCACCTCTTCCGTCGCCATGGCCGGCCGAAGGGCTTCGTGGCGCTGGTGCGCGACACCTGGTTCAAGGAGGTCGGCCTGAAGGGCCTGGTGCCTGCGATGGCCAAGGGCGGCTTCGCCGAGGCCTCGATCCCGTCGGCCTTCGTCACGCCGCAAATGGTGAAGGAAGCGCACGAGAAGGGCCTTCGCCTCGGCGCCTACCGCGTCAGGACCGAGGCCGATCATCTCCGCGTGCTCGCCGCCCAGGTCTCCACCTTCACCACCGACCGCCCCGACATCGCCATCCGCCGGCGCCGCGAGATGTACGGCAGCTAGCGTAGCGTCGGATCCAGACGGTCGCGGAGCCAGTCGCCGACCAGGCTGATCGAGAGCGTGGTGATGAAGATCACCGTGCCCGGCAGCACCGAGATCCACCAGGCGGTCAGAAGGAAGCGCCGGCCGGAGCCCAGCATCAGGCCTAAGCTTGTCATCGGCGGCTGCACGCCCATGCCGAGGAAGCTGAGCGAGGCTTCCAGCAGGATCGTCTCCGGGAAGTTCAGGCTGAACTGCACCATCAGGGCTGCGGCGATGTTCGGCAGGATGTGCCGCGAATAGACATAGACCGGCGGCGCGCCGAGGCCGCGGATGGCGACCGCATAGCCATGGCCGTTGGCCGAATGCACCAGGCCGCGCACCAGGCGGGCATAGTTGTCCCAGCCCTGCAGCCCGATGAGGATCACCACCAGGCCGAAGCTGGACCCGAGGAAAGCCAGCGTCGCCAGCGCGATGACGATGAAGGGGATCGAGGACTGCCAGTCGACCAGCATCATGATCGTGTCTTCGACGATGCCGCGGAAATGGGCGGCGACGAAGCCCAGCAGCGTGCCGAGGATGGCGCCGATCAACGAGCCCATGATGGCGACCAGCATGGAGGTGCGGATGGCGTAGATGAGCCGGCTGTAGAGATCGCGGCCGAGCTCGTCGGTGCCCAGCAGGAACTGCGGCGGCCCGCCCAGGAGCGCCGGCCGCTTCAGCCGGTTGGTCAGGTCCTGGGCGGTGACATCGTGCGTCGCGATCAGGTCGGCGAAGAGGAAGACGAAGACCATCAGGCCGAGGAATCCCAGCGACAGCCCGACCATGAAGGGGACGCGGCGAAGGCCGCGGAAGAACTGGCTGGTGCGGGTCGGCCGGACCGCGACGGTCATGGCTCTCGCCGCTCCCCGGCGACCCGGATGCGCGGGTCGATCCAGCCATAGGCGAGGTCGACCGCGAGGTTGGCGGCGATCATCGCCAGCGCCGTCATCAGCACCAGCGCCTGCACCACGGCGAGATCGCGGGCGGCGACGGCGGAGATCATCAGACGGCCGACGCCCGGCCAGGCGAACACGGTCTCGACGATGATGGCGCCGGCGACCAGGTGGCCGATGCGGAAGCCCAGATGCGTCACCACCGGGATGGCGGCGTTCGGCAGCGCGTGCCGGTAGAGCCGGCGCTGGTGCGGCACGCCCTTGGCCTTGGCCGTCCGCATGAAGTTCCGGTTCAGCACTTCCAGCATCGCCGAGCGGGTGAAGCGGGCGATGCCGCCGGCATGCGCGGTGCCGAGCGTGAACGCCGGCATGATCAGGTGCCAGAGCGTCTCGCTGCCCGAACTCGGCAGCCAACGGAGATGCAGCGAGAACAGCAGGATCAGCAGGATGCCGAGGAAGAAGTTCGGCAGCGAATATCCCAGGACCGCGAAGGTCATGGCGAAGCGGTCGATGGCGGTGCCGCGCTTCAGCGCCGCGAAGATGCCGAGCGGGATGCCGATCGAAAGCGACAGGATCAGCGCCACCAGGCCGAGATAGAGGGTGATCGGCAGCCGCTCCAGCACCACGTCGAGGGCCGGGCGGTTGTCCTTGAACGAGCGGCCGAGATCGCCGGCGGCGAGGCTGGCGGTGTAGCGCAGGAACTGCTCGGGCAGCGGCCGGTCGAGGCCGAGGGCCACCTGGTAACGCTCGACCACCTCGGGCGGCGCATCGTCGCCGGCCATCACCTGTGCGGGGTCGCCGGCGAGGCGAAGGATGACGAAGATGAACCCGACCACCAGCAGCATGGTCAGGACGGCCCGGCCGAGGCGGGTGGCGAAGAAGCGGAGGTTCACCCGCCGAGGCCCGACCTCACGGCGACCGCCTGCGCCGGATCGTTGACGATGACGCCATCGGCACCGTCGGCGTAGAGGCGTTTCAAGCCTGTCGTATTGATCTCGCCGGTGCCGCCGCCGCCGCGGCCGCCGGCGGTGATCCAGACCTCATGCTTGCCGCTCTTGGCCATCTCGATGCCGGCGCGGGTGGCCTCGGCCTCCCAGAGCCGTCCGATGGCGCCGCCCGCGGCATAGAAGGCCGGGAGATCGGAGGGCTGGCGCAGCAGGCCGAGCAGGGTCGCCTCCGGGCAAAGCCGCTGCACGACCGGCACCAGAGCGAGGGCACGGACGCCGGCGAAGACATCCTCTCCCATGCCGAGGTCGTTCACCACGGCGAAACCCGGCGCCAGCCCGGCCTCGGTGGTCAGCTTGAGGTCGAGCATGACCCGGATGCGTCCGCGCACGGCCTCGAGCACGGTCGCCAGCCGCTCGATGCCGAGACGCTCGAGGTCGGCGGCATCGACGTCGGCGATGGTCTCCGGGCGATCGTTCAGCCGCTTCAGATCGGGATCATGGCTGCACATGGGAACGCCGTCGCGCGAGAGCCTGACATCGGTCTCGATCGCGTCTGCACCGGCGGCGATCGCCGCCTCGAAGGCCTTCAGCGAGTTCTCGGGATGTCTGGTCGAGAAGCCGCGATGGGCGATGACGAGGGCCGGCATTCAGATCTCTCCTTCGGCGACACGATGACAGGCCACGACGTGGCCGTCACTCTCCGCCAGCAGCTTCGGCACCTCGACCCGGCAGCGCTCGACCGCGAACGGGCAGCGCGGATGGAAGCGGCAGCCCTCCGGCGGCCGGGTCGGGCTCGGCGGCTCGCCTTTCGGCAGGCTGCGCTGGCCCCGCCTAGCCGGATCGGGAACCGGAACGGCGGCGATCAGGGCTCGCGTGTAGGGATGGCGCGGCCGCTCGAACAGCTCGTCGCGGCCGGCGATCTCGACGACGCTGCCGAGATACATGACGGCGATCCGTGCACAGATGTGCCGGACCACCGCGAGGTTATGGGAGATGAAGAGATAGGCGCAGCCATAGCGCTCCTGCAGCTCCGCCAGCAGGTTGACCACCTGGGCCTGGACCGAGACGTCGAGGGCGGAAACCGGCTCGTCGCAGACGATGAGCTGGGGCTCGAGCAGAAGCGCGCGGGCGATGACCACCCGCTGCTGCTGGCCGCCGGAGAGCTCGTGCGGATAGCGGTCGGCGAGACGCGCCGAGAGGCCGACGGCGTCCATCATCGCCAACGCCCGCTCCCTCCGGTCCGCCGGCGTGCCGAGGCCGTGGATCGCCAGGCCCTCGCCGATCTGCTCGCCGACCGCCATGCGCGGGTCCAGCGCGTTCAGCAGGTCCTGGTAGATCATCTGCATGCGCCGGCGGAGTTTCCGGAGCTGGACGGGCGTCAGGGTCGCGAGGTCGATCCCGTCGATGCGAACCTCGCCCGAGGTCGGCGCCAGCATCCCCAGCGCCAGGCGGCCGACGGTGGTCTTGCCGCAGCCGGATTCCCCAACCAGGCCGAAACTCTCACGTGGCTGGACCGCGAAGCTGACGCCGTCGACGGCACGAACCTGCTGGGCGGGCGCGAGGAAACGCTTGATGCGGAAATGCCGGACGACGCCGGTGAGCTCGGCGACCGGAGTCACGCCGGCACCGGGTTGTGGCAGGCGGCACGATGCGCTTCGCCCGGCGGCGCCAGCGCCGGCTGCATCTCGGCACAGAGCGGCAGCACCCGGGGGCAGCGCGGCCGGAAGGTGCAGCCGGACGGCAGGTCGCCCAGCCACGGAACCGTGCCGTCGATCGGCGCCAGACGCTCGACCCGCCGGTCGACGCGCGGCAGCGAGGCCAGCAGCCCGGCGGTATACGGGTGGCGGTGGCGGGAGAAGAGATCGGCGACCGGCGCGGTTTCGATCATGCGACCGGCATACATGACCGCCACCCGATCGGCCATCTCGGCGATCACGCCGAGATCATGTGTGACCAGCAAGAGGGCCAGCCCCTCCTCCCGCTGGATCTCGACCAGGAGATCGATGATCTGCGCCTGGATGATGACGTCGAGCGCCGTCGTCGGCTCGTCGGCAACCAGCAGCCTCGGCTTGCAGGCGAGCGCCATCGCGATCATCGCCCGCTGGTTCATGCCGCCGGAGAGCTGATGCGGATACTCGCCGAGCCGCCGCCTGGGATCGGTGATCCCGACCCGGTCGAGCAGGCGAACCGCCTCCGCCGTGGCGGCGGCGCCGTCGAGGCCGCGGTGGAGCCGCAGCGCCTCGCCGATCTGCCAGCCCAGCGCGTGGACGGGATTGAGCGAGGTCAGCGGGTCCTGGAAGATCATCGCGGCGACACCGCCGCGGATCTTGTCCAGCTCGCCTTCCTGCTCCGTCACGAGGTCCCGTCCCTCCAGCAGGACGCGGCCGCCGAGGATGCGCCCGTTCGGCGGAAGCAATCCCAGCGCCGCAAGGCAGGTGGCGCTCTTGCCGCAGCCGGACTCGCCGACCAGGCCCAGCGTCTCTCCCGCCGCCAGCGAGAACGAGACCCGGTCGACCGCGACCAGCATTCCCGCCTCGGTCGCGAAGCCGACGGTGAGTCCGTCGACTTCGAGGAGTGACGTACTCATTCGGAAACCCTCGCCCACCGGGAGAGGGTGCGAGCGAAGCGGGCGGGTAACGGGCAGCGGTCGAAGACAGATCTCGGCGACGGTGAGGGATGGAAAGAGAGCCCCTCACCCGCTCGGCTGCGCCTCGCACCCTCTCCCGGTGGGAGAGGGTTGCGAAAGCGCCGAGTCAAAGTCACGAGCGCTCTCGCCTACTTCTTGATGCTCTTCAGCACGTCGGAGCGAAGGTCCATGTAGTACATGGGATAGGGCGTCCAATCGATGCTCTTCTTCATCGCGTAGGACTCAAGCGCATTGTAGAGCAGCGTCACCGGCATCTCGTCCTCGAAGACGTCGAGGAGCTTGGGAAACGCCTGCGCCCGCTCCTGCATCGTCGCCCCCGTGAGCACGGCATCGGCCCACTTGTCGAAGTCCGGCGTGGTCTTCCAGTGCTTGTACTGGACTTGGGTCGCGCTCTCCTTGCCCCAGAGGATCAGGACGGCGCCGGCCGGATCGGGCAGCCGGAAGGTCTGGCTCCAGGCATAGGTCATGAGCCCCTCGGCGCGCACTTTCGGGAAGTTCTCGAGCGCGACGAGCTTGGCGTTGACGCCCGCCTCCTTCCACTGCTGCTGGACGACCTGCATCGCCTCGGTGCCGAGCGAGTAGTAGTTCGGAATGAAGCGGATGGTGACTTCCTGGCCCTTGTAGCCGGCCTCGGCCAAGAGCTGCTTAGCCTTCGCCCGATCGAAGACGTAGCCCTTGCGGTCCTTGTCGTACATCTGGCCGAACTCAGGCAGCTGGTGCCCGTTCGGCGTGAACGCTTTGCCGTGCCAGAGCGAGTCGATCATCGCCTTCCGGTCGATGGCGAGGCTGAGCGCCTGCCGGATACGCTTGTCCTTCAGCACCGGGTCGAAGACGTTGAAGACGATCGCGTGGGAGTTGTTGAGCGGGACGCTCTTGACGACGATGTCCTTGTAGCCGGCAAGGATGTCGAACTGATCGGGGTCGACATTGACGATCATGTCGACCTCGCCACTGACCAGCGCGGCGATGCGGGTCGAGAGCTCGGGGATCTCGCGGAAGATCGTCCGGCCGGCGACCGGCTTGCCGCCGAAGTAGTCGTCGTTGGCGACGAGCTCGATCTGCCGGCCTTCCTTCCATTCCTTGAATTTGTAGGGCCCGGTGCCGACCGGGTTGCGGAGGTAGTAGTCGAGCCCCGCCTTGAGCTGGGCTTTGCGGTCGCCGTTGGGCGCGCCGGCCTTGCCGGCATCCTCCCAGGCCTTCTTGCTCACGATCCAGGCGCCATACGTCGCCAGCCGCTGCTCGAAGATCAGATCCGGTCCCTTGGTGGTGAACCGGACGGTATAGGGGTCGAGCGCTTCGATCTTCTCCAAATGGCCGAAGTATTCCCGCCCGTTCATCACGCCGTCCTTGCCGAGCATGCGCTCGTCCGAGAACGTGAACAGCACGTCCTCGGCGGTGAAATCGGCGCCGTTGGAGAACTTCACGCCCTTGCGGAGCTTGAACACGACCTGGTTCGGCCCGGTGCGCTCCCAGGACTCGGCGAGCGACGGCACCAGCCTGGAACCGCCGCCGGGCAACGGATTGAGGAAGTCGCGGCGAAGCAGCGTGTCGAAGATCGAATAGGTCAGGCGGACCGTGACGTTTCCGGAGTGCATCAGCGGCTCCAGACCCGGGGGGAGCTGGTTCACCGCGATCACCAGGTCCGGCCGCTTGTCCTGGCTTTGAGCCGGTGCGGCCAGGAACGGGGCGACGGCAAGGACGGCCAGCAAAACAAGGCGATATGGACGCACGGGCGGTCTCCTCCAGGGATTGGACAGCTGCCGCTATAGAGCCGGCCCGGTTACACAACCGTGTCAGCCCCTGCGATCTCCTTAGGCCCGAGACTAGGATGGCCCGGACGACCCTCACAAGCCGGACGTGAATTCCACGACACATCTCTGTGCACTCGGGAATTTCGACAGCGGACTGCTTCACAGGGACCGCATCTGCAGCTACTGTTTCCCATCGGAAAAGCACTGGAGGACCTCGTGCCGCGCCTGCGCTCCCTGCTCCTTGCCCTGCCGCTCACGGCTGCGCTCACCCTGCCTGCCGCCGCCCAAAGCGTAATCAAGATGGTGCCGCAGGCCGACCTCAAGAATCTCGACCCGGTGTGGACGACGGCGACCGAGACCTCGTCGCACGGCTACATGATCTACGACGTGCTGTTCGCCCTCGACAAAGGGCTGATGCCGAAGCCGCAGATGGTCGAGTCCTGGTCGAAAGCCGCCGACGGGATGACCTGGAAGTTCAAGCTGCGCTCCGGCCTCGTCTTCCATGACGGCTCGCCGGTCGAGGCCAAGGATGCGGTGCAGTCGCTGAAGCGCTGGGCCGTCCGCATGGTCAGCGGCATGACCTTGATGCAGCACGTCGCCGAGGTCGCCGTCACCGGCCCGCTCGACTTCGAGATCAAGCTGAAGAGCACCTTCGCCCCCGTTCTGGAACAGCTCTCCAATCCGGCGGTGCCGCTGTTCGTCATGCGCGAGGAAGAGGCGAAGACCGATCCCTTCAAGCAGATCGAGAAATACATCGGCTCCGGGCCCTTCACCTTCGACAAGGCGGACTGGGTCCCGGGAAGCAAGGTCGTCTACAAGAAAAGCGCCAGCTACAAGCCGCGGCCTGAGCCGGCCGACGGATTGGCCGGCGGCAAGATCGCCAAGGTCGACCGGGTCGAGTGGATCTGGATCCCCGATTCCAGCATCGCCGCTTCGGCCCTGATCGCGGGCGAGGTCGATGCGATCGCGGTGCCGGCCAACGACCTGCTGCCGAAGCTGGCGGCGGCGAAGAACGTCACCGTGAAGACGCTGGATCACTTAGGTGCGCACGCGATCGTGCGGGTCAATCACCTGATCCCGCCCTTCAACAATCCGAAGGTCCGGGAAGCGATGCTGTGGAGCATCGACCAGAAGGACTACCTGGCGGCGATGGTCGGCAACCCCGACATCGTGCGGCAGTGCTGGGCGATCTTCGTCTGCGGGACGCCGCTCGAGTCGACCGCGGGCTTAGGCGCCTGGTCGAAAGGCCCCGACATCGCCAAGGGCAAGGCGCTCCTGGCCGAGGCGGGCTACAAGGGCGAGCGGGTCGTGCTGATGGACCCGGCCGACCAGCCGCTGATCCACGCCGCCACCCTGGTGACGGCGCAGAACCTGAAGGCGATCGGCATGAACGTCGAGCTTCAGGGCACCGACTGGAGCACGCTGGCCGCGCGGCGGCCGATCAAGGACCATCCCGACCAGAACCGCGGCGGCTGGCACATTTTCCACACCACCGGCCCCGGCATCGCCCAGGCCAATCCGCTCGGCAACTCGGTGGTGCCGACCCCTTGCGACGGCAAGAACTACGCCGGCTGGCCCTGCGACGACGCGCTGGAGAAGGCCCGCCTCGAGTTCATCACCGCCGACACGCCGGAGAAGCAGAAGGCCGTGGTCGACCAGGTGCAGACCCATTTCTACCGGGTCCTGCCCTACATCATCCTCGGCCAGTTCATGGCGCCGGTCGCCTACAGCAACAACCTGGTCGGCGTGCTGGAAGCGCCGCGCCTGGTGCTGTGGAACGTCGAGAAGAAGTCGTGAGCATGGTCAAGCCGAGGCGGAGCGTCATCTACCGCCTCGGCGACGACCCAAGCTCCTATGCGACCGCCAAGGATCTCCAGGTCGACGTGCTGCTGTTCGACCTGGAGGACTCGGTCTCCCCCGCCGACAAATCCGCTGCCCGGACCCGGCTGGCCGAGGCCCTCGCCGCCGGGAACTTTAACGGTCAAGAACGCCTGATCCGCATCAATGGCTTGGATACCCCCTGGGGGGCGGAGGACATTGCCTTCGCGTCCAAGGCGAATGTCGACGGGATCATGCTGACCAAGGTCGAGACCGGCCGGCAGATGCGCGAGGCCGACGACGCGATCGGCAGCATGGGTGTTCCCGACAGCTTCCGCCTCTGGGCGATGATCGAGACGCCGAAGGGGATTCTCAACGCGGCCGAGATCGCCGGGTCGACCCAGCGCATGGAGGGCCTCGCCATCGGCCTTGGCGACCTTTCCCGCGGCATGGGCGGCTTCCGCCATGCCGCGCCGTTCCGTTTCCCGGTGCTGGCGGCCCTCTCCACCATCGTGCTGGTCGCCCGCGCCTACGGGCTGGCGGCCATCGACAGCTCGTTCAGGGATGCCCGCGACCCCGAGGCCTACCGCGCCGCCTGCCTGGAGAGCCGGGAGCTGGGCTATGACGGCAAGGCGGTCGGGAGCCAAGCCTCCGCCGCGATCGCGGATGCCGCCTTCGGGCCCAGCAAGGCCGAGATCGACTGGTCGAGGCGGGTGATCGCCGCGGTGGCCGCCTCCCCTCCCGGCGTCCAGCCGGTGGTCGACGGCCAGCTCATCGAGCCGGGCTACCTCGACGTCGCCAGGCGCGTCGCCGAGGCGGCCAAATGGCCGAGGCTTGCTTAAATGCGGCTAGCGCAGCGCCGATTTGACCGAGTCCTCGACCACCTGCAGGGTCTGGTCGATGACGGCGTCGTCATGCGCGCCCGACATGAACCAGGCGCCGCGATCGAGCACGCGCACGCCCCGCTCGACCATGGCGCGGGTCAGCTTGAGGAAGCGCGCCTTGTCGGTCTTCAGGCTGTCGCGGTAGTCGGTGATCGGCTCGGATGTGCCCAGCGCCACGTGGAAGATGCCGGGGAAGCCCTGGATGCGGTTCGGCACCTGGTGGTCGCGAAGGATGGTGCCGATGCCCTCCATCAGCCGCTTCCCGTTCTTCTCGATGGTCCGGTAGACGTCGCCCTTGGCCAGCTCCTTGAGCGTGGCGACGGTCGCCGCCATGGTCACCGGGTGGCCGTTGTAGGTGCCGCCATGGACGACCTTGCCGGGCACCAGCATGTCCATCAGGTCGGCGCGGCCGGCGAGAGCCGCGACCGGGAAGCCGTTGGCGATCGCCTTGCCGAAGGTGGCAAGGTCGGGGGTCACGCCCAGCACCTTCTGCGCACCGCCGGCGGAGACGCGGAAGCCGGTGATGACCTCGTCGAAGATCAGGATGGTGCCGGTCTCGGTGCAGGCCTTCCGCACGCCTTCCAGGTATCCGGCCTTCGGCTGGATGGCGCTGGTGTTGCACATCGCCGGTTCCATGATGATGGCGGCGACGTCGCGCTTGGCCAGCCGCTTCTGCACGGCCTCCAGGTTGTTCCAGGGCAGCACCGCCATGTTCTGGTAGGCGGCCGGGTCCTGGCCGGGGCTGAGCGGCACGATGTTGGGCGCGTCGGCGGGGCCGGCGGCCTCCAGCGACGGCGAGTTGCTGATCAAGACGTTGTCGAGCCAGCCATGGTAGTGGCCCTCGAACTTGGCGATGATGTTGCGCCCGGTGGCGGCACGCGCGAGGCGGAAGCCCGCCTGCACCACCTCGGTGCCCGATCCCGCGAAGCGCACGCGCTCGGCGCAAGGAACCAGCTTCTGCACCCACTCGGCCGCCTCGAATTCGGCCTCGACCTGGCTCGCGAACAGGATGCCCTTGTCGAGCTGGCGCTTGGCCGCCTCGATCACGGTCGGCGGGTTGTGGCCGAGGATGATCGGCCCCATGCCGAGATAGTAGTCGACGTGCCGGTTGCCGTCGACGTCGATCAGGTAGGCGCCCTCGCCGCGGTCGATCACCAGCGGCACCGGCGCCACGCCGGCACGGAAGTTCGAGTTGACGCCGCCGGCGAGCTGTTTCTCGCCTTTCGCCATGGCCGCCTTGGATTTCTCGAAAGAGTTGAGAGCCACGGCTTTCTCCTGGGTTTTCCGGGGGTGCGGGCGACTGTCCGCGAGCTTGCGTTTCATGTCAAGGATCTGCTATTTCGCTTTGCGAAACTCACGGAGGGGATATGCGCGACGACTATCTGGTGAAACCTGTGCTCAAGGCGATGCAGGTCTTGGACTGCATCTGCTCGTCGGACCAGGCGCTCTCCCTGCAGCACGTGTCGGTGGAAGTGGCATTGCCGAAGACCACGGTTTTCCGCTATCTGAGGACCCTCGTCCAGTCCGGTCTTCTCAGCTACGACCCCGAGCGCGACGTCTACGGCGTCGGCCTCAAGATCATCACCTGGGGCCGCTCCAATGCCAGGCTTCGGAACCTCCGCGACGTCTGCATCCCGCATATGCGGGCGCTGCGTGAGCGCTTCGGCGAGACGGTGAACCTCGGCGTCCTCGACGGCGCCGAGATCGTCTACATCGAGATCGCCGAAAGCCAGCACGCGCTTCGCATGCAGGCCAAGGTCGGCGGCCGCGACCCCGCCTACACCACCGCGATCGGCAAGGCCGTGCTCTCGCAGATGGCCGAGGACGAGCGCCTTCGCCACATCCCGCCGAAGCTCCGCGCCCGCACCGGCCGCACGCTGCGCTCGCTGGCCCAGCTCGCCCTCGAGCTCGACCGCGCCCGCACGCAAGGCTTCGCCGAGGACAACGGCGAGAACGAGGAAGGCTCGATCTGCGTCGGCGTGCCGATCGTCGATCCGGCCGGCGCGCCCATCGCCGGCCTCTCCATCTCCGCCCCTGCCGCCCGACTGGACGCCGCCCGCAAGGCACAGTTCGCCTCGATGCTGCGCCGGGTCGCGACCGAGATCGGCCAGGGCCTCGACGCACCGCGCCCGAAGATGATGACGCAGGTCAGACGGCAAGCATGACAGCGCTGTCAACGGGCGTCGGAGCCGGGTTGAGCGACAGTCGTCGCCACAGCCTCACGAGGCTCGCTTGCGCTCCTGCAGGGCCTCGCCGAACGCCTTGAACAGGGTGCGGTTGATCGGGTTGATCTGCGGGTCGTACTCGGCGTGCCACTGGACGCCGAGCGCGAACGAGGGTGCGTCGGCGATGCGGATCGCCTCGATCGTGCCGTCTTCCGCCACGCCCTCAATGACGATCCGCTTGCCCGGCACCTCGATGCCCTGGCCGTGCAGCGAGTTCACGCGGATCATCTCGCAGCCGAGGAGGCGGGCGAACACGCCGTCGGCCACCAGCTTCACGTCGTGGCGATCGGCGAACACCACCTCGGGATCGGGGTGGACCTCGCCGTTCTCCAGGCGCGGCATGCGGTGGTTCATGCGCCCCGGCAGATCGCGGATCTCGGGATGCAGCGAGCCGCCGAAGGCGACGTTCATCTCCTGGAAGCCCCGGCAGATGCCGAAGATCGGCACGCCGCGGTCGACGCAGGCCTTCACCAGGTTCAGCGCCACCGCGTCGCGGTCTTGGTCGTAGGGCTCGTGCCGGGCATCGGGCTCGACGCCGAAGCAGGTCGGATGGACGTTGGCACGAGCCCCCGTCAGCAGGATCCCGTCGACCGCGCCCAGGAGTGCGTCGATGTCGGTGACGTCCGGCATGGCGGGGAACATCAACGGCAAGGCCCCCGCCACCTCCGCGACCGCGCGCAGGTTCCGCTGCCCCACGACCTGCACGTTGTAGCGGTCGTTGACGACCTGGGCGTTCCCGATCACGCCCACCACCGGCTTGGTCATTCCAGGGATTCCATGCTCGCCGTTGAACCGCCCGCCCCGGCCACTCTATGCCATTTCCCGCTGCCGCTGCACTCGGGCATCCTTCACTATCCGGCGAACGAGGGAGCCGCCGCGGCGTGGCGGGAGGGACCGGCCGGCAGGCCCCTGCCCCGGGTCGACAGTGGGCGACTCGCCAGTCTATCCGGAGGAGGCTAGGTATCGCCGCGGGCGTAGACGTCCACCAGCCACAGAAGCCTGTCGGCATTACCCGTAAGCTCGGCGAGCATTTCGGCGGTGCCATGATCGCCGATGGCGGCCGCGGGGTCGACCGCCGAGCGGAGCGACAGGCCGAAACCGGCAAGCGCCTCCGCCAGCGCGTCGGTGTGAGCAGCAGCGCCTCTGATGCCGAGAGGGTAGACGGGCAGCTCCGAGCGCTTCGCCGCGACGCGCGCGGTCCCTTCGACGAGGCCGCCAAGCATCGCGATCCGCCTTGCGATCAGATCGGAATGCTTGCCGGCCTCGCCCGCGACGACCCCGAACAGCTTGTGCAGAGACAGGAACCGCGGCCCCCCGACGTTCCAGTGAGCCTGCTTGGCCTGGGAGTTGAGATCGATCGCCGCCGCGAGCCGCACCTGCAGCAGCGCCACGGACGCGGCCCTCGCCGTCTCCGAGAGGCCGATCCCCGGCGCCGGCATGAGACCCTTCCTTCGATCAGCCGCGCAGGAAGGCCAGCATGTCGCCGTTCAGGCGGGACTTGTGCGTGTCCGTGATGCCGTGCGGGGCGCCTTCGTAGACGATGAGCGTGGCGTGCGGCACGAGGCGCTTCGCGGCGCGGGCGGACGCGTCGATCGGGACGACCTGGTCGTCGCTGCCGTGGACGATCAGCGTCGGCTTGTCGAAGCGGCGGAGATCTTCGGTGAAGTCGGTCGCGGAGAAGGCGGCGATGCAGTCATAGGTGTTCTTGTGGCCGGCCATGACGCCCTGCATCCAGAAGCTGTCGATCATGCCTTGCGAGGGCACGGAGCCCGGACGGTTGAAGCCGAAGAACGGGCCGCTGGCGACGTCGCGGTAGAGCTTGGAGCGGTCGGCGATGCTGGCGGCGCGCAAGCCGTCGAACACATCGAGGGGGAGCCCGTCGGGATTGGCCTGGGTCCGCAGCATCAGCGGCGGCACCGCTGAGATGAGGCCGAGCCGTGCCACCCGCCCGGTGCCGTGACGCCCGACATAGCGGGCCACCTCGCCGCCGCCGGTGGAGAACCCGAACAGCGAGACGTTGCGCAGATCGAGATGCTGGACGAGCTGGGCGAGGTCGTCGGCATAGTGATCCATGTCGTTGCCGTCCCAGGGCTGGGACGAGCGGCCATGACCCCGGCGATCATGGGTGATGACCCGGAACCCGTTAGAGGCGAGATGGAAGGCCTGGGCTTCCCAGCTGTCGGCATTGAGCGGCCAGCCATGGCTCAGCATGACGACCGCGCCGTCGCGCGGCCCCCAGTCCTTGTAGTAGATGGTGACATCGTCGCGCGTCTTGAACGTAGCCATTTGTACCTCCAGTTGGGATGCGGATGCGCAGCCGGTCAAACCGAGAAGGGTGACGGCTCCGGCGCTCAGGATCACGTCGCGGCGTGTTGCGGTGACAAGGCCGTTGGCCATGTGCGGGGCGTCCTTGCAGGGGTTGATGGTCAGGCGACGACCGATGCGGCGTTCACATCGGGAGCCCAGCCGCCGTGGAAGCCGAACGGCACCCTGACGGGCAGGCGGATCGTCGCGACCGGCGCCCCGGCGAAGTCCTGCGCGTCGAGGATGACGACGTCGCTCAAGTTGCGTTCGGGATCGTAGACGTAGGACAGGAGCCAACCCTCGTCCTCGGCTGCGGCTCCCGGCTTCCTCACGAACACGGGCTCCGATGTCATCCGGCCCGGACCGTAGTCATGGACCTCGGTCGTCCCGCGCTGCAGATCGGTCTTCATCGCCGGGCCGAAGGCCACGTCGTCACCCCAATGCGCTGTGTAGATGTAGCGATAGGCCTGCCCGCCGTGACGCCCGTTGATCCGCGGGAACTCGTTGCCGCGATCGTCCAAGACCGCCTCGGTCAGCCGGCCGGACGGCCGATGGAGCGTCCACCGCACCAGTACCGGGGCGCCCTCGTTGGGTCCGTTCTGGTCGGTCAGGAACATGCGCCGGTGACGGGGCAGGTCGATGATGGTGAGGTCGCCGTCGTCGTAGGCGTTGGCGAAGTGAAAGGCGAAGCAGCGCGGCGCCTCGAACCACTGGATGCGCGACACATCGCCGTTGCGTGGGAGAAGCCCTATGCGCGAGTCCCGGCGATCGTCCCAGAGCCACGGGAAGGTCGTGTGCGAATGCTCGGGCTGAAAGGTCACCGGGAAGTCGGGGACGATGATGAAGGATTGCGTGAACGCCATGTCGTGGATGAGCGGGATATGCGGCAGGTCGATCCGCGCCTTGGTCGTCGCGCGCCCGTTGCGGTCGACCGAGATGTAGCGGACCGGCTGGAACGGCTCGTAGGCCAGCACGTGCTGCTCGCCCGTGATCGGATCGAACTTCGGGTGACCGGAGAATCCGGCTTCGAGCGTGCCGTGGAAGTCGGTCCGCTGGACGCTCTCCAGCTCGTAGTCGAGCTCGACCGGCAGGCTCCCCGCCTCGACGACGGCGCACAGCTTCCCGCCGGCATTCATCAGGCTGGTGTTGACGTTGCCGTCGCGTCTGCCTTCGCCAGGCCCCGGTATAGGCTTTCGATTCAATGCCTTTGCGGCATCCCGGTCGATGACGAAGCGGCTCCGGAACCATTCCGCCCGGCCGCCGTGGAGCCTGAGGCCATGAGCCATGCCGGCGCCCGCGAACCAGTGATAGCGCACCAAGGGCACCAGGCTTTCATCGAACGGGTTGGGGCCGATCCGAAGGACGCGCCCGGACAGTTCCTCGGGAACGGCGCCGATCACCTCCAGATCGAAGGCCGTGACCTCGCTCTTGAGTGGGGCGAAGTTTCCCGCGACATAGGGTGCGCCGGTGCTGTTCGCAGAAGGGATGCTTGCCGCTTCCGGATTCATGAACGTCTCCCGTGCATCGTCGTGCAGTCGGAGGATCGCGCTCGCGGAGCGGTTCGGCGAGTTCAGCCTTGTGAATCCGTGTTAAATCTTGCGAATCGACGCGGCCGACACGCCGCCGTTCAGATCGGCGCGCTTTCGCCCCTGCGAGCATCGATCTCCGCTATCAGCGCGCGCGCCGTCCGAAGATCGAGCGTTTCAAAGCCTTCGGTGAATCGCCCGTAGGTCTCGGCCAAAGCCTCCCGGGCGTCAGCCAGGCGCCCCTGCTTCAATCGCAACGACGCCTGGCTCGACACCGTGCGCAAACGCCAGGACAGGGCGCCCAGGTCGTCGGCCATGTCGAGGGAGGCCCGGAACGCGTGCTCCGCTGCCGGCACGTCGCCCATCTGCGCCAGGATCACGCCGCGAACGCGCAGGAACTCGGGCATGTAGACGTTGGGGCGGGCGCCGGGATCCGGCTTGATCTCGTCGATCAGGCGAAATGCCTGATCGGTGTCCTGGCGCGCGGCGAGCCCTTCGGCGAGGCAGCACGTCAGCCACGGGGTGAAGATGTCGTAGCGGCCCTCCTTGAGGAGGCGCAAAGACTCTCGAAGATTGCTCACGCCCGCGTCCACATCGCCGCGCCGCAGTTGCAGGGCGCCGCGGAGAGCCATCCCGAACCATTTATAGGGCCGAAGCGAATGCTCGCTCGCCAGCCTGACGAGGCGGTCGATATAGTCCTCCGCGATCCCCCAGTCGCCGCGCAAGTAGTAGACGGTGACACCCCAGATCAGACCGAGGCATGCCGTGACCGGCTCCTTGCGCTCGTCGATCCAGGTCTCGTCGAGCGCGGCGGCCTCCGCGGCCTGGTCCGGGAATCCCCGTTGCCACAGGGTCCGCGCGAGCAGCACTCTCGCGTCGCGGTAAAAGCCATAGAAGCTTCCCAAAGCATCCGGATCGGCCGGCGTATCGCGGACCGCAACCAAGGCCGCATGGGCCTGCACGAGGTCGCCGTTCAGATGATGCGACACGCCGAGCATCGCCTGGGCAGCTACCGTCGCCGCCCCGCCTAGCAAGGAGGCGATCGCCTCCGCGCGCCGCCCGATCGGCAACAGTTCTCCCAGCGCGCCCATCCGGCGGTGATACATGTGCAATCCGCCGAGCAGCCGGAACTGGTGCACGGTGTCGTTGAGCTGATCGGCGATCCCGAGCGCGTGTTCGAGGGCTTCACGCGCCGCGCCGGGACTGCCGTCCATGAACATCATGGCATGCCCGAGCGCCGAGCGAAGAACCATGTCATGGCGTGAACCGACAAGGTTCGGCGAGAGCGCCGCCAAGGCTCGCTCGGACCAGTTTCGACAGTCCTTCAGCATCCCCAGGCGCAGGAACAGATCGCAGGCGCAAGTGGCCAACGCCAATGCGATCTCGCCATCGCCGGCGTCGGAGAAGGCCCACTCGAGGGCGGTCCGGATGTTGGTGACATGCTCCGGCTGGACGGCCGCACGATCTCCGAAGCGGTGCATAAGGTCGAGGTAGTGCCGCGCGTGGCGGCGCTGCACCTCGTCCACGGCTCCACTCTCGAGAAGTTTCGCCTTGGCATAGGCCCGCGTCGTATCCAGCAGCCGAAAGCGCTGCGGCTGCACGCTCGTATCGGTGGCGACCAGCGACTTTAGAACGAGCTGCTCCAAGGCGATGACGGCTTCGTCGCCGCCCTCCGCGACGCCGCGCGCATCTTCCAAGGCGAAAGCGCCGGCGAACACCGACAGTTGCCGCAGCAGGCCACGCTCGTGCTCACCGATGAGAGCGTAGCTCCACTCGAGCATTGCATTGAGGGTCTGGTGACGTGGCGGTGCGGTACGCCGGCCTTGCCAGGCGAGCTTCATGTGGCTGTCCAGCAGCTCTGCCGTCTGGCTTAGCCCATAGGTGCAGACGCGACTGGCGGCGAGCTCGAGCGCGAGTGCGTTGCCGTCGACCCTGCGGCAGATGTCGGCGACGATGACCGCGTCGGCATCGTCGAGACCGGCGAGGTACCCGCTGGCGACGGCTCGTTCGCAGAAGAGCTGCGCGGCAGGAAAGGCCAGGAGTTCGGCGGCCGTCGGTGCCGTACCCTCCGGCGGCTGCGTCAGAGGCGCGAGAGGATAGACATGCTCGCCCCGCGCTCGCAGCGGCTCTCGGCTCGTTGCCAGAATGGCGACGCCGGGTGCCTCCTGGACAAGGCGTTCGGCCAAAGCGGCCGCGGCGTCGATCATGGCTTCGCAACTGTCGAGCACCACGAGCATTTCCCGGTGACGGACGAAACTCAGGACGTTCTCGGTTGAATCGCTGGCGCGGACGGCGAGTCCCAGAGCCGATGCGACTGCGTCCGAAGCGGTATGGACGCCGGAATTCAGGCCCAGATCAACGAAGCACACGCCATCGGCGACGGCGAGAGCCTGCACCGCCCCAACCGTCAGCCCGACGGTGGTCTTTCCGATGCCGCCCGCGCCGTGGACAGTGACGAAGCGATGGGCTGCAAGCAGCTCGGCGATCGCGTCGATGTCACGCTCCCGGCCGATGACGCGGGCCGGGCGCTGCAGCGACGCGCCGGACGAGATCCGCGCGGGCAATGGCGCGACGTCAGCCGGTGAGACGACGAAGGTGTAGCCACGCCCGGCAACATTGACGATGTAGCGGGCCTGGTCGTTGCCATCGGCAAGCGCCTTGCGCAGCCCCGCGACATGGACGCGAAGGCTGCTCTCCTCGACCGTCACGTCAGGCCAGACGCGTGCCAGGAGCTCGTGCTTCGGCACGACCTCGCCGGCGCGTTCGACGAGCGCGATCAGGATGTCGAGCGCGCGGCTGCCGATCTGGACGGGCGTCTCGCCCTTCAGCAGCCGGCGTTCGGCCGGGAAGAGCCTGAATGGGCCGAACTCGGTGCCGCCTTTTCGCCCTCTCACTGTGCAGGCCCTCTCGTCGCCGTCTATGGCCGGGCGAACTCGGGAATCCGGAAGCGCTTGCGGTAGGCGCCCGGCGCCATCCCGGTGGTGCGCTTGAACAGGCGGCGGAAGAACGCTGCATCCTCGTAGCCGACGCGCCAGCTGATCTCGTCCACCGGCACATCGGTGCGTTCAAGCCGGCGCTTGGCGTCCTCGATGCGAAGGCGCTGCACATAGGCGATGGGTGCGAGGCCGGTCGCCGCAGTGAAGCGGCGCTTGAAGGTGCGCTCGGCGAGCTTCGAGCGCTTGATCATCTCCTCGACCGGGCTGGCGACCGAGAAATGGCGGCAGAGCCAAGCCTGCGCGCTCTGGATCTCGCCGTCTCCATGATCGCTCCTGCCTTCGAAGACGATATAGGGCGCGAGCCCGTCCTGATGCCATTGCAGCGCGAAGGACCGCGCGGTGTCCTGCGCGATCGTCGCCCCGGCATGATGCGCGATGAGATAGAGCACTAGATCATGCCAGGTATTCGAGGCTCCCGAGCTCACCAGGTCCTCGTGCCGGCCGGAGATCACCAGCACGCGATCGGGATGGACCGCGACCTTGGGGAAGAGGGTGGTGAAGTCGCGGGCGTAGCCGAAATGCACGGTGGCATCCTTGCCGTCGAACAGGCCGGTCTCGGCCAGGAGGAAGATGCCCGAGCAGGCCGAGCAGAGCCGGGCGCCGCCTTCGTGCATGCGCCTCACCCACTCCACCAGGCGCGGATAGCGGCCCTTCTCCCAGCCGGACGGGCTCAGCAGCACCGATGGCACGATCAAGATGTCGCAGGCGTCGATCTCGTCGACCGATCGCTGCACACCGATCGGAAGCCCGCTCGCGAGCTCCAGGGCGCCGGTCTTCTCGCCGACGATCTCGACGTTGAACGGCGGATGCGTCAGCCCGGCGAACCGCATCAGAGACGGCCCGTTCATCACGTCGTAGATGCCGGCCAGCGTCGAGATGACGGAATCCGGCAGCGCCAGCAGCGCGACCTGCAGCGTCTTCGATCCGGTGTGGGTCGGCGGCTTGGCCATGCAGGAACGCTGAGGTGGCACGAATGAACCGATCGCGGGCGATTGCGGCTCTGTCGCACATCCTAGCCCGCGTCCATCTTCGCCGCCATCTCAAGCACGGCCGAGCGCCGGAAAGGACGAAAGATGTTGGACAATTCCCCGATCGATCAGACGAAGCTGGATGCCTTCGTCGGACGCGCTCTCAGCGACATCGCCGCCGGCTACACCGGCGTGATGGTCAGCCTGGGCGCCAAGCTCGGCCTCTACAAGGCGCTGGCCGGCGCCGGCCCGCTGAGCGCCAAGGAAGTCGCCAAGCGCTCCGGATGCGCCGAGCGCTATGTGCGGGAGTGGCTGAACGCGCAGGCCGCCGGCGGCTACCTCCACTATCACGCCGCGAGCGACACCTATGAGCTGCTGGCCGAGCAGGCGATGGTGCTGGCCAACGAGGAAAGCCCGGTCTACCTGCCCCATGCCTGGAACGTACCGGCCTCCATGTGGTTCGATGAGGAGAAGGCGCTGAACGCCTTTCGCACCGGCAAGGGCATCGCCTGGGGCGAGCATGACGGTCGGCTCGCCTGCGGCGTCGCCGCCTTCTACCGGAACGGCTACCGCGCCAGCCTGGTGCAGCAGTGGCTCCCGGCCCTCACCGGTGTCGTCGCCACGCTCGAGACCGGCATCGACGTCGCCGATATCGGCTGCGGGCATGGGCACTCGACCGTGCTGATGGCCAGGGCCTTCCCGAAGTCGCGCTTCCACGGCTTCGACACGCACACCCACTCGATCGAGGAGTCGCGGCGGAACGCCGAGGCCGGCGGGGTCGCATCCCGCACCGAGTTCTCGATCGCGCGCGCCACCGACTACCCCGACCGCGGCTACGGCCTGATCTGCTTCTTCGACACGCTGCACGACATGGGCGATCCGGTCGCAGCCGCCCGGCATGCGGCGAAGACGCTGGCGGCCGATGGCACGGTGATGCTGGTCGAGCCCTTCGCCAAGGACCGGATCGAGGACAACCTCAACATGGTCTCGCAGCTCTACTACTCGGCCTCGACGACGATCTGCGTCGCGCACTCGATCTCCGAGGGCGGCCACTTGGTGCTTGGCGCCCAGGCGGGCGAAGCGCGTCTCGCCGAGGTGTTCCGCAAGGCGGGTTTCAGCCACTTCCGCCGTGCCGCCGAGACGCCCTTCAACCTGATCTTCGAGGCGCGGCGCTAGGCTTGCTGCGTATCAACGGTTCCGAAGTTGCCGGGGCAACTTCGGAACCGGCTGCCGCTAGACCACAAGCTTCCGTCCCCGCAGGTATTGAGCCGGCACGTTGACCACCGCGTCCAGGGCGTCGGCGGCCCGCCAGGCCCAGAGCGGGTCGTGGAGCAGGGCCCGACCCAGCGCCACGGCGTCGGCCTTCTCCTCGCGGATGATCGCATCCGCCAGCTTGGGCTCGGTGACGAGGCCGACGGCGATGGTGGGAAGGCCGGTCGCGCGCTTGATCGCTTCCGACATCGGCACCTGGTAACCCGGCTTCAGGTCGATCTTCTGCTTCGGCGACGAGCCGCCGCCGGAGACGTCGATGAGATCGACGCCACGCGCGTTCAGCTCGTGCGAGAAGGCGATCGCATCGTCCAGCGTCCAGCCCTCCTCGCCCATGTAGTCGGTCGAGGAGATGCGAACCGCCAGCGCCCGATCCTTCGGCCACACCGCACGCACCGCCTCGACCACACGCAGCGGAAACCGCATGCGGTTCTCGCGGCTGCCGCCGTACTGGTCGGTGCGCCGGTTGGAGATCGGCGACAGGAACTCGTGCATGAGATAACCATGCGCGCCGTGCAGCTCGCAGACGTCGAAGCCAGCCCGCTCCGAGCGCTTCGCGGCGGTGACGAACTCATCCAGGATCGTCGTCATTCCCGCCTCGTCCAGCGCCTTCGGGGTCTGCCAGCCCTCGTCGAAGGCGAGAGCGCTGGGGCCGACCGAGGTCCAGCCCTCCGGCGGTAGCACCGGGCGGACGCCCCGCCACGGCGCTTCCATCGATGCCTTCCGCCCGGCATGGGCGAGCTGGATGCCGACGGCGGCGGTGCTGGTGTTCTTGATGAAGGTGACGATCTTCGCCAGCGCCCGCTCGTGCTCGTCGGTGTAGAGGCCGAGGCAGCCGGGGGTGATCCGGCCGACGGCGCTCACATGCGTCGCCTCGGTGAAGATCAGCCCCAGGCCCGCCGCAGCATAGCGGCCGAGATGGACGCTGTGCCAGTCGTTGGCGAGGCCGTCGACGGCGCTGTACTGGCACATGGGCGAGAGCACGATGCGGTTCGGCAACGTGACGGAACGGAGCCCGAGCGGCTCGAACAGTTTGGGCATGGTCCTCTGGGGGGAGATCGGTTCGGGGAGGCGGCCATCCTCGCCCAGTCGAGGCCCCATGTCGACCCGGATCAGCCGCCGGCAGGTGCCGCCGGCCGGCGGTTGACCAGATAGAGGCCGGTGAAGATCAACGCGGCGCTGGCGACAACGCCGAGCCCGATGGTCTCGCCGAAGAACAGCCAGCCCCAGAACAGGCCGGAAAGCGCTACCGCATAGGAGGCCTGGCTGACGAAGACCGCGCCGACGCGCCTGAGCAGGTCGAAATAGAGGATGTACGAGGCGACCGAGACGAACATGACCACGACCAGCGCGATCTCACCCGGCGCCAGCGGTGGCCACAGCGGATGGAACTGGCCCATGGCGAACGACGCCGGCAAGAGGAAGCTGAGCGCGCCGCCCAGCATGCCGGCCGCCATCACCGGAGGCTCGTTGCGGTCGCTCGGGCGCAGCTTGACGCCGATGATGTTGCCGACCGCGTAGAGCACCGGCGTCAGCAGCGCCTGCAGCAGCCAGGGCAGCAGCGCCGGGTCGGGCAAGGCCGCCCCCGGGCTGAGCAGGATAACGACACCGCTCAGCCCCACCAGGACGCCGAGCGCCCGGGCGGCGGCAAAGGTCTCCAGGCGCAGGGCAAGCGCGATCCCGTATGTGACCACCGGCGACAGGTTCACCACCAGTGCCATCAGCCCGGCCGGGATGTGCTGCACGCAGAGCGCCAGGTTGGCGTTGGGCAGCGCGATGCTGAAGATCCCCATCGCGAGATAGAAGCGGATGTGCTCGCCGCGGAACCCGAACTTGAGGCGGCGCCAGGCGACGAGCGCCAGCAGCAGCAGGCCGGCGCCGGTCGACTGCCAGAGCGAGTAGCTGAGCGGCGGCACCCCCGCGCTGCTCGCCAGCTTGGCGAGCGACATCATCAACCCCCAGAGCGAGCCGAGGACGACGATGCCGAGAACCGCGTGGAGCGGGCTGGTGGGGGCGGACATGGGTCTGGGGAGATCCGATCGGGAGGCCTGGTGCGGCTTCCACTATAACCGCACCCGAGGTTGCGCCGCCTCAACCGTTGTGTTGCGGTTGCCGCGCCTGGATGAAGCACGGGGAAGGATCGTCATGACCACCGGAATTGGAGAGGACGAGGCCCGCATCCTCGCGGCCCAGGCCGGCGTGGCGCTGGACGACGAGGCCGCCGTCAATGCCGCCGCCGCGATGGCGCCGCCGCTCGCGGCCGCGGACCGTCACTCGCGCGGGCTCGCCTTCGAAGCCGAGCCGTCCCAGTTCCTCGCGGCCCAGCGACGGGCCAGGCGATGAGCGCCGATCTCGCCCTCCTCTCGGCCAGCGAACTCGCACGGCGGATCCGTGCCGGCAAGGCGACCGCGCGTGCCGCGGTCGAAGCCTGCCTCGAGCGCATCGACAACCGGAACGACCAGCTGAACGCCTTCATCGCACTCGACGCCGCGCATGCACAGGCGACCGCCGACCTAGCCGATGCGGAAGCCAAGCGCGGCCGCTGGATGGGACCGCTGCACGGCGTGCCGCTGGCGCACAAGGACATGTATTACCGCGAGGGGCGCATCGCGACCTGCGGCTCGAAGATCCGCCGCGACTGGGTGGCGCCGGCGACGGCGACCGCGCTTGCCCGCCTGGATGCCGCCGGGGCACTCGACCTCGGCACGCTGAACATGGCCGAGTTCGCCCTCGGCCCCACCGGCCACAACTGGCATCACGGCCATGCCCGCAACGCCTGGAACCCTCTCCACGTCACCGGCGGCTCGTCCTCGGGATCGGCGACAGGGGTTGCCGCCCGGATGTTCTTCGGTTCGCTGGGATCCGACACCGGCGGCTCGATCCGGCTGCCGGCGCATTTCTGCGGCGTCGTCGGCATCAAGCCGACCTGGGGCCGGGTCAGCCGCGCCAACGCCATGCCGCTGTCATGGACGCTGGATTGCGTCGGCCCGCTGACCCGCACGGTCGAGGATGCGGCGCTGATGCTGTCGATCATCGCCGGCGTCGATCCCGCTGATCCAACTGCGGCCGACGAGCCGGTGCCCGACTACGTCGCCGGACTTGCCCGCGGCGTCCGCGGGCTTCGCATCGGGCGGCCGACCAGCTTCTTCACCGAGGTCGACGGCGAGAGCGAGCGCGTGCTTGCCGAGGCGTGGAAGGTTCTGGAAAAGCTCGGCGCCACGATCGTCGACGTGCCGATCCCGGACATGGAGAAGATCGGGACCTACTTCCCGATGGTGATGGGGCCGGAATCCGCCACCATCCATCGCGAGTGGCTGCGCACGCGCGCCGATGACTACAGCGGCCAGGTGCGCGCCCGGCTCGAGGCCGGCCTGCTGGTCCCGGCCACCGCGTATCTCGATGCGCTGCGCGCCCGCGGGCCCCTGCTGGCCGAGTTCACCGACGCCGTCTTCAGCCGCTGCGACGTGCTCCTGGTGCCATCGGGGACCAGCCCGGCACCGACGGTCGACGAGAGCGAAGTAACAGGCGGCCCCGAGCTGGTCGCCCGGATGACCCACTTCCCCAAATTCACCCGGCCCTTCAACTATCTCGGCCTCCCCGGCCTCACCGTGCCGGCGGGGTTCAGCGGCTCAGGATTGCCGATCGGCCTGCAGCTCGTCGGCCGCCCGTTCGACGAGGCAACCCTCTTCACCACCGGCCACGCCTACCAGCAGGCGACGGAGTGGCACACGAAGGCGCCGTGACTCAGCCGGTCTCTCCGGTGACCTTGAGCGGTATCGGCCCGTTGGTGAACAAGCGCTCGCTCATGGCGTAGAACGCCTCGGCTCCCGGCAGGAACTCGGCGAAGACGTTGCCGAGGACGTGCTGCTGCTTCCCCGGCGCGATCGCCATGTTGTAGCGGCCGTAGCACCAGATCACTTCGCTGATCGCGTCGGGGCTGCCGTGCCGCTCGCGGGCGTTGTAGTGGATGAAGATGATGTCACCCTTCTGCAAGAGGCAGGTGGCGTTCTCGACCGGGGCGAGGATGGTCGGATCGAAGTGGAAGCCCGCTTCGGTTCCGGAATGCCGGGCCGGCAGGCCGTGGCCATCGAAGGGGAAGACGCGCTCCCACAGCGTCTGGCAGGTGACCGGCGCACGCTCGTCGTCGAGCCGCGCCCGCGCGACCGCCCCACCTAAGTCGAATACGAGATAGCGAGACATGGGCGCTCCTCGATCGCCGATCAGAACCGTGCATGGCCCCAGAAGCGGGCCGGCGGCTGCAAGAGACCGGCGCCGTCGATACGCGCCAGCATGAGATCGGTCTCGCGCTGGGCCGCGTCCATAACCTTCATCTCATCGACGGTGCGGACCTCCCGTCCCTCCATCAACACGCAGCCATCGACGATGACGGTGTCGACGTCGGCGCCCGAGGCGAAGGAAACCACGCGGTAAACCGGCATGTTGAGCGGCATCAGATGCGGCTTGTAGAGATCGAGCAGGATCACGTCGGCCTTCTTGCCGGCTTCCAGGGAACCTAGCTCGCGGTCGAGGCCGAGCGCGCGGGCGGCGTCGATGGTCACCATCTCCAGCACCTTGCCCTGCGGCAGGATGCGGGCGTCGCGGAAGTGGCGGCGGTGGTAGTGCATGCACTGGAACATGTGGCGGAACATGTCGGCGCTGCGGTCGGGCGCGGTGCCGTCGGAGCCCAGCGCCACGGTGACGCCGGCCTCGATCAGCTCTGGAACCGGGCAGCGCCCGCGCACCGACATCATCGCCGACGGATTGTGGACGATGCGTGTGTCGCTGCGCTTCGCCGCGGCGATGTCGGCCTCGGTCAGGTCGATGCTGTGCGAGAGGAAGGCGTCGGGGCCGAGCAGGCCGAGATCCTCGGCGAAAGCGATCGAACCGGCGCGGTGGCCGTCCTGGGTGAAGCCGACGCCGTGGCGGCGCGAGAGGCCGCGCATCGCCGTTCCCTGGCTCCGCACCAGCTCGACCTCGGCCCGCCGCTCGGCCGGCAGCTCGTGGTGGTGCACCGGGAAGGTCAGCGCGATGCGGACGCGACCCTCGGCCGAGCCATGGCGGCGCTGGATCAGCGTCTCGCAGGTTTCGAGCTGGCGATCGTATGAGATCTGCTGCTCGCGCCATTCGCCGCGGTCGAGCTTTGCAAACGTCTTCGGGAAGGGCGGCCGGCAGGAACCCACCGCGACCACGGCGCGGATGCCGGTCGCGGCCACGCCGTCGCAATGGCGCTCCCCCGCTTCCAGGTCGTCGACCCGCATGACGTCGTCGCCGCCGCCGAGGTAGGAGACTCCGGTCGTCGTCCCCGCCTTCAGCCGCTCCAGCGCCGAGAGCTGCGCCTCAGCATGCCAGAAGTCCGGCGTCGACCCCACCGCATAGATCCGTCCCACCGCCTCGTTCCACACATCGCCGTCGCCACCGCCCAGCGTCTTGACCAGGCCGTGGCCGGCATGGGCATGGCTGTCGATCAGTCCGGGCAAGATGGCTTTCCGTCGCGCATCGATGACGCGAGGCGCCGAGTGGCTAGCCCTCACCTCGGCGCTCGGCCCGACCGCGACGATGCGGCTGCCGTCGATGGCGACGGCGCCGTCCTCGATCACCCGCCGCTCCGGATCCATCGTGATGACGACGCCGCCGGTGATCAGGATGTCGGCCATCGTCCCTACTCCGCGACGCCGCAATACGCGGCCGCCGCGGCGAGGTAGACCTGGGCCGAGCGCTTGATGCGATCGACCGAGACCCATTCGACATCGGCATGCGCGGTGTGGTTGGAGGCCCCGTAGTAGAAGGTCGGGATGCCGGTGCCGTGGACGTAGAGGTTGGCGTCGCCGACGATGCGCCGCCCGACCACCTTGGGCGTGGCACCGGTGACGCGCTCGGCGGCCGCGATCACCGCCTTCACCGCGGCGTCGTCGACCGGAGTCTCGAAGGGCTCGCGCTCCTGCTCGATCTTTAGGTCGAAGCCCAGCTTCCCGGCAGCCGCGAAGGGTCGGGCCAGCGCGTCGAGTTCTCGCCTGATGTCCTCCACGGTCTTGCCCGGCATCCAGCGGCGCGTGCCGATCAGGGTGCAATGGGTCGGCGTGCGGTTGTAGAGATCGCCGGCCTCGGCGACGCCGAGGTCGATGCGCTCAGGCCCCGCCAGCGGGTGGCGATCGCCCGCATCCATCTCCTGCTGGCGACGGTTCACCGCGCCGATCAGCTCGCCCATGAAGCGGATCGGGTTCTCGCCGAAGGGCGTGTTGTTGGTGTGCGTGCCGCCGCGGTCAGACGTCAGCGTGATGACGAAATTGGCCGAGCCCATGCTCATCAGCCAGATGTCCTCTTCGCCCTCGACGATCAGGATACGGTCGGCCTTGGTGCGGCCGGCGTTCAGATCCTCGATATAGGCCTTGGGGCCGTCCTTGGCCGCGATCGCCTCCTCGTGCCCGACCACGGCGGAGATCACCAGGTCGCCCTTCAGCTTCACGCCTGAGCCGATCAGCGCCTTGGCCGCGCCCAGCACGGCCGCCATCGGTCCCTTCATGTCGGTGGTGCCGCGCCCGTAGATCAGGTCGCCCTCGCGTTTCGGCGGCCACGCACCGTGGATCGGCACAGTGTCGACATGGCCGTTCAGCGCCAGGGTCGGGCCGCCGCCGGTGCCGGGGATGCGGGCATAGAGGTTGTTGCGGCCGGGGGTCACTTCGCGGACATCGACGGTAAGGCCGAGCTCGCGGAGCGCGTCGGCGTAGTACCGGCACATCTCTGCCTCATCCATGGTGACGCTCTTGATCTCCACCATCTCGAGCGTCTTCTTCGCCATCCACTCGGCATCCGCCTGGCCCAGTATCTTCTCGATCGCCGACATAACTTGACCCGTCCTCATTCTTGAAAGCGCGTCACGACATTATAGAGAAGCTGCGACACCGGGCCTTCGAAACCGTTCCGCCACAGGCTGCCGAGGAAGGTGATCGAGCCGACCGAGAACACCGCGCCTCCCTCCGGCGTCTCGAAATAGACCATGTCGGCGCGCATGAAGTCGTCGGACGGCCCGTGCGCCGTGCTTCGGCCGGGCGCCAGCAGGTCTTCCGGCACGACGGCGAAGGAAGCCGGGTGTTTCTCCGAACGGGCCAGGATCACGGCGTTGTCGGGTGTTCCCAGCATCGGATCGGCACGGTCGAGCTCGAAGCCGGCGGCCCCTCCGGCCGACAGCCCGTAGTCGCCGATGATCTCCTCGTTGATGCCGGCGAAGATCCAGGAGGCGCTGGGATCGTCCCATGATGCGGGCGAGCGGCGGTAATGCGTCGCCTCGTAGCCGCCCTGCACGGTGAATCCGACGCCGACCAGCTGCTGCGGCGGCCGGCGGCTCCGGCGCCACATGCCGCCCAGCTGCCCGTCCAGCATGTGGTGGTATTCGCCGGGCTCGGCCGCCCACATGCGGACACCGCCCTCGGCGCGGCGGATCTCGATCAGGTGCGGGCGCGTCGGGTCGCGCGCGATCCGCCAGTAGAAGCCGTTGCCGCCGAGATAGGCGAGACGCCCGCCCCGCTTCTTGTAGGCCTCCAGCGCATCCAGCATGCGGGCGGTGTGATACTCGGGGTGCGATCCGGTGAGTACGGCGCGATAAGGCGCGAGCACGGCGACGCCTTCGTCGTCGAGGTCCTCGTCGGTGATGATGTCGAAATCGAAGCCCTTGTCTTCGAGCCAGGCCAGCAGGTGGTGGTCGGCGACGTAGTGGCGCGTGCCGGAGCCGAGCGGGTCGTTGGCGGCGATGTAGCCCGGCCGCATGTTGAGGATGGGCCGAAGCCGCGAGGACACCGACACGCCGGCACCGTCCTCATGCACGTTGTAGGTCGACCGGCCATAGATCGGATAGTCGTTGGGGAGGTGCGGATATGCCGAGAAGGCACCGACGCGCGCCCGATAGGCGTCGTCGGCGTTGCTGCGCGCGAAATTGGCATAGGCCTGGTAGGTGAAAGTCGAGGCCAGGAACGCGATCTTCGCCTGCGGGCCGCCCCGGCGCGGGCCGACGTAGAAGGGCAGCCAGTCCTCCCCGGCCGCGCAGGAGAGATGCAGCAGATAGCTGCCGCTCTTAAGTGCGTCGGGAACGGTGAAGTCGAAGTCGGGCTGCCAATGGCAGTCGTCCAGGTCGCTGGGATGGAAATGGATCGCCGCGTAGTCTTGCGGCGCATGGCGCCAGCACGACTCCTCGCCCGACCACATGGCCCCGACCATCGCTCGCATCGGCGTGTTGACCAGGCTGCCGTGACAGGCCTGGGTCCCGGTATCGTGGACAGTGTCGGTATCGATGCCGCGCCCGAAATCCCAGGCGGCGAGGCAGCCGTCGCGCGGCAGGAACCGCGGATCGGGCCAGACCGCGAGGTCGCGCGCCAGGATCGCCGGCGCCTCGATCTTTCCGGAGAAGTGCCGTCGCGGTGCCGCGTTCCCTTCGGCCGCGATCAGGATGACGCCGCCATTGGGAAGCGACACGCCCGGCGCGTCACCCTCGACCACCGCGGCCGGACCGCCTTCGAGCGGGACTTGTCCCACGCGAATACGTCCATCCGGCCGCGCGCTCGCCCACAGGCGATACCAGCGGCGCGGCTTCAGCGGCTCGCCGGTCGAGAGGCGCGCATCGCCGCCGGACCAGGCGAGAACGACCTCTGCCCCTTGCGCGCCGATGCCGAGCACGGCGCGGGCGCCGTCCCGCTCGTCGGAGAGAACCGCCTGGTCGCGCGTCGGCAAGCCGGTCCAGACCAGCGCCGTCCAGGTCCGCGCCTTCCGTGCGTCCCGCACCGGCGCGGGCTCGATCCGCGCATAGGAGCCGATCTGGATCGCCTGCCGGCGACCGTCGAAGCTTTCGTCGAACAGGTGTGACAGGTCCTCGAAGCGCCGGCCCGGCCCCTTCGGATTGGCATCGAGACTGATGGCGCGCAGCAGGCGGGCACGATAGCGGCCGCCGGCGGCGACGCTGACATATGCGGTCAGGCGCTCGCCCGGCCGCGCGGAGAGCCGGTCGAGATAGCCCGTGATCGGAAGTTCCGCGACCGTCATGACGCCTCCGGTTGACCCTGACCCGCCCCGTGTATGATCACGACTCCCGCCCCTCGACGGAGTCAACCATGACCGCCTCGTCCCCGGAACGCCGCCGCCTTCGCGACCTCGGCATCACCGTCGGCCGGCTGCCCACGGGCAGGCTGAATTCCATCACCGACGTCGCCGGCATCCGCGTCGGCCATTGCACGGTGGTCAGGGATACGCCGCGGCTCTCGCGCACCGGCGTCACCGCGATCTGGCCGTCCGACGATCCCTGGGGCACCGAACTGTTCGCCGGGACATATTCCTTCAACGGCTGCGGCGAGTTCACCGGCTGGATCTGGCTGGAGGAGTCCGGTTGCCTCACCTCGCCGATCATGCTGACCGGCACGCATTCCGTCGGCGCCGTCCGCGACGCGCTGATCAACATCGCCGAAGAGCGCGGGCACCCCTCGCACTGGCATCTGGGATTGGTCGGCGAGACCTATGACGGCTTCCTCTCCGACGCCTATGCCAATGCCGTGCAGAAGACCGAGGTCGAGCAGGCGCTGGACGCGGCGACGGCCGGCCTGGTGCCGGAGGGCTGCGTCGGCGGCGGCACCGGCATGAACTGCCATGAGTTCAAGGGCGGCATTGGCTCCTCCTCTCGCGTCGTCGAGATCACAGGCGAGCGCTACACCGTCGGCGTGCTGGTACAGGCGAATTACGGCGTGCGCGAGGAGTTGTCGATCGACGGCGTGCCCATCGGGCAGGAGATCGGCGTCGACGTGGTGCCGTCCGGCCGGCGCGAAGCCGTCAACAACGCCGGCTCGATCCTGATCATCGTCGCCACCGACGCGCCGCTCTTGCCGCACCAGTGCAAGCGGCTGGCCCAGCGCGCCACCATCGGGCTCGGTCGCATCGGCGGCTATGGCCGGAACGGCTCGGGAGACCTCTTCCTCGCCTTCTCCACCGGCAACCGCATGCCGACCTCGGGCGTCGATTTCCTGGCGAAGCCGGCACCGAAGCCGCCGATGCCCTGCCGCATGCTGCCGAACCCGGAGATCAACCCGCTGTTCAACGCCACCGCCGAGGCGACCGAGGAAGCCATCGCCAACGCCATCTGCATGGCGACCACCACGCATGGCCGCGAGGGCCGGGTGATGCACGCGATGCCGCTCGACCGCCTGCAAGAGGTGTGGCGGAAGCACCGGCGCTGAGGAGCCCCATCCCTACCCTCCCGCAAAGAGGGGTGAAGATTCGGTGGCCTCCCTGCACCCAACGGCCGCCATCGGTGTTCCTAAGGCGTCAGGAGCACTCCCATGACCACGCTTGCCCTCGTCGGTGCCGGGAAGATCGGGATGGCGATCGCCGAGATGCTGTCGGTGACCGGCGACTATGCCGTCACCCTGTTCGACCGCGACGAGGCCGCCTTCGGCCAGATCGGTGCCCCCGGCCTTCGCTTCCAACCCCTCGTGATCGCGAACGCGGCGGCTCTCGCCTCGGCGCTTCGTGGCCATGAGATCGTGGTCAACGCCGGGCCTTACCACCTGGCACCGGCGATCGCTGCCGCGGCCAAGGAGGTGGGCGCCCATTACTTCGATCTGACCGAGGACGTGGAGAGCACCCGCGCGGTCTCTAGGCTGGCCGAAGGCGCGTCGACCGCCTTCGTGCCGCAATGCGGCCTGGCACCGGGCTTCGTCTCGATCGCTGCCATGGACCTCGCCCGCCGCTTCGAGACGCTGCGCGATCTCTCGCTTCGCGTCGGCGCGCTGCCGCTCTATCCGACCAACGCGCTCCGCTACAACCTGACCTGGAGCACCGAGGGGCTGATCAACGAATACCTCAATCCCTGCGAGGCCATCGTCGACAGCCACCTGCGCGAGGTGCCGGCGCTGGAGGATCTCGAAAGCATCTCCCTCGACGGCGTGGTCTACGAGGCCTTCAACACCTCGGGCGGCCTCGGCACGCTCTGCGACACGCTGGCCGGCAAGCTCGAGACGCTGGACTACAAGACCGTGCGCTATCCCGGCCACCGCGACATCATCAAGATGCTAGTGAAGGATCTCCGTCTCGGGCACCGCCGCGACGTGCTGAAGGACGTGCTGGAGACCGCGATCCCGATGACGCTCCAGGACGTGGTCCTGGTCTTCGTCTCGGCCAGCGGCATGCGGGACGGCCGTCTCACCCAGGAAAGCGACAGCCGCAAGATCTATGCAGGCGAGATCGCCGGCGTCAGGCGCAGCGCCATCCAGATCACCACCGCTGCCGGCGTCTGCACCATGGTCGACCTGATGGTCGCGGGAAAGCTGCCGAGACAGGGCTTCGTCCGCCAGGAGCAGGCCCTGCTCGCCGACGTGCTCGCCAACCGTTTCGGTCGCGTCTTCGACGGCAAGCCGCTGGCGCTGAAAGGATCAGCGCCAGCGCTCGTCGCCTGAGCTTCAGCTCACCTTCCGGAACTTGTGCAGCGAGCGGAGGCCTTCCGGGCGCGGCACGTCGGGATAGAAGGTCGGCCAGTTGGTCCAGGAGACCTCGCCGACATAGATGTCGCCGTGGCTGTCGACGGTGATGCCGTGCGGCGCCTGGAATTCGGTCGGCCCGAGGCCAGGCCCGGTCTTGGCACCGATGCGGGCGAGCCGCTTGCCGGTATGGTCGACGACGCTTAAGCGCGGGCCGATGTTCGGCACGTTGCGATTGACCGGCATACCGGGTCCAAGCTCGCCGATGTAGCAGACCGGGCATTTTCCGGCCGGCATGAACAGCGCGCAGGGCCGATGGATGTTGTTCCACTGCCCCTGGTAGCGGCCCTCGCCGTCGAAGATCTGGATGCGGTGGTTCTCGCGGTCGGCGACATAGACGAGGCCGTCGCCGTCGCAGGTGATGTTGTGGACGATATTGAACTCGCCCGGATCGGTGCCCGGACCGCCCCAGGATTTCAGCAGTTTGCCGTCGGGCGAGAACTTGTGGACCGATGAGTTGCCGTAGCCGTCCGACACGTAGATCTCGCCCTTCGGCGACAGCGCCGTGTGGGTGCAGCGATGGAACGGCAGCCCGCTCATGTAGGGCGTCGGCTTGCCGGGAACCCCGATCTCCAGCAGCACCTTGCCGTCCAAGGTGCATTGCCGGACGGTGTGGTCGCCGTCGTCGGTCAGCCAGACCGTCTCGTCCGGTCCCATGTGCAGGCCGTGCGCACGCGGGAAGATCCCCTCGCCCCAGCTCTTGATGAAATTGCCGTCGCGGTCGAAGACGATCATCGGATGCTCGCCGCGATTGAAGACGTAGACATTGTCCTTGGCATCGACGCCGACCGAGCCGATCTCCTTGAACGACCAGCCCGCCGGCAGCTTGGCCCAGTTCTCCACCGGCTCGTAGGTCCACTCGCCCTCGCCCACCTTGACCGTCATCTCAGTCCCTCCCGTTAGCGGCGTCCGCGACCCTAGCTCGTCTCTCTGCGATGCGTCGTAGGCATCTCGCGTGTAACGGCTTGTTTCAAGTTTGAACGCTCGACACGCGTCGTTACTCGTCCGTCCTCGCTTGGCTCCACCGGGAAAGCTAGCGTCCGCACGTCGGCAGACCAGCGTCGACCATACCGGAAGGCGGCCGATAGGAAAAAGATGACCGCCCCGGAATTATTTGCCGGAACGGGGACACAGAATGTGCACCTCGTGAGTTTCATTGATAAAAATTCCGAGTTTTACTTAATTTTACTTGGCATATTACTTGAATGAGAGAACTCGGGCGTAACGCGCCCGTCATTTCTAATTCAACTCAGGAGAAGACTGATGATCGAAGGTATCAATGGCCGGCCGCCCGCGATGGATCCGGCCGCGATGAAGCAGATGCGCTCGCAGATGTTCGACAAGCTCGACACCAACAAGGATGGCGCCATTGACGCGGCGGAGCTGGCGGCGGCGAAGGAGCAAACAGCCTCCGAAGGCAGCGATGCGATCGGCGCGGCGAAGCCGCGGCGGAATCCGGCCGATCTTCTGGAGAAGATCGGCGCCGACGGCGACGGCGACGGCAAGATCACCCGTGAGGAGTACACGACGGCATTCGATGCCTTCGACGAGAAGATGAAGAGCAAGCTGATCGAGGCGCAGAGCCAAGCCTCGGCCACGCTGCTTGGGGCGAACGATTCCTCGGGCTCGACCAAGTCCTCGCTCGCCGATCTGTTCAAGCAGCTCGATCAGAAGATCGAGGACGAGAAGGCAGACGGCCAGTCGACCGAGCTCCAGGAACTCGGCGAGCGCCTCGCGGGGTATCTGCAGAAGCTGTTGCAGAAGTCCTGATGTCAGACGGATTGCGGTCGCAGAAAGCCGCCGCGATCCGTCTCAGGTCGATGACCCGCCTGGCAGATGCGCGGTCGCGACCAGACCGCGGACACGGCGGCGACGCAAAGTCACGTCGCCGCCGTGGGCGCGCAGGATGTTGCGCGCTACCGCCAAGCCGAGGCCGGTACCGGCGACCGCCTCTTCGCCGGTCGGCGCCAGCCGATAGAAGGGCCGAAACACCCGGTCCAATTCAGCCTCGGGTATGCCCGGTCCGCGGTCGAGGACAGAGATCGCCACCTCCTCACCGTGCGGCGCCAGCACGACCCGGGCCTGGCCACCGAACTTGACCGCGTTATCGATGAGATTGGCAATCGCGCGACGCATGCCGATGGGCTGGCACAGCAGCGTCAGATGCGGCGGGCCGCGGTAGCGGACATCGTGTCCGGCATCGATGAGGTCGTCGCAGACACCAGCGACCAGCACAGCGACGTCGGTCGGCCGTGACGTCTCTTTGTGCGCATCGTGTACCGCAAAGGACAACGTTTCGGCAACCATCGCCTGCATCGCCTCGACATCGGCGAGCGCCGCACGCCTAAGCTCACTGTCGCTCGACAGCTCCAGCCGAAGCCGGAGCCGGGTCAAAGGCGTCCGGAGGTCGTGGGAGATCGACGCCAGCATCTCCGTCCGGTCGTCGACGAAACGCCTCAGCCGATCCTGCATCCGGTTGAAGGCGCGGACGATGACGCGGATCTCGCGTGGCCCCTGCTCGGCGACCGGGTCCGCCGAGCGATCAAGGCCCATCCGTTCGGTCGCCCGTGCGAGCCCCTTCAGCGGCGCCAGAAGCCGGCTTGCGGCCCAGAGCGAGAGGATAGTTACAACCAGGCCCGCCGACATGAGCCAGGCGACGAAAGGCACGAGCCGCCAGATGCTCTCGCCGGGGACCAAGGCCGAGAGGACGAGCCAGGTTCCGTCGTCGCCCCGGACGGCGATAGTGAAAGGAGCCAGCACAGGCAGGTTGAGGTCATCCGGCGGAGGTGCCGGCGGCGACTCGGGTCCGCGTCCGGACAGGCGGGGCATCGGCCCCAGCATCGCAGGCCCCGGGCCGCGGGGCCCCCCGCCGACCAGAACCGCATCGACCGGGGTCTTGAGCGCCCGCTCGATCCGGGTGCGCAACCGCTCCTGGGACGGATGCCGACCCGCGCCGGGCGTCTCCGGCCGCTCACGCTGCCATGCGAGCGAGAACCAGGCCGCCTCCGATCTGGCCGCAAGCAGCGCCGCGCGCTCGGGCGGCGGCACCTCCCAGACCGCCGCCGCGAGGTCGGAGGTCACCTCTGTCAGCCAAGCGGCGCTGAAGAGCTGCGGTGGCGGCGGCCGGACGAAGAACAGCACGGCGACGCTGATCGTCTGGGTCGCAAACAGGGCGACGACGATGGTCAGCGCGAGGCGGCCAGCAAGCCGGTCCGGCCACCAAAAGCGCAGCCAGGGAGTCATGGTCTCTCCTCGCCCCCGGTCGGCGCCGTTCCGCCGTCCACATCGGCAGTGAACAGGTATCCGCCATTGCGGACAGTCTTGATCAGAGTCGGATGCACCGGATCGGCCTCCATCTTGCGGCGGAGACGCATCACCTGAACATCGATCGCCCGGTCGAACACAGCTGCGCCCCGACCGCGGGCGAGGTCGAGCAGCTGGTCACGGGTCAGCACACAATGCGGATGCTCGACGAAGGCGAGCAGTAGCTCGAACTCCCCGTTGCTGAGCGGCACCAGCGCCTTCCCCGGCGACCTCAGCTCGCGCCGCCGCGCGTCGATCTCCCACCCGGCGAAGCGGAAGACCGAAGGCCGCTCGCCAGCGCCCCCAGGCAGGGCACTTGCTCGCCGGAGGATCGCGCGGATTCGAGCCAGCAGCTCGCGCGCGCTGAACGGCTTACTCAGATAGTCGTCAGCGCCCATCTCGAGCCCGACGATCCGGTCGGTCTCCTCACCCATCGCCGTCAGCATCAGGATCGGGACGTCGCTCTGTGCACGGAGCTTCCGGCAGAGGCTGAGGCCGTTCTCGCCCGGCAACATGAGATCGAGCACGACCAGATCGATCCGGCCGACAGACATCACCTGCTGCATCTGCCGCCCGTCGGCGGCGGATGACGTGCGAAAACCGTTCTGCACCAGCATTTTACTGACGAGGGAACGGATCTCCTTGTCGTCGTCGACCACCAGGATATGCGAGGAACGGGTCAGGGCAGCACGGCTCTCCAACGTAGCGCGCCCATTCTACGCCGGATCCGCCCGGCGACCGAGCGGCGGCCGGGTAACAGACTGTTACAGAGCGGCCGTGGCGCCCTAGGCCCGCCGCGCGAAGTTCATCGCGATCGACATCCTGACGCCGGAACCCGTATAGCGGGTCACCCGGTGAATCAGCCAGGACGGGAACAGAAGCAGCATGCCTGTGAGCGGATACACACGCTCGACCAGGCCCGCGGTCAGGCAGTTTTCGATCGTCATCTTCAGATCAGGCGCGTTCGCCATCGGCAACGGCCCGCGCGGATCGAGGAATTCGACGGCACCGCCGACCACCTCATCGCTGCCGCCGTCGTCGACGTAGAAGATCGCCGACCAATAGCCGCCAGCGTGGTGATGCGCCTCGTTCGCCGCTCCGAAGCGGGAGACGTTCGCCCAAGCCGTCACCTCCCAATCAACAGCGAGGCGGCAGAGCTGCGTGCCATCGAACCGCGCTGTAAGGCCGTCGATCAGGCGGGCGGTGGCGGCGACCAGCGCCTCGCCTTCGCAACCCGCCCAGGTGAGGAGGTCGGTGTCCGACTGCCAGCCGCCGTCGTTGCTGTGAACCACCCCGGGGACCTCGCGCTCGCGCACCAGAGTGAGCCGGCGGAGCGAGGATACCAGCACCTCGGCTTCCCCGCCCGCGGCCAGCGCGGCGACCACCAGCGGGCTCGGAAACAGGCTGCGGATCTGCACGGGCTCGAAGCCGCCAAAAGCGGGGACGACCGTCGTCGTACGCGAGGGCACTGAAAGCATGACGGTATCCTAGCGCCCGGTCGCCACCCAATCCGGGCACGCTGGTTACGGACAATTGCCGATCTCGGCGGCCGAAACGAGGCGTTACACGAGACCCTGCCGGAAAAGCGCAGAGAGGTCGCTCTTGCGTCGCCTTCGGGCGCTCGCTAAGCCAGCGTCCTTCGACCAAGGAGACATCGCATGGACGCCGCCGCCCTCCTCTCGCGCCTCGGCATCTCGCCCGGCGACTTCGCCAAGGGTGACCTCGCCTGCCGCTCGCCGATCGACGGCGGCGAGATCGGCCGGTTGCCATCGACCTCGCCGGAAGCAACCAAGGCCGCGATCGACAAGGCACATACGGCCTTCCTTGCCTGGCGCCAGGTGCCGGCGCCGCGCCGGGGCGAGCTGGTGCGCCTGTTCGGCGAGGAGCTGCGGGCGGCCAAGGAGGATCTCGGCCATCTGGTGACGCTGGAAGCCGGCAAGATCGTCCAGGAGGGCCAGGGCGAGGTCCAGGAGATGATCGACATCTGCGACTTCGCCGTCGGCCTTTCGCGCCAGCTCTACGGCCTCACCATCGCCTCCGAGCGGCCGGGCCATCGCATGATGGAGACCTGGCATCCGCTCGGCGTCTGCGGTGTCATCTCCGCCTTCAACTTCCCGGTCGCGGTGTGGTCGTGGAACGCGGCGCTGGCGCTGGTCTCCGGCGACTCGGTCATATGGAAACCTTCCGAAAAGACATCGCTGACGGCACTCGCCTGCGCGCGCTTGTTCGAGCGAGCCGCGAAGCGCTTCGGCGGCGTTCCCGACGGGCTCCTCACCCTGATCCTGGGCGGCGCCGAGATCGGCCGGATCATGGCCGAGAGCCCGAAGGTGCCGGTGGTCAGCGCCACCGGCTCGACCCGCATGGGCAAGGTGGTCGCCGAGACCGTCGCCCGCCGGCTCGGCCGCTCGATCCTCGAGCTCGGCGGCAACAACGCGATGATCGTCGCCCCCTCGGCCGACCAGGAGCTGGCGATCCGCGGCATCCTGTTCTCGGCCGTCGGGACCGCCGGCCAGCGCTGCACCACGCTCAGGCGCCTGATCGTGCACGAGTCGATCCATGACGGTCTGGTCGAGCGCCTGCGGAAGGGTTACGCCTCGGTCCGCATCGGCGATCCGCGCGAGGCCGGCACGCTCGTCGGCCCGCTGATCGACAAGGCGGCCTTCGACGCCATGCAGGCGGCGCTGACCCAGGCGAAGTCCGAAGGCGGGCAGGTCTTCGGTGGCGAACGCCAGCTCGAGAACCAGTTCCCCGGTGGCTACTACGTACGCCCATCGCTGGCGGCGATGCCGCGCCAGACCGACACGCTTCGCCGCGAAACCTTCGCGCCGATCCTCTACACGCTCAAATACCGGGAGTTCACCGAGGCGGTCGCGCTCAACAACGATGTGCCGCAGGGCCTCGCCTCCAGCGTCTTCACCACGGATGTTCGGGAAGCCGAGACCTTCATGGCGGCGGTCGGCAGCGACTGCGGCATCGCCAACGTCAACATCGGCCCATCGGGGGCCGAGATCGGCGGTGCCTTCGGCGGCGAGAAGGAAACGGGCGGCGGCCGCGAGTCAGGTTCGGACGCGTGGAAGGGCTATATGCGGCGCGCGACCAACACCATCAACTACTCGCGTGAGCTGCCGCTGGCCCAGGGCATCAAGTTCGAAGTCTAGGCGGCGGCCTGCGGCAGCAGCGCCGCGACCGCCTCGACCAACTCCTTCGGCCTAAACGGCTTCGCCATCACCTTGGCGGCGCCGAGTTTCTCGGCCATGGCAAGGAAGTCGCGGTTGCCGGTGCGGCCGCCGCCGGACATGGCGATGATCAGCACTTCCGGCGCCAGGCGGCGGAGCTTGATGATGGTCTCGATGCCTTCCTGGTTCGGCATGATGATGTCGGTGATGACCAGGTCGGGCTGGTGCACCCCGAACTTCTCGATGCCGATGAGGCCGTCCGAGGCCTCCTCGACCTGGTGGCCGGCCCGCTCCAGCACCTGCTTCAGCGCGTAGCGGACCGTCTCGTCGTCATCGATCAGAAGAATCCGCGCCATTTGGGTTCCTTTCGTTTTGCTGGCCGGCGATGCTTTCGACGATCGGCAGCAGGACGTCGAAGCGTGCGCCGCCATCGCAGATGATCTCGATGGCACCGCCGACCTGGCTGACCAGCCCATGGACGACGGCGAGGCCGAGGCCGGTTCCTTGCCCGACCGGCTTGGTGGTGAAGAACGGGTCGAAGATCCGCGGCAGGACTTCAGGCGGGATGCCAGGCCCGTCGTCGATCACGCTCAGCCGCGCATAGCGCCGGGCGGAGTCGAGGTCGGTGTTCCCGCGCAGGCGATCGTCGTCCTCCTCGATCAGAGCCGTCTCGATCGTCAGCGTCCCCGGCCGGTCGCCGATCGCTTGAGCGGCATTCAAGCCCAGATTCATCACGACCTGCTGGATCTCGGTCGCGCCGAGGCGGACCACGATTTTCGGCGCGCGAAGGACGAGGCGGACGCTGAGGTCGGGGCCGGCAGTCGCGCGCACGAGTTCCATGGCATCGGCGACGGAGAGGTCGATGGCGGCCGGTTCGCCGCTCTGAGTACCGATCCGGCTGAAGGTCAGCAGCCGCTGGACAAGGCCGCGGGCGTGCTCGGCAGCACCGATGACCCGTTCTAGGTCATCGCGCGCCGGACTCCCCGCCGGTAACTCGTCCATCGCCATCTCGGTCAGCGTCATGATCGGCAGCAGCATGTTGTTGAGGTCATGGGCGAGGCCACCGGCGAGGCGCGAGATCGCCTCGAGCTTCTGCGCCTGCCCCATGGTGGTCCTAAGCTGTTCGCGGCGCTGCTCGGCCTGCCGCTGCTCGCTGACGTCGGCAACCGCGATGATCCGTCCGCCGTTCTGCATCTCGCGAACGCGCCAGGAGATCACCCGCCCGCTCGGGACCGGACGCTCGTCGTACCAGCGAGGCCGGGCCGCGATCGCGTCGACGATCTTCCCGGCACTGACATTCGGGCGGTCGGAGCCATAGTCGCCGCGCTGAGCCAGCCACTCGATGACGCTCGCCAGATGCGTGCCGACGCGGGCGAGTTCGTCCGGGACGCCGAGGAGTTCCGCGAAGGTGTCGTTGACCGCGACGATCCGCCAGCCCTCGTCGATGGCGAGGATCCCGTCGGTGATGTGGTCGAGCGTGGTCTGCAGCAGCGTCCGCTGTTGGGCGATCGCCCGCTCGCGCACCTTGAGCTCCGTGATGTCGGTGGTGACGCTGACCGTGGTGCCGTCGTCGAACCGGCGCTCTTTCACCTGCAACACCCGGCCATTTGCGAGCGGCAACTCGATCGCGCTGCCCGGGTCTCGATGAAGTTTCAGGCGCGCCTGGACCTTGGACTCGAACGAGACGTCATCGACCTTCGCGTGACCGACGCTTCGGAACGACCGAGCGAGATCCTCAAATGTCCGGCCAATTGGCGCCGGTCCGGAAATGCCGCTGTTCTTCCAATACTCTTCGTTGCAGATCATCATCCGGTCGTCGGGGTCCCAGATGGCGACGCCGCTCGGCATCTGCTCGACGGCCGCCTTTAGCCGGCGTTCGGCCGACTCGCGCCGCTCTTGGGCCTCGATCATTGCAGTGACGTCGCTTGCAGTGCCGACATGCCCCTGAAACCGGCCCTCCCGGTCGAACCGGGGGTTGCCGCTGACCTTCAGATAGCGGATCCGCCCCAGATTGCTCGACCCGTATACGAAATCCCGGAACGGACGATGATTTGCGAGATCGTCGGCATGTCGCGCCAGCGCTTCGGGATCGGTCCGCGCGCGGTCGATCGTATCGATACGCCGCCGCCCCAGAATGTCCGATGAACGAAGCCGAGTGACCCCTGGATTGGCTTTGGACATGTATGTGAACCGATGCTCGGCGTCGGTCTGCCAGTACCAGTCGGACGACAGTTCAGCGATAGCCTGGAGGCGGCTCTCGGCCTCGTAGGTGTTCGTGATATCGGCCGCGAGGCCGAAATATCCGCGAAACGAGCCGTTTGAATCGAACAGCGGCTTGCCTCTGAAGCGAATGCGGTGGGGCTTGCCCTCCACCTCGATCACAGTGACGCAGTCGCGGATGGGCCGCCGGCTGGCAATGGCCGCGGCCCCGGCTTCGACGATGTCGGGGCTGGTGCAGCCGCCGAGGATCTCCGCGCAGCTGCGGCCGATCAGGCTCGGCTGGACCCGGCGCCAGAAGGCATCGCGGGGTGCCGAGAGCTCGACGAATCGCAGCTCCTCGTCGGTGCCCCATATCCAGTCGGAGGAAAGTTCGGAGATGTCCGCAAGGCGCTGCTCGGCTTCGAGCAGCCGGCGCTCGGCCACCCCGAGACGCGTCCGATCGATCTGGATGACCAGCACCCACCCGCCGTCGCCGGCAAGCGCCCTGGCCGTCAGGCGGAAAGCCTTGAAGCGGCCGCGCCGCTGCGCCGCATACTCCACCGCTCCGGAGACGGTGCGCCGCTCACCGATGCCGGTGACCAGTTCCTCCAGCTCCGATGCGCCCGTGCCGACGGCATCAGAGGCCCGGCAAAGATCCGGCCAAACCTGCCCCTCGACGAGCCGCAGCCCCGGAGTGCTGTCATCGCCCGCGAAGGCATTCGCCGCCGCATTGACGCGCACCACCCGCCGTGCCGAATCGAGCAGCGCCGCCGGAATATCGATGGCGTCGAGCATGTCCTGGGCCGCCGCTTCGATGGCGGGAGAGGTGCCTATGACGGTTCCAACGCCCATGGGAGCAACATCGCCGGCAGACGTAAGGGGCGAATGTCCGGCGTGTAATGATTTGTAACTTCAGGTATCCTCAGCGCACGTTCCCCTTCTCCCTGTGCCGCCGACGGCCCGCCCAAGAGCAATGACCGCCCTCGATACGAAGCGCCCGAAGATCCTCCTGGTAGAGGACGACCCGGACCTTTCCGCCACGATCAACGACTACCTCTCCGAGGAGGGGATGGACGTCGACCGTGCCCCGGACGGTGCCTCCGCCCGGCGGCGGCTGGCGCGGGGAGGCTACGACCTGGTCGTGGTCGACCTCGGGCTGCCCGATGAGAGCGGTCTCGACCTGACCCGGCACGTGCGCTCGACCACCCAGGCCGGGATCGTCATCCTCACCGGCCGGGGTGACCCGGTCGACCGGGTCGTCGGCCTCGAGCTCGGCGCCGACGACTATCTCGGCAAGCCGGTGCTGCTGCGCGAGCTCCTGGCCCGGATCCGCAGCGTGCTCCGGCGGACGGTCGTGGCCGCGGGCGTACCTCCGACCGCCAGCGACACCATCCTCGCTTTCGCCGACTGGACGCTGGATTGCGGGCGCCGGCGCCTGATGCGGACGGACGGCACCGACATCGTGCTCTCGGCCGCCGAGTTCGAGCTCCTGCGCGTGCTGGCGCTCCACGCCCAGCGCGTGCTGTCGCGCGACCAGCTTCTCGACATGACCCGCCATCGCTCCGCCGGGCCCTTCGACCGCAGCATCGACGTCATGGTCGGCAAGCTGAGACGGAAGATCGAGGACAATCCGCGCGAGCCGGTGCTGATCAAGACCGTTCACGGCGCCGGCTACGTGCTGGCGGCACCGGTCACCAACCGCCGCTAGCGATCAGGCGAGAACGTCGCGGAGCCTCTCCTCGAGCTCGCGAAGCGTGAACGGCTTCGGCAGGATCGGAAGCGTCTCGTCGGAGTCGCCACGTTCGACCAGCTTTCCCGTCGTCAGCATGATCCGGATGTCCGGACGGAGCGTCTTGGCTTCGCTCGCGAGCGCGAAGCCATCGCGGCCGGAGCCGAGATCGATGTCGCTGAACAACAGGTCGAACGGCCGATCGGCCGCCAGCAGGCGAAGCGCCGCTTCGGCCGAACTGGCGCCTACGGTCTCGCAACCCAACCGCTCGATCTGTGCCGACATCACCGTGAGCACCGGTCCGTCATCATCCACGACCAGCACGCGCGGACGACGGACAGCGACAGCAGGCGCGGCCGGCTGAACCACCACGGGCTCATCCGAGGGTCCCACCGTCGCCGCAGCCTCCACCAGAGGCAGGATCAGGGTCACGGCCGTTCCCCTGCCCGGCTCCGAGTCGATCCGGATCTCGCCGCCGGCCTGCTTGACGACGCCATAGGCGAGGCTGAGACCGAGCCCGGAGGCCTGGCCTTCCGGCTTTGTGGTGAAGAATGGCTCGATCGCGCGCGACAACACCTCGGGCGGCATCCCGGTGCCGGTGTCGGCGATCACAAGGGCGAGATAGCGGCCGCCCGGCAGCTCGCCGCTCTCGGGCGAGGACGGCGTCCCGATCGCGAGCGTTCGGGTCGATATCGTCATCTGTCCACCCGACGCCATCGCATCGCGTGCATTGAACGCGATGTTGATCATCGCGTTCTCGAGCTGGGCCACGTCGATCATGATCTCGTCGCGCTCGGCCGATAGGTCGAAGACCAGCGTGATGCCGCCGCCGAGGTTTCGCCGGATCAGCTCCCCCAGTTCCTGGATTCGACGGTGGACCGAGACCTTCTCCGGACGGACCGAGCGGCGTCGCGAGAAGCCCAGCAGATTCTGGGTCAGCGCGGCGCCGCGTTCGGCGGCGTTCAGGACCGTGCGCGCCAGCCTCAGCAACCGCTCCGGCTTGATCTCTCCGCCCCGGTTCGCCAGATCCTCCAGCATCTCGGCATTGCCAAGCACGATCATCAGCAGGTTGTTGAAATCGTGCGCGATGCCGCCGGTCAGCTGGCCGATTGCCTCCAGCCGGCGCGACTGCTCCAGACGGGCCTCGATCTCGCGCTTTTCGGTGATGTCGGTGAGGGTACCGACGAATCCGATCAGTCCGCCCTCGAGGTCGCGCTCCGGCGCGGCGGTGTCGACGACCCAGCGGACGCCGCCGTCGGGACGGCGCACACGATATTCCTGCCGGAGATCCTGGCCCCGACCGAGAGTTTCGCCCCACGCCTCAACCACCCGGTCGCGATCGTCGGGGTGCAGTGCCTCGCGCCAGACGACGGCACCGAGGGGAACCGCCCCCAGCGAGGTGATCTTCCGCCAAACCTCGTTGACGAAGACGATCGTCCCGGCCGCATCCATCCGATAGATCCCGGTCGGCGCGGTCTCCGCCAGAGCCCGAAAGCGCGCTTCCGACAGGCGCAGGCTCTCGGTCGCCTCGACCTCCTCGGTGATGTCGCGCCCGACCCCGCAATAGCCGTCGAAGGCGCCGTCGGCGGCATAGACCGGAAGGCCGCTGACCGACAGCGTCCTGATCCGGCCATCGGTCGCCCGCACGCGGAAGCGGAAGTCGCGGAACGGCTCGCGCCGATGGAGCCGGGCGCGGTGCGCCGGCCAGAGGGAGGCGTTGAGATCGGGAGCGCTGTCGATCTCCCAGCGCGTCTTTCCCAGCGCGTCCTTGGGATCGTAGAGACCCGGGCTCGACGTCATGAAGGTGAAGCGGCAGGAGGCATCCTGGTCCCAGAGCCAGTCGGCCGACGCTTCGGCATAGGCCCTGATCCGCCGGTTCAGCGCTTCGAGCTCCTCCTCGCGCCGTACCATGTCGCTGACGTCCGCGGCCGTGACCACGGTTCCGCCGGTCGAGGTCGCATAGCGTGAGCTTCGCATCCAACGCCCGTCGAGATAGCGCGTCAGCGTATTGGTCTCGCGGGTGCGGAAACGCGCCAGGAACTGGGCCAGGCGCTCCGCCTTCTGCTCGGACGACAAGTCGGCGCCGCTCTGCGCGATCTGGGCGCGCGCGAGATCCTCGAGCCGGACACCGGGGACCATCAGGTGCCCGATCGGCCCGTACAGGGCGCGCATCTGCTTGTTGCAGAAGACCAGCCGCTCGTCGGCGTCGTAGAGCGCGAGTCCGTCGCCGAGACTGCTGATCGCCTCGTCGAGGGTCCGGCGCGCCTCCTCGATCTCCAGTCTCTGATGCACCACCGTCTCGGCCATCGCATCGAAGGCACGCTCGACCTGGCCCAGCTCGCCCGGTCCGTAGTCAGGCCCGACCTGCACCAGCGTCGTCCCGCCGGTCATGCGGCGGGCGGCGCGGGCGAGCCGTTCGAAGGGCCGCGCGATGCTGATCGTGAAAACGGCCCAGGCGACGGCGCCGGTCGTCCCGAGAAGGGTGAGGATCGCGACGGCACGCCAGATGAGGGAACCCTCGTCCAGGGCACGGGAGAAGAGAAGAACGGGAGCGAGCAGGAGGAGCGGAACGAGGACGACGGCAAGGATGCGGGCGCGGAGGCCGAACCCGGGACGTGCGGGCGGCCTAGGCTCGGTCGCCATCACGCCCGACCGACATGTCGATCAACGCTTGGCGTACAGATCTTCCATGCTGAAGCGAAGCGCATCCTTGGGATTGACCTCGGCGGTGCCGATCGCGGGGCCGTCGATGAAGCTGAAGCCCGCCCCGACGGCGGCGAGCGCCAGACTGCCGGAGCGGATGCCATGCAGATATGTAAGCAGGTGAGCCTTCTCGGTCGCAACGACGAACTTCTCGAACTCGCCCTGGGCGCCCTCCTCGCGGATCGAGGTGGTCTCGGTCGAAAGCGCGTGCAGGCCGGCATGGGCGAAGCGGCCGATGGCGCCTACGGCCGGGAGCGGCATCCGCAGCGTCACCGCCCGCGACACCGGCTTCAGGCTGGGCAGGATTTCGATCAGGCGGCTCTGCGGGAAGCCGTCGGTGCCGCCGACGAGATCGAAGACGGCCAGGCGCTGCAGGCTCAAGGGAAGCTCGCGCCAGAGGCGGAGGTACTCGGTGCGGAACGGGCCGAAGCTGACAGTGTCGACATGAACGGGAATGGTGAACAGCAGGCGCCGGTCCTGGGCGCCGACCCGCATCAGCTCGTCGAGCACGCGCTTCAACAGGCGGAGGTCGTAGTCCAGGCGGAAATGACGGTCGTCGAGTCCTTCGATCGCCGCCTCGCCCGCCTGCACCCGGCCACCCTGGGTCTTGACCATGGGGACGCAGAGGAAGTTGAAGACGGCGTTTCGCTTCACGTCCCAGATCGGCCGGAACAGGAAACGCACATGGTCGAGCGCGGATGGGCGCTCGCCCTCCTTGACCGGGGCCGCCGTGGCCTTGGTGATCTCGCTTGCGATCGCCTCGGCGAGGTCGCCGTCCTGCTGGATAATCGCCAGCATGGCCTTGGAGTCGACGATCGCGGCGCCGGCATCGATCTGGGCCGCCTCGGCACCGAGTTCGCTCACCAGCGCACGCGAGATCTCCTCGGCGATCTGGGCGCATTTCAGCCGCCCCTCCTGCGGGGTGAGCGACGGGAAGAGAAGCACGAAGTCGAGATCGCCTGCTTTCCGATAGACGTCCGACGGCATCAGCCGGCGCTCGATGGCGCGGCGGATCAGGCCTTCGGCCTTCGGCTCCGTGTTCGGCCATTGCTCGGCGAAGCGTTCCTGGATCGCAGCGAAATTGACGAGATGCACCTTGCCGGCGGTCACGGGCTCGCGCCCGCCGAAGAACCCGGCCGCGCGCCCCTCGAAGGACTCGGGCGCCGGCCCCGGCGGGGGCACCGGAGCGGCCTTAAGGGAGATTCCCGCCGATGAGGTGTGGGTCTGGGTCACGAGGGGAATTTGCACCCGCATTAGTTAATAATTTCTCAGCGTCGGCGGCTTTGCGCCCGGGAGGCGCCCTGTTAGGTTGATCGAGGCTCAAATGACCCCGATCGACCCAGCTCCTGAGGCCGGCGACTCCGACGTCCTCGACACCGATCTCCTGCGCGTGGTCCTGGAACACAGCGAGCAGGGCATCAGCGTCTATGACGCTCATCGGCGCCTGATCCTCTGGAACGAGCGCTGGCTCAAACTCCTGGGATTGCCGGCGAGGTTCGGGCGCTTCGGCGCCCCCCTGGACGAGATCCTGCTCTGGCGGGCGGAGCAGGGAGAATTCGGCCAGGTCGAGCCGGCCGCCGAGGCTCGCCGCCGTCTCGCCCAGTTCGGACCCGAGCGCACCCAGGAATGGGAGAGGCGGCGCCCGAACGGCACGTGGCTGCACTTCCGCCGGGCACCGACGACGGGTGGCGGCGTCGCCACCTTCATCACCGATGTGACCGCCAGCCGCACCCGGGAAGCAGCCCTGACCGAGCGCCGCGCCACGCTGCAGACGGTCCTGGAGACGATGGACCAGGGCATCGTCATGATCGACGGCTCGCTCCGCGTCGTCGCCGCCAACCAGACCGTGCTCGACTGGTTCGGCATCCCGAGGGAGATCCATCCGGACGGCATCCCCTATCCCGAGGTGATGCGGCGGATCTACACGGAGGCCGGCCTCGCCGAGCCAGAGCTGTCGCGCCGGATCGAAAGCGAGCTGGCTGATCCCAGCCATTTCGCTGCCCGCGTCTACCGCGTCTCCATCGCCGGCGAGCGGACCCTCGAAGTGCGCCAGCGTCCGCTCGCCGACGGCGGCGTGGTCCGCGTCTACACCGACATCACCGACAGCCTGCGCGTCGAGGACGACCTGGAGGCGAGCCGGGCGGAGGCGATCGAGGCGACCCGGCTGCTCGCCGACGCGCTCGACAACTCGAACGACGGCTTCGTGCTCTGGGACCGCGATCTGCGCCTGACGATCTGGAACGCCGCCTATGCGCGCCTCGTCCCCGGCGTCGCCGACATCCTGGAGACCGGACTGCCGCTGATCGACTTCGTGACCACTGCGATCAGCCGGCGCGCGCTGGCCAAGGAGCCGGAAGAGTCCGACGAGGCGGCGATCGCCCGCTGGTTCGCCGTCTATCAACAGAACACCACCTACGAGCACAATCGGGCCCGCGGCGGCTGGATGCTCTCCACCAACCGCGTGCTGGCCGACGGCAGCCTGCTCTGGACCCGGACCGACATCAGCGCGATCCGGGCCCGCGAGGCCGAGCAGGCCGAGCATGCCCAGCGCCTGGAGGAGCTGACCCACAAGCTGGACCTCGCCCGCATCGAGGCGGAGGCGGCAAACCGGGCGAAGTCCCGGTTCCTGGCCCAGGTGAGCCACGAGCTGCGCACGCCGCTCAACGCCGTCCTGGGCTTCTCCGACGTCATGCGCAGCCAGCACTTCGGCGCGCTCGGTAACGACCGCTACGTCAGCTACGCCGAGGACATCCACGGCGCCGGCAGCCACCTTCTGCAGGTGATCAACCAGATCCTCGACCTCGCCAAGATCGAGGCCGGGCGGATGGTGATCGAGCCGCAGCGGAACTCCTTGAAGCGCCTGGTGCAGGAGTCGCTGAAGCTTGTCACCACCCAGGCCGAGGCTGCGCATCTCCGCATCGAGGCCGAGATCGCCGACCTGCCGCTCTGGGCCGACCGCCGGCTCGCCAAGCAGTCCCTGGTGAACATCCTCGGCAATGCGATCAAGTTCACGCCGCCCGGAGGGGTCGTGCATGTCGAGGCCTCGATCGTGGACGACACCACCCTCATCGAGATCGTCGATACCGGCGCCGGCATGACCCAGGCGGAGATCGCGACCGCGATGGAGCCCTTCGGTCGCGTCGACAGCACCTCCAGGCGTGCGCGTGAGGGGACCGGGCTCGGCCTGCCGCTGGTCAAGGCCTTCCTCGACTTGCATGGCGGGCGCATCGAGATCGAGAGCGAGAAGGGTAGCGGCACCTCGATCCGGCTCTATTTCCCGCTCCCGCCTACGGCATGACCCGACCGAAGGTGGCGGCACTGGTCATGGCGGCGGGGCGCGGCCAGCGCCTCGGCGCCGACGCGCCGAAGCAATATCTCCTTATCGGCGAGCGGACGGTGCTGGCCCGGAGCCTGACGCTGTTCGCCGGCCATCCGCAGGTCGACCGGGTGCATGCGGTCATCCACGCCGACGACCATGCGCGCTACACGGCGGCGACCGCCACCCTCACCCTCGCCCCGCCGATCCACGGCGGCGCCACGCGTCAGGAGTCGGTCCGATACGGCCTCGAGCATCTGGCGCTGGATCCGCCCGACCTCGTCCTCATCCATGACGCCGCCCGCCCGCTGACTCCGCCCGCCATGGTCGGCCGGGTGATCGACGCGTTGGCCACGAACGAAGCGGCGGTCCCTGCCCTGCCGGTCGCCGATACCTTGAAACGGGGCAGCGACGGACACGTGACCGCAACGGTCGCGCGAGCCGGACTCTTCCGCGCTCAGACACCGCAAGGCTTCCGCTTCGCCACGATCCTGGAGGCCCATCGCCGCTTCGCCGGCGCCGAACTCACCGACGACGCCGCCGTCGCCGAGGCGGCAGGCCTGCCGGTAGCATTGGTTCCGGGCGACGAGGCCGCCTTCAAGATCACCACCGGCGACGACCTCGACCGCGCCCGCCGACTGACCTCGGAGACCCGGATCGGCACCGGCTTCGACGTGCATCGCTTCGGCCCTGGCGACCATGTCTGGCTCTGCGGCGTCAAGGTGCCGCACGACCGCGGCCTGATCGGCCATTCCGACGCCGATGTCGGGCTGCACGCACTCACCGACGCGATCCTGGGCGCCATCGGCGCCGGCGACATCGGCCAGCACTTCCCACCCGGCGATCCGCGCTGGAAGGGGGCCGCCTCCCACCGCTTCCTCCGCCACGCCGCCGATCTGCTGAGCGAGCGCGGCGGCCGCCTCGTCCATGTCGACGTCACCGTCATCTGCGAGCGCCCGAAGGTCGGCCCGCACCGAGACACGATGCGGGCGGCGATCGCCGAGATCCTCGGCATCGGCACCGACCGGGTCAGCGTCAAGGCGACGACCACCGAGGGCCTGGGATTCACCGGCCGCCGGGAAGGCATCGCCGCCCAGGCCGCCGCCACGGTGAGCCTGTGAACCCGGCCCCGGCGCTCCCCCGGCTGATCGCGACCAGCCTCGGCCTCGGCCTCCTGCCCTATGCGCCCGGCACCTGGGGATCGCTGCTGGCGCTGCCGATCGCCTGGGCCTTCGCGCCGGTAGGCCTCGTAGCCTCGCTGCTCGGGGTGCTGGCGCTGACCCTCATCGGCACCTGGGCGATCGACCGCACGCTCGCCGGCAGCCTCGTCGCCGATCCGCCGGAGGTCGTCATCGACGAGACCTGTGCGCAATGGCTGGTGCTTGCCTTCTTGCCGCAGGAGCCGCTTGCCTACATCCTCGGCTTTGCCGCGTTCCGTTTGGCCGATATCGTGAAGCCGTGGCCGGCGGGCTGGGCCGACCGGACCGTGCCGGGCGCTCTCGGCGTGATGCTCGACGACTTTCTCGCGGCCCCGCACGCGCTCGCGGGCGCCTGGATCATTCTCTGGCTGATCGGACGATGAACGACCTCGAACGCCTCGCCAAGGACCTGCTGCAGCACCTGCGCCGCCGACACATGCGCCTGGCGACGGCCGAGAGTTGCACCGGCGGCCTGATCGCCGCGACGCTGACGGAGATCGCCGGATCCTCCGACGTGGTCGAGCGCGGCTTCGTCACCTACTCCAACGAGGCCAAGGCGGATCTGCTGGGCGTGCCGCAGGCAGACCTCGCCCAGCATGGCGCAGTGAGCGAGCCGGTAGCTCGCGCCATGGCCGAGGGAGCACTCGCCCGCAGCCGGGCGGAGCTCGCAATCGCCGTCACTGGCATCGCCGGGCCCGGCGGCGCCACGCCGACCAAGCCGGTCGGCCTCGTCCACCTTGCCGTCGCCGGCCATGGCTTCGAGACCAAGCACGAGCGGCACGTCTTCGCCGGCGACCGCAAGGAGGTCCGCCGCGCCACCGTCGAGCGCGCCTTCCAGATGATCAGGGAGTCTTCGGGTCAGGACCCGGACGACGGCGAGCCGTAGAGCACCTTGGCGCGAGCCTCGAAGGCGTTGACCATGCGTCGGACGGCCTCGTCGAAGAGGACACTCATCAGGCCTTGCAGCATGCGGTTCTTGAACTCGAAATCGACGAAGAAGTCGATCTCGCACTGGTCGTTCGGCTGCGGATTGAAGATCCAGTGGTTGTTCAGGTATTTGAACGGCCCGTCGGTATAGGCGACGTCGATCCGTCGATCATCGGGACTCAGCTTCACCTTGGAGGTGAAGCGCTCGCGGATCATCTTGAAGCCGATGATCAGGTCCGCCCAGATCGTATCGGCCTCGCGCTTGTTGATGCGCGCCGCCAGGCACCAGGGCAGGAAGTCGGGATAGCGCTCGACGTCGGCGACCAGGGCGTAGAGCTGATCTGGCGTATACGGCAGCAGCCGCTTCTCGGCGTGGGTCGGCACCTTAGTCGGCGGCGGCGAGACGCGCCCGCCGGGCCGCGCGCAGCCGCTCGAAATCCTCGCCCGCGTGATGCGAGGACCGCGTCAGCGGCGAGGCCGAGACCAAAAGGAAGCCCTTCCCCATCGCCATCGTCTTGTAGGCGTCGAACTCCGCCGGCGTGACGAAGGACATCACCGCATGGTGCTTCGGGGTCGGTTGCAGGTACTGGCCGATGGTGAGGAAGTCGACATCGGCGGCCCGAAGGTCGTCCATCACCTGATGGATCTCTTCCTTCTGCTCGCCCAGGCCGACCATGAGGCCGGACTTGGTGAACATCTGCGGGTTCAGCTCCTTCACCCGGTCGAGCAGGCGAAGCGAGGCGAAGTAGCGCGCGCCGGGGCGAACCTCGGGATAGAGGCGCGGCACGGTCTCGAGATTGTGGTTGAAGACGTCGGGGCCGGCCTCGACCACCGTCTCGATGGCGCCGTCCTTGCGGAGGAAGTCCGGCGTCAGCACCTCGATGGTCGTGGTTGGCGCCTGAAGGCGGATGGCGCGGATGACGCGAGCGAAGTGGCCGGCACCGCCGTCGTCCAGGTCGTCGCGGTCGACCGAGGTGATGACGACATGGGCGAGGCCCAGCTTGCCCACCGCCTCGGCCACGTGCTCGGGCTCATGCGGGTCGAGCTTGTCCGGGCGGCCGGTGGCGACGTTGCAGAAGCTGCAGGCCCGCGTGCAGACCGAACCTAGGATCATCACCGTCGCGTGCTTCTTCGCCCAGCACTCGCCGATGTTCGGGCAGGCGGCCTCTTCGCAGACGGTGTTGAGGTTGAGCCGCCGCATCAACTCGCGGGTCTCGTGGTATTCGCGGCTGACCGGCGCCCGGACACGGATCCAGTCGGGCTTCCGCTGCACCGGGTTGTCGGGCCGGTGCGCCTTCTCAGGATGGCGGAGCGTGGTCATCGGTTAGATGTGGAGGACCTGCCCGTAGGCGTCAAGCACGGCCTCGTGCATTGCCTCCGAGAGGGTGGGATGCGGGAAGATGCTTCCCATCAATTCCTTCTCGGTGGTCTCCATGGTCTTGGCGATGGTGTAGCCCTGGATCAGCTCGGTCACCTCGGCACCGATCATGTGGGCGCCGAGCAACTCGCCGGTCTTGGCGTCGAACACCGTCTTGATCAGGCCCTGGGTCTCGCCGAGCGCGATCGCCTTGCCGTTGCCGACATAGGGGAAGCGCCCGACCCGGACCTGATGGCCAGCCGCCTTGGCCTTGGCCTCGGTCAGGCCGACCGAGGCGACCTGCGGCGTGCAGTAGGTGCAGCCCGGGATGTTGGAGGTGTCCATCTCATGCGGATGCAGGCCGGCGATGGCCTCGACGCAGATGACGCCCTCGTGCATCGCCTTGTGCGCGAGCCAGGGGGCGCCGACCAGGTCGCCGATGGCATAGACGCCGGGTTCGCCGGTCTTGAGGTAGCCGTCGGCGATCACATGGGTCTTCTCGACCTTCACCTTGGTGCCTTCGAGGCCGAGGTTCTCGACATTGCCGACGATGCCGACGGCGAGGATGACGCGCTCGACGGTGATCTCGCTCGACTTGCCGCCGGCCTCGACCGTCGCCGTCACGCTGTTCGCGCCCTTCTTCAGCGCCTTCACCGTGGCGCCGGTCAGGATCTTCATCCCCTGTTTCTCGAAGGCCTTGCGGGCGAAGGCGGAGATCTCCTCGTCCTCGACCGGCAGCACGCGGTCCATGACCTCGACCACCGTCACTTCGGCGCCGAGCGTGCGGTAGAACGAGGCGAACTCGATGCCGATCGCCCCCGACCCGACGACCAGCAGGGACTTCGGCATGGTCTCGGGGACCATCGCCTCCTTGTAGGTCCATACCAGCTTGCCGTCGGGCTCGAGCCCCGGCAGCGAGCGCGCCCGCGCGCCCGTCGCCAGGATCACGTGCTTGGCGGTGATGTCGGCGACCGGCTTCCCGTCCTTGGTCACCTTGACCTTGCGCGCGCCGGCGGCGACGCCGTCGAGCGCGCCATGGCCGTCGAACACGGTGATCTTGTGCTTCTTCATCAGCCCTTTGACGCCGGCCGAGAGCTGCCCCGCCACCTGGCGCGAGCGCTTGACGATCTTGGCGATGTCGAAGCTCGGGTTCTGCACCGAGAAGCCGAACTGCTCGGCATGGTTCAGGAGGTGCCAGATCTCCGACGAGCGCAGCAGCGCCTTGGTCGGGATGCAGCCCCAGTTGAGGCAGATGCCGCCGAGATGCTCGCGCTCCACCACCGCTGTCTTCAGCTTCAGCTGGGCGGCACGAATGGCGGCGACATACCCGCCCGGTCCACCGCCGACGACGACGACGTCAAAGCTGGTGTCGGTCATGACCCTTATTCTCCTTTGCCCGCTTCTTGTCGGATCATCTCAACGACACCCGGCAGGTTGGTCAGCACATCATTGTTCCAGAAGCGGATCACGCGTACGCCGTGATCGGCAAGCCACGCGGTACGAACGGCATCCTTATCAGCAGTGTGCTGACCGCCATCAAGCTCCACAGCAAGTCGTCGCTCCTCACACAGAAAGTCGAGGACATACGGACCGATCGGATGCTGTCGCCTGAACTTGAGCCCATCAACCTGTCGATCCCTCAAAGTTCTCCACAGTTTGCGCTCGGCATCCGTCATCGTAACGCGGAGGCGCCGAGCCCGAGGGGCCACCGCTTCCCCTCACCCGCTCGCTATGCTCGCACCCTCTCCCCCAAGGAGAGGGTTAGTGCGAGAGCGCGTCGTAGACCCTCTCCTTGGGGGAGAGGGTGGCGAGCGGAGCGAGCCGGGTGAGGGGAAGCGGTCATCCAGCACACTCCCTCGCCCGGCACAGACTCACAGCATCATGGACATGGGGTCTTCGACCAGCTTCTTGAAGGCGGCGAGGTATTCGGCGCCGACGGCGCCGTCGACGACGCGGTGGTCGACCGAGAGGGTCACCGTCATCACCGTGGCGATGGCGAGCGCGCCGTCCTTCACCACCGGCCGCGGCTCGCCGGCACCGACCGCCAGGATCGCGCCCTGCGGCGGGTTGATCACGGCGGCGAACTCGCGGATGCCGAACATGCCGAGGTTCGAGATCGAGAAGGTGCCGCCCTGGAACTCTTCCGGCTTCAGCTTGCCGGCGCGGGCGCGGGTCGCCAGGTCCTTCATCTCGGACGAGATCTGCGCCAGGCCCTTGATGTCGGCGTTCTTCACGATCGGTGTGATCAGGCCATCGGGTATCGCAACGGCGACCGAGATGTCGACCGTCTTGTAGCGGCGGATCGCGGCCTCGGTGTACGACGCGTTCGCCGCCGGCACCTTGCGAAGCGCGATCGCGGCGGCCTTGATCACCAGGTCGTTGACCGACAGCTTCACGCCATCCTTCTCGGCCCGGGCGTTGAGATCGGCGCGCAGCTTCAGCAGCGCATCGATCTGGCAATCCAGTGACAGGTAGAAATGCGGCGCCTGCTGCTTCGACTCCGTGAGCCGGCGCGCCACCACTTTTCGCACATTGTTGTTCGGCAGCTCGTCATAGGCGGGCATGCCGGGCATCTCGACATGAGCGGCCGGAGCCGGCCTCGGTGTCGAAGCGGGAGCCGCTGCCGGTTTCGGCGAGCCGCCGGAAACCGCCGCCTCGATGTCCGCCTTCACGATCCGCCCGCCAGGGCCGGAACCCTTCAGCGAACCCAGATTCACCCCCGCCTGCTCGGCCATGCGCCTGGCCAGCGGCGAGACGAAGATGCGGGAGTCGGGCGCGACCGAGGTCGGCGACGCCGCCATCGGCTTCGGGGCCGGAGCAGTGGGCGCAGGTGCAGCCGCCTGTAGAGCCGGAGCGGCCGGCTTCGGCGGAGGCGCCGCCGCGGGCTTCGGTGCCGGCGCGGCCGTGCCTGCGCTTTCGCCCTCGCCCAGCAGCACGGCGATGACGTCGTTGACCTTCACGCCCTGGGTGCCTTCCGGCACCTTGATCTCGCCGAGCGTGCCCTCATCGACGGCCTCGACCTCCATGGTCGCCTTGTCGGTCTCGATCTCGGCGATGACGTCGCCGGCGGAGACCTTGTCGCCGGGCTTCTTGTGCCACTTGGCGAGATTGCCCTCGGTCATGGTCGGCGACAGGGCCGGCATCAGGATGTTGAT
>CAXNIC010000002.1:0-47491 GCA_964201945.1 Alphaproteobacteria bacterium
CGCCTCGGCTCACGAATCCCTCCTCCAAGAGGAATCCTTGAATCAAGGTTCGAGTCACACGTCAATCACTTTGTAAACACCGCCTAGCATCGACAGGCGGTCGACTTCTTCGCTGGAGTAGAACATCCGGTTAGCGCCGACTGGCTTCCACGCCTGGGTCAGGGTGAACAGCATCATCGGTTCGTCCGGATCGGCAGTCGGGATGCCCCAGGAGAGGAGCGCCATGTCGTATTTGACGTCGGTCGGACCGAGCTTGATGGCGTCGCCGAAGGCGGCACTCTCCAAGACCTGGATCCTGACTTCGACGCCGATGTCCTTGAGGAAAGTCTGGATCAGCTGGGCGACCTGAAAGTCGCCCTGGGTGCCGCCCCGGCGGGTGAACAGGTTGAGCGACAGCTTGGTGCCCTTCACGTCCTCGACGAAGCCGTCCTTGTTGCGATCCTCGTAGCCGGCGTTCTTCATCAACTCCTTGGCGCGGGCCAGGTTGAACGGGAAGATCGTGTCCTCGCCGGGGTTGGTCATCTCGGTGTAGCCGTAGACGCCGGGCGACAGCGTGGGGGCCTTGGCCAGAACCGCGCCGCGACCGGCGAACACGCTGTTCACGATGCCGACCTTGTCCATGGCGTAGTTGAACGCCTTCCGCACGTTCACATGCGCCAGCGCCGGGACCATGTGATTGAGCGCGATATAGTATTGCCGCGTGCTGGGCACAACGCGGACCTTGATGTCCTTGTTCTTTTCCAGGCGCTGCAGGTCGAAATCGTTGAGGCGCACCGTGCGGTCGACCTCGCCCTTCTCCAGCAGTGCCGCGCGCACCGCCGGGTCCGGAACGACGATGATCTTGACTGCATCCAGGTAGGGCTTGCCCTTCTGCCAGTAGTCCGGGTTCTTCACGAACTTGATGTGCTCGCCCTTAGAGAAGTCCTTCTGGATGAACGGGCCGGTGCCGACGATATGCGTCGCCATCCACTGCTCGCCGTTCTTCTTGTAGGCGGTGGGGCTGAAGATGCAGAGCGGCCGATAGGCGAGGTTGGGCAGGAGGGCCGCGAACGGCGACTTGAAGCTCATCGACACCGAGTGCGCGCTCTCGGCCTTCGCCGCCTCGAAGCCCTCGAGGATGCTGGCATAGATGAAGTTCTTGGCCTTGGCTTCGTTGAAGACGAAGGCGACCGCCTCGGCATCGAAGACCGAGCCGTCATGGAACTTGACGCCTTGCTGGAGCTCGAAGGTGAATTTCTTGCGATCGTCCGAGACCGTCCAGCTCTTCGCCAGCAGGGGAGAGATCGAACCATCCTCGTTCATCTCCACCAGGTTCTCGCAGGCGTAGAGCCAGACGTCCTGGGCGCCGCTGTCCAGGTTGCGCCCGGGGAACAGCGAGAACTGTTCGCCAGCCTGAGCGTAGACCAGCTCGCCGCCATGTTGAGGCGTGGCAGTCTGAGCGAAGGCGCTGCCGGCCAGCACGCAGGCAGCGAATGCCGCGGCGCCGGCTGAAACGATGCGGTGCAGGTTCATGAATCCGTTCCCCTGATCGTGCAGCCTAGGCTTCGGATTGCCCCGGCAGGTTGTTGTCTTGGTATTCTCTCCCGGATTGCGCGCCGGTTACAAGCGCTCCGGCCCCTCAATACAGGCGCATCTTGTCGAGAACGTTCCGCATCTCGCCGCGACGGCTGTCCAGGTAGCAGCGGAGGTTGTGGCAGAAGATGTCGGTGATCCGCTCGTTCTCCCGGCCGACGGTGCTGGCGGAGTGCGGGCTGATCAGCACGTTCGGCATGTCCCAGAGCGGGCTGGTTGCCGGCAGCGGCTCGATCGCGGCGACGTCGAGCCCGGCGAAGCCGACCTTGCCAGAGCGCAGCGATGCGATCAGGGCTGCCTCGTCGACGCATTGGCCGCGGCCGATGTTCACGAAGGCGACGCCGGCCTTCATGACCTCGAAGGCGCGGGCGTCGAGCAGGTTCTCGGTCTCGGGTGTGTGCGGGGCGATCAGGACGATCGCGTCGGCCTCGGCCAGCATCGCGTGCAGCCGGTCGGGCGGGTAGACCGCATCCACACCCATTTCCTCGGCGCGGCCCTTGCGGGCATCGCGCACATTGGCCAGCACCCGCATGTCGAAGGCCTTGCCGAGCGCGGCGATGCGCCCGCCGACCTGGCCGGCGCCGATCACCGCGAGCGTCTTCCCCGCCAGCTCGTCGCCGCAATAGCGCTCCCAGCGGTGGGCCTGCTGCTCCTGTTTCAGCCGAGCCATGTCCTTGATGTGGGTCAGGAGGGCGGTGAAGACGAACTCCGCCAGCGGGCCTGCATGAACGCCGCGCGCGGTGGTGACCAGCAGGTCCGACTGCTGCAGGCCCATCTTCTTGACCATCTGGCCGACGCCCGAGCTGGTCGTCTGCACCCACTTGGCGTTGGGAGCGAGGGCGAAGCCGCCGCTGCCGTCGGCGGAGTTCGGCGGGAAGTCGAACAGCACCTGGGCGCGGCCGAGATGCGCGCGCCAGCGCGCTTCCTGCTCGGGCGTGCGAGGGAAGCCGTCCTTGCCCTTATGGTCGGCGACATAGCGCTGGGGCGGCCAGAGGTCAGGTTCGCAGATCACCTCGACCCGGTCGGGTGCGACTGAGCGGATACGCTCCACGCATTCGGGCTCGAGCGGGGTGGTGATGAAGACGGTGAGGCGTGCGCTGGTCATTCGTCGGAGTTTCCCTGCCGTGGCGCCCGGAGATTGGACGGTTTTCGCTCCGAATCCCAGGCCCTTCGGCCCGCCTTGTCTCGCCCGAGCGCCTGCGGATATGCTTCCCCGATGCTGCAGTTCCTGGCGCGACGCCTGCTGGTTGCCCTGCTCGTCTGCATCACAGTGCTGACCTTCGCCTTTGCGCTGACCCGGCTTTCGGGCGATCTCGCCATCTCCATCGCCGGGCCGAACTCGACCGCCGCCGACATCGAGATCATCCGGAAGGCCTATGGCCTCGACCGGCCGGTCATCCAGCAATTCTTCGACTGGGTCGGCCGCGCCATCGTCGGCGATTTCGGCCAGTCCTATTTCTTCCGCGAGCGGGTGGCCAAGCTGATCGGTGACCGCCTGCCGATCACTCTCACCCTCGGGCTCGTCGGTCTCGGCATCGCGCTGACAGTGGCCCTGCCGCTCGGCGTCATTTCGGCCCTGCGTGAAGGGCGCCCGATCGACCGCCTGATCTCGCTAGTGGCGCTGTTGGGCCAGGCAATGCCGTCGTTCTGGCTCGGCCTTGTTCTGATGATCACCTTCGGCCTGCACCTCGGCTGGCTGCCGGTCTCAGGCACCGGCACCTGGCAGCACTTCGTGATGCCGGGCACGGTTCTGGCGTTCTCCGCCATTCCCGCCCTGATGCGGCTCACGCGAAGCGGCATGATCGATGCGATGTCGGCGGACTACATCAGGACGGCGCGGGCCAAGGGCCTGTCCCGTGCCTCGATCATCCTGAAGCACGCCGCCCGCAACGCGGCGATGCCAGTGGTCTCGATCGCCGCCGTGCAACTGGGCTTCATGCTGGGCGGCTCGATCGTGATCGAGACGGTGTTCGCGCTTCACGGGGTTGGCTTCCTTGCCTGGGAGTCGATCAGCAAGAACGACTTCCCGACGGTCCAGGCGGTTGTCCTGCTGCTGGCGATCATCTACACGCTGCTCACGCTCGGTGCCGACATGCTGAATGCGCTGCTCGATCCGAGGCTGCGCGCCTCATGAGGGGATGGCGCAGCGCGGGGCTGTGGGTGGGCGCCTTCATCGTCGGGTTCACGTTCCTGGTCGCCGTCTTCGCTCCGATGCTGACCGCCCATGACCCCTTCGGCCAGGACCTGAGCCGGCGCCTGATCCCACCGTTCTGGATGGAAGGAGGCAAGCCCGCGCACTGGCTCGGCACCGACCAGCTCGGTCGCGACTATCTCGCGCGCCTGGTCTATGGCGCTCGCATCTCGATGCTGATCGGGGTCATGACCGTGATCACCTCCGGCCTCATCGGCATCTCGCTCGGCGTCGCCGGCGGCTTCTTCGGCGGCCGCATCGACGATGTCATCCTGTTCATCATCACCGCGCGGCTCTCGATCCCGCTGATCCTGGTCGCGCTCGCGGTGGTCTCGCTGGTCGGCAGCTCGCTCACCGTCGTCGTCGCCACGCTCGGCCTGCTGCTCTGGGAGCGCTTCGCCGTGGTGGCGCGCGTGGCTACGATGCAGGTCCGAAACCTCGACTATGTCGCCGCCGCCTGGTCCGCCGGCTGCTCTCAGCCCTACATCGTGCTGCGTGAGATCCTGCCCAACATCCTCTCGCCGCTGGCGGTCGTCGCGACGCTCGAGATGGCGCTGGCGATCCTGCTGGAAGCCGCACTCTCCTTCCTCGGCCTTGGCGTGCCGCCGCCCTTGCCGTCCTGGGGGCTGATGATCGCGGAAGCCAAGGACTACATGTTCTTCAGCGCCTGGGTGATCATGGTCCCCGGCCTGTCGCTGTTCGCCCTGGTATTCGGCATCAACCTGCTGGGCGACGGGTTGCGCGACCTGCTCAAGACCGGGCGGGTGGCGTGACGGCACTGCTGGAAGTCCAAGGGCTCGACATCTCGTTCGGGGGGCTGACCGCCGTCCGCGGCGCCTCGCTGGAGGTCAACCGCGGCGAGACCCACTGCCTGGTCGGCGAGTCCGGCTGCGGCAAGTCGGTCACGGCGCTGGCGATGATGGGCCTGCTTCCGGGCAATGCGGTCCGCCGTGCCGAGACACTCCGTTTCGACGGCGGCGACCTCCGCGGTCTCAGCGAGAAGGAGATGTCGCGGCTCCGCGGGGACCGCATGGCGATGATCTTCCAGGAACCGATGACCAGCCTGAACCCGGCTTATACGGTCGGCTCGCAGATGGCGGAGGTGATGCTCCGTCACCGCGGCGGCTCGCGCCGTGCGGCGATGGATCGGGCGGCGGAGCTGCTGGCACGGGTCCGTATCACCTCGCCCGGCATGCGCCTTGGGCAATATCCTCATCAGCTCTCGGGCGGGCTCCGCCAGCGGGTGATGATCGCGATGGCGTTGATGTGCGATCCGGAGCTGCTGATCGCCGACGAACCGACGACGGCGCTCGATGTCACAGTTCAGGCGCAGATCCTTCGCCTCCTGGCCGACCTTCAGAAGGATCTCGGCCTCGCCATTCTGCTGATCACCCACGATCTGGGCGTGGTCGCCCGGACTGCTCACCGGGTTTCGGTGATGTATGCGGGCGAGGTGGTGGAGAGCTCGCCGGTGCGCACGCTCTTCTCTCGGCCGATGCATCCCTATACCCGCGGGCTGCTTTCCTGCGTGCCGGTTCCGGGCAAGATCAGGCCCGGCGAGCCGCTGGGATCCATTCCCGGCATGGTGCCGCAAGTCACCGAGCGCTTCGAAGGCTGCGCCTTCCGTCAGCGCTGCTCGCTGATGCGTCCCGATTGCGCCGGCCCGATCACCCGGCATCGCCTGGGCGTAGACCACGCTTATCTCTGCCAGATCCCGCCGGAGGAGATGGCCCGGTCATGACCGCTCCCCTGATCGAGGTTCGCGGCGTCGGTCAGCAGTTCCGGGTGAGGGCGGGCCTTCTCGCCAAGCCGAAACGCGTGGTCGCTGTCGACGGCGTGTCGCTCCAGCTTAAGGCAGGCGATGTCCTGGGGGTGGTCGGCGAGTCCGGCTGCGGCAAGTCGACCCTCGCCAAGATCATCCTGGGCCTACTCGAACCGACGGCTGGTGAGGTGCTGATCGACGGCAAGCGGCTGGCCTCGCTGGATCGGAAGGAGCGAGCGCGGCTGATCCAGCCGGTGTTCCAGGATCCATTTTCCTCGCTCAACCCGCGGCGGCGGGTGAGGGACGTCGTCTCCTTGCCGCTGGTGGCCCAGGGCGGGATGTCGACGCCGGAAGTGAACCGTCGCGTCGACGAGATGCTGGCGCGCGTCGGACTCGATCCCTCGATGGCCGACCGTCTCCCGGCACATCTGTCGGGAGGCCAGCGCCAGCGTGTCGCCATCGCGCGCGCCCTGGTGCTGCGTCCGCGCATCGTCGTCTGCGATGAGCCGACCTCGGCGCTTGACGTCTCGGTCCAGGCGCAGATCCTGAACCTCCTGGCCGAGCTCCGGCGTGAGTTCGGGCTCTCCTACCTCTTCATCAGCCATAACCTGGCGGTGGTCGAGCACGTCGCTAGCGAGGTGGCGGTGATGTATCTCGGGCGCATCGTCGAGCAGAACCAGGCGGCAGCCCTGTTCCGCGATCCCCGGCATCCCTATACCAAGGCGTTGCTGGCGTCGGTGCTGACGCCCGAACCCGATCTCGGGCTGCCGGAAACCGGCCTCGGCGACGCCATGCCCGATCCGGCCAATGTGCCGCCCGGCTGCCGCTTCCATCCGCGCTGTCCGATCGCCATCGAGCGCTGCAGCCAGGAAGCTCCGGCGACCCAACGTAACGGGCCGAACCTGGTCGAGTGCCATCTCGCGGCGCCGGCTTGAAAAAGGAAGAGCCCCGCGGACAGCATCCGCGGGGCTCTGAAGATAAATCCGAGTTAGATCGTCACTGCCACTTGCTGAGCCAGAAGCGCGGCAGCTCGTCTGCATAGGTCTTGAGAGCGAGCGTCTTCGACAGGCCATAGGTGGTGACGTAGGTGTGCAGCGGCACCCAATAGGCCCGCTCCATCGCCAGCTTGATCGCCGTCGAGTAGTTGGTCTTGCGGGTGTCGGCGTTCATCGTCGTGCCGGCGGTGGTGAGCAGCTTCTCGATCTCCGCATCCTTGGCGTGGTCGTCGACGCCGCCGCCGAGGAACACCGGCATGACGGCTGCGACGTCGTTGATCGAGTAGGAGCCCCAGCTGCCCATGTCCAGCGGGCATTCGCCGCGCGCCTGGCAACGCTGGACCAGGGCCTGGACCTGGAGCTGACTGATCTTCGTTTTGATGCCGACGGCGTTGAGATAGCCCTGCACCGAGGCGGCCCATTGCGGCAGCACATAGGTGACGAGCTCGGTCTCGAAGCCGTTCGGGTAGCCGGCCTCTGCAAGGAGCGCCTTGGCCTTCGCCGGGTCATAGGCGTATTTCATCGCCGCCTCGCCGTCGCAGCCGAACTGCGAGGGGAAGCACGGGGCCGGCGGCACACGCGAGCCGCCCTGCACCAGCTGCTTGGCGATCTGCTCGCGGTCGATCGCATGGAAGATCGCCTGGCGGACCTTGACGTTGGTCAGGGGCTTGTTGCTGTCGCGGTCTCCGGCGGTATCCATGCGAAGGAAGCCGACGCGCATCGACTCCTGGCGGAGCGCTTGCAGGGTCGGCATGCGCCCGACGGCGTCGAACTGGTCGGGGTTGAAGTTCCAGATGAAGTCGGCGCGGCCGGCGAGAAGCTCGGTCATCTCGGTCGCGGCGTCGGGGACGAAGCGGACCTGCATCTTGCCGATCGCCGGCTTCCCCTTGGGACTGTCGGCGTAGTAGTCGGCGAAGCGCTCGAAGTCGATCTGGCCGGCCTCGACCTTGGTGATCTTGTAGGGGCCGGCGCCGACCGGGGCTTTGGCGTACCCATCCGGTCCGACCTTCTCGCGATAGGCCTTGGGATAAATCACCAGCACCATGGCCATGTATTCGAGTGCCGCCGGCGTCGGCTTCTTCAACTTGATACGGACATTGAAGTCGTCGATCTTCTCAGCCTTGTCGATCCAGTTGGCGTTGCTGGGCGTCGAGATCTTAGAGTCGGCGGCGCTGACGAGGTTGAGGGTGTAGACCACGTCGTCGGCGGTGAACGCATCGCCATTGTGGAATTTGACGCCGCGCCGGAGCGCGAACTCCATCGTCGTGTCGTCGACGATCTTCCACGAGGTGGCGAGCAGCGGCTTGACCGCGAAGGTATCGGGATCGCGATAGACCAGGTTGTCCCAGGACTGGTGCGCGATGACGACGCCGGTACGGAGCTGGTTGTAGTAGGGGTCGACGTTGGTAACGGCATCCCTCAAGACGATGCGAAGCGTGTCGGCAGATTTCTGCGCGTTCGCCGGCATGCTGCCGAGCAGGGTGCCCAGCAGGAGTCCGGCGGCGATGGCTTTGACCTTCATGTTGGTAGCCTCCTCCATGTCCGAATGAGGAAGGATAGACCCCGCGACTCCGGCCGAACAAGCCTCGGCCGTTCAGGGGGCGGTAGGCGGGATGGATGAAACCCGGTTTTCTGATACGGTTCGGTACCGCTCAAGCCCTTGTCAGAGGCCGTTTCCGTGATCCCTGCCGGCAGTCCTCGCCGAAACATCCTGACCATTGACCCGCAGGACAAGATGGAGGTCCTGAAGGGCCTCTCCTCGCCGATCCGTATCCAGATCCTGCGTGTCCTGCACGCGAACGGTCCGATGAACGTCAACGAGATCGCCAAGGCGATGAAGCTGCCGCAGTCGACCATCGCCACCAATATCCAGGTCTTGGACGACTCTGGCCTGATCCGCACCGAGACGATCAAGGCAAGCAAGGGCCAGCAGAAGATCTGCTCGGCCCGTTTTGACGAGGTCTTCATCCGCCTGGACGGTCTCTCGGCGCAGCAGCAGGACCACATGGTCGAGGTCTCGATGCCGCTCGGCCTCTACACCAGCTACCAGGTGAGCGCGCCCTGCGGGCTCTGCTCGGCCGAAGGCATCATCGGCTTGCTCGACGTGCCCGATCTCTTCCTCGATCCCAGCCGCATGCAGGCGGCGCTGCTGTGGTTCGGCCGCGGTCATGTCGAATACAAGTTCCCGAACAACGCCAAGATCGCCAAGACCGAGGTCGAGGCGATCGAGTTCAGCATGGAGATCTCCTCGGAGGTGCCAGGGACCAATGCCGACTGGCCGTCGGACATCAGCGTCTGGGTCAACGACGTTCTGGTCGGTACCTGGACCTCGCCCGGAGACTTCGGCGACAAGCGTGGCGTCTATACGCCGCGCTGGTGGAAGCTCGAAGGCTCGCAATACGGCAAGCTGACCACCTGGAACATCTCGGCAAAGGGTTGCTTCGTCGACGGGGTGAAGGTGTCGCGCGTGACCCTGAAACAGCTCGATCTCGCAGCTCACCACTCCATCCGCCTCAAAGTCGGCATCGATGAACGCGCGAAGCATCCCGGTGGCATGAACATCTTCGGGCGCGGGTTCGGCAACTACGACCAGGACATCGTCATGCGCCTCTTCCTGGCGCATTGACGCATTCAAATCACATAATCTGATACATATCAGATTTTATTGACCCGCGGCCGGGCGCTCGATAGCCTTCCTCCCAATACAAGCGCACCGGGAATAACGGTGCACATCCGTGGGAGGAAACGATGCGTATTCTGCAGAGCCTTGCGCTGCTTGCGATCGCATGGGCGTTCGATGCCCCCGCCTATGCGCAAGGATCGATCTCCGATCTGCCGCGAAAGCAGACGCTGATCGTCGAGAATCCGGAAGGGACGGTCAAGAACGCCGGATGGTTCAACATCTGGGCGGTGAATGCGGGCGGTCAATCGACCGGCCTGCACCAGCTCGGCATGGACACGTTCTGGTACATCGACCCGAACAGCGGCGTCGACGGCGTCTGGGACAATTCTCTGGCGTCTGAAAAGCCGATCTACAACGCCGACTTCACCGAGATGACGGTGAAGCTGCGGAAGGGGATCTTCTGGAGCGACGGCGTCGAGTTCAGCGCCGCCGACGTCATGTACACCATCGAGACCCATATGAAGACGCCGGGCCTCCGCTGGAGCGCTGCGGTCCAGGTGAACGTCGCCGGCATCACCGCGCCGGATTCGAGCACCGTGGTCTTCAAGCTGAAGAAGCCCAACTCGCGCTTCCACGCGCTGTTCACCGTGCGCTGGAACGCCATGTGGATGATGCCGAAGCACATCTTCGAGAAGGCCGGCGACCTGATCAAGTTCGCCTTCGATCCGCCGGTGACGCTCGGACCCTACGTCGTCCATAGCTACGACCCGAACGGTAAGTGGTTCATCTGGCGCAAGCGCCCGGACTGGCAGCGGACCACCGTCGCCCGCTTCGGCGAGCCCGGCCCGACCTACGTCGCCTATATCGATCCCGGGCCGCCGGACAAGCGCGTGATCGCGCAGCTCAACCACGAGCTCGATATCATCCACGACACCTCGCCCGAGGGCATGTTCACGCTGGCGAAGCAGTCGAAGACCTCGCGCGGCTGGTTCAAGGGCTTCCCCTACGCCCATCCGGATCCGACGCTGCCGATGGTCATCTTCAACCATCAGAATCCGCTGTTTAAAAGTCGGGACATGCGCTGGGCACTGGCGCTGCTGATCGACATGAAGGCCGTTTCGATGGCGTCTTACCGAGGCGCGGCGACGATCTCGGCGATCGGCGTACCGCCGACGGGACGCTATCCTGAGTATTATCACGAGCCGATGGAGGCCTGGCTCAAGGACTTCGAGATCGACACCGGCAAGCGCAAGATCAAGCCTTACGACCCGACGGTCGGCAAGCAGATCGCCGACATGCTGAGGCCGTCGATGGGTGATCAGATCCCGACCGATCCGAAGGAAGTCGCCAAGGCCTTCGGCCGCGGCTGGTGGAAACCTGACCAGCAGGCTGCGACCGAGCTTCTGGAGCGTGCTGGTTTCACCAAGCGCGGGAACGAGTGGTTCACGCCCGACGGCAAGCGCTTCACCATTCGCATCACGGTCGAGGGCGATCTCCGGCCGGTCATGACGCGGGCCGGCAGCATGATCGCCCAGCAGTGGCGGCAGTTCGGCATCGACGCCACGACGGTCGTCGCGCAAGGAAGCCTGCTCGACCGTCGCAACTCCGGCGACTACGAGGTGATCATCAGCTGGGCGGTCGAAACCTGGGGCGGTCATCCCGACCTCTCCTTCTTCCTCGACTCGTGGCATTCGCAGTTCATCGCCGAACCTGGAAAGCCGCAGCCACCGCGAAACTGGAGTCGGTGGTCGCACCCGGAGCTGGACAAGATCATCGAGCAGATCCGCAGCATCGGCTTCGACGATCCCAAGGGCATCGAGCTCGGCAAGGAATACATCAAGCTGGTGGCACGCGAGATGCCGACCATCCCGCTGATGGCCTACAACGTCTTCACCGTCATGGATGAGACCTACTGGACCGGTTATCCGAACGCCGAGACCGCACCCTATACGGACCCGGTGCCGAACTGGGCCAATACCAAGTACATGATGGTCAAGCTGAAGCCGACAAACTGATCCGGGCACAAAGGGGTCGAGGGCCGGCTGGACATCGAGCCGGCCCTCGCTTCGGCTAGAATCTTATGCACGGTTATCCCGCCTATCTGATCGGACGGCTCGGCCAGTTCCTGCTGGTCGTCTTCATCGGCATCAATATCGCCTTCATCGTCACGCACGCCACGCCGATCGACCCGGTCGAGCAGACGATCTCTGCGGCGACCCAGTACGGCGCCACCAGCCCCGAAGCGATCGCGATGATGCGACAGTCGCTCAAGGAGCTGTACGGCCTCGAAGGCACTTTGCTGGAGCAGTACGCAACCTTTTGGCGCCGGATCGCGGTTGCCGATTTCGGGCCGTCGCTCTCCGCGTTCCCGACGCCGGTCTCGGTTCTGATCTGGCGGGCGCTGCCCTGGACGGTCGGGTTGCTGACCGTCTCGACGATCATCACCTGGTGTGTCGGTAATCTGCTGGGTGGGCTCGCCGGCTACTACCTCAGGAGCCGAACGCTGCGCTTCGCCGGCATTCTGGCGATGGCGCTGCATCCGATCCCCTATTACATCGTCGCCTTCGTTCTCCTGATCGTCTTCGGCTATCTCTGGCCGATCTTGCCGCTCTCGGGCGGCTCCCGGATGAACCTGCCGCACGAATTCTCGCTCGCCTTCATCGGCAGCCTCGCGCTGCATTCCATCCTGCCGATCCTGTCTCTGGTGCTGGGTGGACTCGGAGGCTGGTTCATGGGCATGCGCTCCCTGGTATCCAACGTCGTCACCGAGGATTACGTGGTCTATGCCGAGCTCGGCGGCGTCAGTCCTAGGCGTATCCTCGGTTCCTACGTCATGCGGAACTCGTTGGTGCCGCAGGTCACCGGGCTTGCCATGTCGCTGGGGGCGATCTTCACCGGCGCCATCATCACCGAGCAGGTTTTCGGCTATCCGGGGATCGGCACGCTTCTGGTCGCGGCCGTTCATGTCGGCGACTACAGCCTGGTTCTCGGCATCACCACGGTGTCGATCCTCGCCGTCTCGCTGGCGGTGCTGCTCATCGACCTGATCTATCCGCTGCTCGATCCGCGCGTGAAGGTCAGCTAGGCAATGGCTCGGGTCCTCTTCGATCTGCTTCGTTTCAACCGCGAATTCACCGCCGGCATCATTCTGCTGGGTTTCGTGGTGATCTTCGCGGGTCTGTCCTTCGTCTCTCCCTATCCGCCGAACGACTCCTATGTCGTGCCGTTCGACCTCCCGCCGTCCTGGACCCATCTCCTCGGCACCACCTCGCGCGGCCAGGATCTGTTCTGGCTCCTGACCTTCGCCATTCGCAACACGCTCCTCTTCGGCCTCACGGTCGCGGTGATCAGCCGGATCCTGTCGCTCACCATCGGCCTCATCGCCGGCTACGCAGGCGGGATCGTCGATCGCATCCTGATGTCGATCAACGACACCTTCATCGTGCTGCCGCTGTTTCCGATCCTGGTGCTGTTCTACTTCGTCATGCGCGACAGCATGTCTTGGGTGCTTCTGGCACTGGTCATGGCCTGCCTCGGTTGGGCCTATGATGCGCGTCTGATCCGCTCGGTGTCGATGAGCCTGCGTACCCGTGAATTCACCGAGACCAGCATCTTTTCGGGCATGCCGATGCGCCAGATCCTGGTCCAGGAGCATCTGCCCTTCGTCATGCCGATCGTCTTCTCGACGACCATGAACAACATCAACTGGTCGATCGGGCTCGAGGTGACGCTGTCGGTCCTGGGCTTCACCGACATCAACACGCCGACAGTCGGTGTGCTGATCTACTGGGCGAACCAGCACACGGCGCTGGTCGCCGGCGTCTGGTGGTGGATCTTCTTCCCGGTCGCCCTGGTGATCATCACCTTCATCGGGCTGTTCCTGCTGGCGGTGTCAATGAACGAGTTCATCGATCCGCGCAGCCGGCTCAGCCGGATCGGGAACTGACTAAAGCGATGGCCACCGCCGCTCCCGTTCTCGCCGTCTCCGGCCTTCGCGCCTACTATCAGACCTCGTCGTTCGGGGTCGAGCGGGAGGTGAGGGCGGTCGACGACGTCAGCTTCGAGGTCGGCGCCAACGAGATCTACGGCCTTGCCGGCGAATCCAGCTGCGGCAAGACCACCCTGATCAAGACCATCGCCGCCGCCATTCGCCCGCCGCTTCGGGTCTTGGCCGGGTCGGTGGTGTTCAATTTCGGCGGCAAGACGGTCGACGTCTACGATGCCGACCAGGCGGAGATCGACGGGCTCCGCTGGCGGCATCTCTCCTACATCATGCAGGGATCGATGAACGTCCTGAACCCGGTTCGCCGGGTCAGGGCCTCCTTCGTCGACTTCGCCTTCCGCCATATCGACAAGCCGATGCCGGCATTCACCGACATCGTCGAGACGCATCTGAAGCGCTTGCACCTCGACCCCGGCGTCCTCGATGCCTACCCCCATCAGCTTTCCGGTGGCATGCGCCAGCGCGTCGCCATCGCGCTCGCCACCGTCTGCCGGCCCGAATTCATCATCGCCGACGAGCCGACGGCCGCGCTGGACGTGATCGTCCAGAACGGCGTGCTGGCGATGATCCGCGAGGTCCAGCGTGAGATCGGGTCCTCGCTGATCTTCGTCACCCACGACTTGGCCGTGCATGCCAATCTCTGCGACCGCCTCGGCGTCATGTATGCCGGCCGGCTGGTGGAGGAGGGACGCACCGCTGAGATCTTCAGCCGGCCGCTGCATCCCTACACCGTTCACCTCATCGGCAGTCTGCCCCGGATCGGGGAGGTGGAGCCAAAGAAGGGCCTTGAGGGCACGCCGCCGAGTCTCGCCGACCCGCCGCCTGGCTGCCGCTTCCACCCGCGCTGCCCGCTGGCGATGGAGGTCTGCCGGACGCATGTGCCGCCGATGGCGACGCTCGAGTCGGGTCGTCGGGTCGCCTGCTTCGCCGCGGTGCCGGAGAGCCAGCCGTGAGCCCGCCGTTGATCGAGATCGACAAGGTCGGCCGCACCTACACCATGGGAAGCCTGTTCTCCCGCCAGCGGGTACGGGCCGTCGATGGCGTCAGCTTCGCCATGGAGGCCGACCGGCCGGAGATCTTCACCATCATCGGCGAGTCCGGCAGCGGCAAGACCACCCTGGCCCGCATGATCCTGAACATGGTGCCGACGACCGAAGGAAGCATCCGTTTCCGCGGCGCCGACCTCAAAGGCATCCGCAACGGGCACGACCGGCTGGCGTTCATGCGGCTGGTCCAGCCGATCTTCCAGAACCCCTTCGAGGCGTTCAACCCGATGAAGCGGGTGGATCGCTACCTGTTCATGACCGCCAAGCGGATCGCAGGCCTTGGCACTACGGCCGAGATCGAGGCGCGGTCGGATCAGGCGCTCAGGAATGTCGGTCTGTCGCTGGCCGAGATCCGAGGACGCTTCCCGCACGAACTTTCGGGCGGTCAGCTCCAGCGCGTCGCCATCGCCCGCGCCCTGATCCCGTCGCCGGCCCTGATCGTCGCCGATGAGCCGGTGTCGATGATCGACGCCTCGCTCCGCATCTCGATCGTCAACCTGCTCAGAAGCCTGCGCGACGACATGGGGATGTCGATCATCTACATCACCCACGACCTCGCCACCGCCTACTACATCAGCGACCGCATCATCATCATGCGGAAGGGGCAGGTGGTGGAGAGCGGCGACGCGCGCACGGTCCTGGACAACCCGCAGCATCCCTACTCGATCGCGCTGAAGACGGCGGTTCTCTCGCCCGATGCGGCAACCGGCGGCACCTCGCCGCTCACGACGGAGGCAGTCACTCATGCGTAAAGTCGATGTTCGCCTGCACCGCGGCGTCGAGATCGGCGTCACCGATCAGCGTTTGTTCGGCGCCTTCGTCGAGCACCTCGGCCGCTGCGTCTATGGCGGCATGTTCGAGCCGGGCCACCCGACCGCCGACAAGAAGGGCTTCAGGCAAGACGTTCTGGCGCTGGTGCGCGAGCTGGCGCCGACGATCATGCGCTATCCTGGCGGCAACTTCGTCTCCGGCTACAACTGGGAGGATGGAGTCGGACCGGTGGAGACGCGGCCGCGGCGCCTCGACCTCGCCTGGATGTCGACCGAGACCAACCACTTCGGCACCAACGAGTTCGTCGACTGGTGCAAGGCCGCCAACATCGAGCCGATGCTGGCGGTGAACCTCGGCACCCGGGGCGCTGATGCCGCCCGCAACCTGGTCGAGTACTGCAACCATCCCGGTGGCACCGCGCTCTCCGACCTCCGGAAGGCGCATGGCTGGGCCGAGCCGCACGACATCAAGTTCTGGTGCCTCGGCAACGAGATGGACGGCCCCTGGCAGATGGAGGCGAAGACCGCCACCGAATACGGCCGGGTCGCGACCGAGGCCGCCAAGATGATGCGCTGGATCGACGGCTCGATCGAGCTCGCTGCCTGCGGCTCGTCCGGGCGCAAGATGGCGACTTTCGGGGCCTGGGAAGACACGGTGCTGGAGCACACCTTCGACCAGGTCGAGTTCATCTCGCTGCACACCTACCTCAACAACTATGCCGGCGACACGGCCGCCTTCCTCGCCAGCCCCGACCTGATGGACAGCTTCATCGACGAAGTTGTCGCCATCGCGGACGCCGTCGCCGCCCGCCGGCGCTCGAACAAGCGCATCATGCTCAGCTTCGACGAATGGAACGTCTGGTACCGGACGCGCCGGAACCGCGGCGAGCGTGTCAAATCCGGCTGGCCGGTGGCGCCCGAGATCCTGGAGGAGGTCTACAATGTCGAGGACGCGCTGGCCTTCGGCGGCGCCTGCATCTCGCTCCTCAACCATGCCGACCGGGTGAAGGCCGGGTGTCTCGCCCAGCTGGTCAACGCCATCGCCCCGATCATGACCGAGACCGGCGGGCCGGCGTGGCGGCAGACGATCTTCTTCCCCTTCGCACATTTCAGCAATTTCGGCCGTGGCCGGGTGCTGCGGGCGCAGGTCGACTCGCCTACCTACGCCGCCAACTACTTCGACCCGAGCGGCGCCCAGGACCTCTACTTCCCGATCCCGGCGGCTCCCTATCTCAAGGTCTCCGCGGTGCATGACGACGGCGGCGGCCATCTGACCGTCTTCGCCCTCAACCGCCACCTGAGCGAGGAGATGCCGCTTCGGATCGAGGCGAACGGCTTCTCGGGCCTCAAGGTCGAGCAGGCGATCCAGCTCGGGGATGGCGACCTCAAGGCGGTCAACACCAAGGCCAATCCGGACCGGGTCAAGCCCTCGGCCCTTGCAGGCGTCAAGGTGGAGGGGAGCACGGTGCAGGCGACGCTGCTGCCGGCATCCTGGAATGTCATCCGCCTGAAAGTCACCTGATCGCGCTAGGATGACCCCATTCTCTTTGGGGTGGGGTTCGATGGTCTTCGATTTCCTTGGCGCGCGCCGGAAGGCAGTCATCGGCATGGTGCATATCGGCGCCTTGCCGGGGACGCCGCTCTATGACGCGGCCGGTGGCATGGCCAGGCTGATCGAGGAGGCCGGTCGCGACATCGAGAAGCTGCAGGCCGGCGGCATCCACGCGGTCATGTTTGGGAATGAGAACGACCGGCCCTATAAGCTGAAGGCGCCGGAGGAGGGGATTGCGGCCATGACCGCCGTGGTCATGGCGCTGAAGCCGATGCTGAAGGTGCCGTTCGGCGTGAACTATCTCTGGGACCCGGTTGCCAGCGTCGCCATCGGCTGCGCCACCGGCGCCGCCTTCGTGCGTGAGATCTTCACCGGGCTCTTCGCCTCCGACATGGGGATGTGGGAACCGGATTGCGCCGGGGCGCTTCGCCTGAGGAAAAACCTCGGCCGGCCGGACCTGAAGCTGCTGTTCAACATCAACGCCGAGTTCGCCTCGTCTCTCGACACCAGGCCGATCGAGCTTCGCGCCAAAAGCGCCGTGTTCTCCTCGCTGGCCGACGCCATCCTGGTCTCCGGCCCGCTCACCGGCCAGCCGGTGAACGGCTCCGATCTCCGCAAGGTGAAGGAAGCCGTCACCACCGTTCCGGTCTTCGCCAATACCGGCGTCAACCTGGAGAATGTGCGCGATATCCTCGGTGTCGCCGATGGTTGCATCGTCGGCACGCATTTCAAGGTCGACGGCAACACCTGGAACACCGTCGACGGCGACCGGGTGAGACGCTTCATGGACCTGGTCGAGACGCTCCGGTAGCCACCCCATGGCCTGCGTCATCGGTCTCGACATCGGTACCACCTCGACCATCGGCATCCTGCTTCGCCTGCCCGACAGGGTGCTCGCGGTTGCCTCCCGCCCGGCGACGCTGATCTCGCGCCATGCGGGCTGGGCCGAGGAGGATCCCGAGGAATGGTGGCGGAACGTCTGCGACATCGCCCCGGAGCTTCTCGCCACGACCGGAGTCGCGCCGTCCGAACTCGCCGGCGTCGGCGTCACCGGCATGTTGCCGGCGATCGTGCTGCTGGACGCGGAGGGCTGCCTTCTGCGTCCCAGCATCCAGCAGAGCGATGCCCGCTGCGTCGCAGAGGTCGAGGAGCTGCGGGCCGAGGTTGACGAGGCCGAGTTTCTTCGGCGTACCGGCAATGGCGTCAACCAGCAGATCGTGGCCTCGCGGTTGCGTTGGGTCGAGCGTCATGAGCCCGAGGTGTTCCGGCGCATCGCCACCGTGTTCGGCTCCTATGACTATGTGAATTGGCGCCTGACCGGACGGAAGGCAATCGAGCAGAACTGGGCGCTGGAAGCGGGCTTCGTCGACCTCGCCGACCATGCTCTCGCCGACGACCTGATCGCGCTCGCCCATGTTCCCCGCTCAGCGATCCCGCCGAAGTCGGTCTCGCACGAGATCCTCGGGCACGTGACCGCGGCGGCGGCCGCCGCGACCGGGTTACCGGCTGGATTGCCGGTGGTGGGAGGGGCGGCGGATCACATCGCCTCGGCGCTCGCCGCCGGCCTGCTGGCGCCGGGCGACGTGCTGCTGAAGTTCGGCGGTTCCGGCGACATCATCGTCGCCGCGCCCAAGCCGGCGCCCGACCCGAGGCTCTATCTCGACTATCACCTGGTGCCGGGGCTGTTCGCGCCGAATGGCTGCATGGCCTCGGCCGGGTCGACCCTCAACTGGTTCGCGCGCTCGATCGCCTCAGGCCTCGCCGAACCGGCCAAGGCGCAAGGGCTCTCGGTCCACGCCTATCTCGACAAGCTGGCTGCCGAGATCCCGCCGGGCAGCGATGGCGTCCAAGCCTTGCCATACTTCCTCGGCGAGAAGACGCCGCTCCACGATCCCCTGGCGCGCGGCACCTTTACCGGCCTCAGCCTCAATCACGGCCTCGCCCATATGTGGCGGGCGCTTCTCGAAGGCATCGCCTATGCCTTCCGCCATCATCTCGACGTGCTGACCGAGCTCAAGTATCCGGCATCCCGCTTTCTCGCCTCCGACGGTGGAGCGCAAAGCCTGGTGTGGATGCAGATCGTCAGCGATGTCTTGCAGAAGCCGGTGCAACTCCTGGTGAACCATCACGGCTCCTGCCTGGGCGCCGCCTGGGTCGCGGCGATCGGAACCGGGCAGGCGGTCGCGTGGAGCGATATCGCGAAGGTCGTCGGCCAGGGCGAGCGGATCGTGCCGGACCCTGCCAAGGCAGCCGCCTACGACGCCGGCTATGCGGCATTCAGCGACCTCTATCGGTCGCTGAAGCCGCATTTCCACCGGCGCTGACGCTACTTCGCGCGAACACCCATCGCCAAGGTGTTGCTGTCGGTCCGGACCTTGTACTCGAGACCCTTCCGCGTCGCCCAGACATTGGTCGAGAAGTACAGCGGCAGCACGGCGTGGTCCTTGATCGCGGCGTCGGTGGCGGCGATCAGCAGCGCCTCGCGCCTGGCGTCGTCGACCGTCACCAGCGCCTGGTCGATCAGCTCGTCCACCTTGGGATTGCCGTAGCGGCCGCGGTTGGACGCACCGAAGCCTGCCGACGGGATCACCGTGTGGACGAGGGCGCCCAGCGTATCCGAGGCCTCGCCGGTGCCGGCTCCCCAGCTGTGCAGCATGGCCGCCAGCTCGCTCTTGCCGGCGCGGGTGAGGTAGATCGTGTGCGGCATGGTCTCGACCTTCACCTGCAGGCCGAGGCGGGTCCACCATTGCGCCACGGTCTGCACGACATTGGCGGCGTTCGCGACCCGGTCATGCGAGGTGTACAGCGGCAGCTTGAAGCCGTCCGGGTATCCGGCCTCCTTCAGCAGCTGCTTCGCCGCCTCGATATCCGATGTCTCAAGCGCCAGGTTCGGGCTGCGGCCGAAGAGTCCGGCCGGCAGCAGCTGGTCGGCGGGAAGGCCGTCGCCTTCGAGCACGCGCTCGACGATCGCCTTCCGGTCGATCGCTTTCGATAGAGCCGCTCGCACGCGCGGGTCGCGCAGCGGGTTCTTCGCCAGCGCGGTTCCGTCCTTGGCCTCGACGCCGGGCAACGGTGTCTCGCTGGCGACGTCCATCGACAGGAAGACCACGCGGTTCGATGCGCCTGACCAGACCTTGACTGCCTGGTTGCGTTCCAGATCGGCGCGGTTGGTCGAGGGGACGTCGGCGATCAGGTCGACGTCGCCGGCGAGCAGAGCGGCAACCCGAGCCGCCGGCGCCGGAATGATGCGGAGGTCGACCTTATCCCAGGGCTCGCGCTCGCCCCAGTAGCGATCGTTGCGCTTCAGCGTCAGACGCTCGCCGGTCGCCCATTCGGCGAAGGCGTAGGGGCCGGTGCCGATCATCGCCTTGCCGGAATTGTAGTCGGCCGTGGTCGCCTCGCGGCCGGCCTTGGCCGAGATGATCCAGACCTTGCTGAGATTCACCGGCAGCAGCGGATCCGGTCCCTTGGTACGGATGCGGATGGTGTGTGGGTCGATCACCTCGTAGTCGGCGACCGCCTTGAGATATCCAGCAAAGCTGCTGGGGCTGCGCGGCACGTCCGGCGCCCGCTTCAACGTGAAGGCCACATCCTCGGCGGTGAACGGCGAGCCGTCATGGAAGGCCACGCCCTGGCGCAGCTTGAACTCCCAGGTGCGGTCATCGATCGTGCGCCAGGACTCGGCCAGGCTCGGCTTGATCCGCTGCGCCTCGTCCTGCCGGGTCAGCGCATCGAAGATGTGTGAGGAGTTCGAGTTGTTCTGGCCGTTGTTGTGGAAATGCGGGTCGATTGCCGTCGGCGGCACGGCGAGCCCGATGCGGAGATCGGCGGCGGAGGCCGCGACGGGAAGGAGAGCGGCCAGGACGGCCGAGGACAAACGCAGCATCACACCACCTCTTCAGGAAGACGCGAGAATTCGGGCCGGCGGCGATGCTCGGGCGTCGCCTGCTCATAGGCATGGGCCGCGGCGAGCAAGGTCGCCTCGTCGAAGGGAGTGGCAGCCAGCTGGATCGCCAGCGGCAGGCCCTCCGGCGTGAAGCCGCTGCACATCGTCAGGGCAGGACAGCCGGTGACGTTGAACGGTGCGGTCAGCGACGGCTTTTCCAGGCTGGTGCGGATCGTTTCGATCAACGGCGCCGGTCCGGTGTTGCCGGCTGTCGCCAGTACGTCGACCCGCTCGAAGACTTTGAGCATCTCGCGCGACAGGCGTCGGCGCCAGCGATGGGCCTGGACATGGTCGATCGCGGCGATGGTCGGAGCCGCCAGCACGCGGAAGCGGAAGTTCTCGCCGAACTCGGCAAGGCGCGTCTTCAGCTCGGGCTCATAGGCGGCATGCAACTCGGGCATCGAGATCAGCGTCTTGCAGGCGGCGTAGTCCTCGAGCGGAGACAGGCGGACCTCGATGATCTTGGCGCCGAGACCCGCCAGCACGTCGAGCGCGGCTTCCAGAGAGGCAACGGAGGCTGGGGAGACCTTGGCGTCGGTCTCGTGGAAATGGCGGACGACGCCGATGCGAAACCCGCGGATCGGCCGGCCGATCGCCGCCGCCCAATCAGTGACGGGCTTGTCGACGCTGGCCGGATCGTCGGGATCGAAGCCGGCGACTGCACCGAGTAGCAGTGCCGCATCGCGCACGTTGCCGGCGAGCGGGCCGGCGTGATCCAGCGAGTATGAGTTCGGCATGATGCCGCGGAGGCTGACGCGGCCATGGGTCGGCTTGAGGCCGACGACGCCGCAGAGCGCGGCCGGGCTGCGGATCGAGCCGCCGGTGTCGGTCCCGATGGCACCGAAGCAGAGCCCGGCAGCGACCGCTGCGCCGGCACCGCTGGAGGAACCCCCGGTGTAGCGCGTGGTATCCCAGGGATTGCGCGCCGGCGGCCAGGGCAGGTCGAAGGAGGGGCCACCATGGGCGAGTTCGTGGCAGGTAAGCTTGCCGAGAAGGATCGTGCCCGCATCCCGCAACCGCGCGGCGACCGCGGCGTCGCGGCCGGGGATGCGGTCCTGGAATACACGCGAGCAGCCGGTGGTCGGGATCCCCGACGTGTCGATCACGTCCTTGAGTGCGATCGGAACGCCGTGCAGCGGTCCGCGGCGACGTCCGTCGCGGATCTCGTGCTCGGCCCGGCGTGCATCGGTGAGGGCGCGATCGCGGGTGACAACGACATAGGCATGGAGCAGCGGATCGATCCGCTCGATGCGGTGGAGGACCGCCAAAGTCAGTTCGTAAGGCGACAGCGCCCCCTTGGCGATGAGCGCACCGGCTTCGGCGGCGGAGAGGCGGCAGAGATCGTCGCTCATGGCCGCCAGGGCTGGGAGGGAGCATGGGCCGGCGTCTCCGCCGGAGCGAGGTCGCCGGGCAGGCGTTCGCGGAACCGCGCGACATGCGCGGCGGCCCGAACCATGCCGTCGAGCATGGCCTCGTCGACCGCAAGCCCTCGGCTCTGCGCCAGGGCTTTCAGTTCCGCGCGCCGCTCGGCTTCGCTCATGGCCGCAGCCGATCGGCGAGGCGGTTTGCGGCGGCGACCAGGACCGGCCTGATGGCCGGATCGAAGGCGGAGTGACCACCCGTCGGCACCTGGATGAACTCCGCCTCCGGCCAGGCACGCGCCAGGCGCTGCGCGGTGATGACCGGCGAGATCAGGTCGAGGCGGCCGTGCACGATCACCGCCGGCAGATGGCGCAGGCGGTCGACCTTGGCGAACACCTCGTCTTCCGGGATGAAGCCGCGGTTTCGGTAGTAGTGCGTCTGGATGCGCGATTTGGCGAGCGAGTCCAGGCTGTCGCCAACATCGGCCTCTTCCGGCGTCAGCGGCGGCAGGTGCTCGCACATCTTCTCGTAAGTCTTCCAGCGTCGCGCCGCCGGCATATGGATCGCAGGGTCTGGGTCGTGGATGCGCGCATGGTATGCCGCGAGAATGTCGGTGCGCTCGGCCTCGTTCAGCGGCTCGACCAGGAACTCCCAGGCTTCCGGCAGAAGGAAGCGACGATGGTAGAGGTTCCAGTCGAGCTTGCCCGGCCACCAGAGGCCGATGCCGCGAAGCAGGAAGCCGAGGCAGTGATCGGTATGCTCCTCGCCATACATGATGCCGAGCGTGCTGCCCCAGGAGCCGCCGAAGACCAGCCAGCGTTCGATGCCGAGATGGCGGCGCAGCCGCTCGATGTCGTCGATCAGGTGATAGGCGGTGTTGTTCGTGACATCGGCGAGCGGCGTCGAGCGACCGGCGCCGCGCTGGTCGAGCAGAATGATGCGATAGACGTCCGGGTCGAAGTAGCGGCGCTGCCGGGGTGACGAGCCGGAGCCGGGGCCGCCGTGCAGCACGACGACCGGCAATCCGTCGGCGCGACCGGACTCTTCCCAGTACATCGTGTGGCGCGCATCCAGTTCCAGCATGCCGGTCCGGCGCGGCTCGATCTCCGGGAAGAGATCGCGGGGAGGTGTCGAGGAGTCGAAGGCGTTCACCGCGTCAATTTATGACCCTGAGGCGCGGGTTGCCACCTGTCCGTTTCACGCTCTCGTGACATCGTCCGGCTGATCTGGTCCGCCGACCGCCTGCGTAGTTCCGGATAGCTTCGTCGCCTGACGCCCCCTGACGGCGGCGAGTGGTGGGCGGCGGCACGCCGGTGGTCGCCGCCGCCCACGCCTTAACCTCGGCTCTTTGCGGCACGCGCAATCTTCTCCTTCGGCCACCACATGGTGGTGCCGAGGCGCCAGTGCCTGGCGCCGAGCGAGGCGTAGAAGGCCTAGGCGCCGCGGTTGCCGGAATGGACGCGCCAGAGGATCTCGAGCGCGTCGACCCGCTTGCACTCCTTCGCCATCGCCGCCATCAGGGCGCGGCCGACGCCAAGCCGGCGGGCCTCGGGCGCGACGTAGAGATCGGAGAGGTAGAGGACGCGGGCCGCATCGTCGACCTCGTAGCCCCGATGATGCAGCGCATAGCCGGCGGGTTTGCCGTCGACGGTGGCGACGAACACGCCGAACCAGCGGTCGCGGCCGAAGCCGTTCTTCAGCACCTTGGCTGCGGTGATCCGGCCCGGCGCCGGCTCGCCATGCGCCTGGATGTGCTGGATCAGCTCTCGCATCATGCGGACCACGGCCGGCACGTCGGCCCGCCGCATGGCGCGGACGGCGACCCGGCTCATGGCCGGTACTCGTCGAGCTTCAGGTACATGATGCGGTTCCGGGTCCAGGCGCGGGCACCGATGCGTTCGTAGAAGGCGAGGGCGGGCGCGTTTTCCGGCTCGACGTTCCAGACGATCTCGCCGACGCCGAGCTCGCGGCCGAGCGCCACCAGCGCCGCAACCAGGGCGCTTGCCACTCCGCGGCGCCGGCCGGCGGGTGCCACATAGAGATCGGCCAGGCGGATCTGGCGGACGGCGTCCTCGACGTCGTATCCCCGGTACCAGGCGGCGTAGCCGGCCGGGACGTCGTCGATCTGTGCGATGAGCGCGTTGATCCAGCCATCGCGCTTGAGACCGTCGGCGAGCAGGATCTCTTTGGTGATCCGATCCTCGACCTTATGGCCGAGGGCGCGGATCTCCTGGCTGAGGCCGCGCATCATCTCGACCAGCACCGCGGCGTCGCGCCGGCGGGCCGGACGGACGACGACAAGGCTCATGTCAAAGCGAGGATGAGGACGGCAGCGGCAACCAAGCCGAAGGGCAGGATCCACGCGCTCCGCGACCGGCTGGGCAGCGGGACGAGATTGTCGTTGGCGGCGACCGCCGTCGGCGCGGCCCCGGCATAGGCCGAGGCGCGCCGGTGGGGAAGAATCCGGTGCGGATCGCGCCGCCCGGCCTGGCGTCGAGCCCAGACGCTCAACGGCGCTTCTCGACCGGGACGTAGGGGCGCTGGGTCGCGCCGGTGTAGAGCTGGCGCGGCCGGCCGATCTTCTGCTGCGGGTCCTCGATCATCTCGCGCCACTGTGCGACCCAGCCGACGGTGCGGGCCAGCGCGAAGATCGCGGTGAACATCGAGGTCGGGATGCCCATCGCCTTCAGGATGATGCCCGAGTAGAAGTCGACGTTCGGGTAGAGCTTGCGCTGGACGAAGTAGTCGTCCTGCAGCGCCACCTTCTCCAGCTCCATCGCGACGTCGAGCAGCGGATCCTTGATCCCGAGCTCGCCCAGGACCTCATGACAGGTCTTCTGCATGATCTTGGCGCGCGGATCGAAGTTCTTGTAGACGCGGTGGCCGAAGCCCATCAGGCGGAAGTTGTCGTCCTTGTTCTTGGCGCGCTTGACCGCTTCGCCGACCTTATCCTTGGAGCCGATCTCGGCCAGCATCTCCAGCACCGCTTCGTTGGCACCGCCATGCGCCGGACCCCAGAGGGAGGCGATGCCGGCGGCGATGCAGGCGAAGGGATTGGCACCGGAGGATCCGGCCAGACGGACGGTCGAGGTCGACGCATTCTGCTCGTGGTCGGCATGCAGGATGAAGATGCGGTCCATGGCCTTGGCCAGGACCGGGCTCATCTTGTAGTCCTCGCAGGGAATGCCGAACATCATGTAGAGGAAGTTCTCGGCATAGCTCAGCTTGTTCTGCGGATACATGAACGGCTGGCCAACCGAATACTTGTAGGCCATGGCGGCGATCGTCGGCATCTTGGCGATCAGCCGGTAGGAGGCGATCTCGCGCTGGCGCGGATCGGTGATGTCAGTGGAGTCGTGGTAGAAGGCTGCCATCGCGCCGACGACGCCGCACATCACCGCCATCGGGTGCGCGTCGCGGCGGAAGCCCCGCCAGAACTGCGTCATCTGCTCGTGAACCATCGTGTGATAGGTCACGTTCTTCACGAACCCGGCCTTCTGGTCGCCCGTCGGCAGCTCGCCGTTCAGGATCAGATAGGCGACTTCGAGGAAATCACCCTTCTCAGCCAGCTCGTCGATGGCGTAGCCGCGATGCAGCAGGATGCCCTGGTCGCCGTCGATGTAGGTGATCTTGGATTCGCAGCTGCCGGTCGAGGTGTAGCCCGGGTCGTAGGTGAAGTAGCCGGTGTCGTTGTAGAGCTTGCGGACGTCAATGACGCTCGGGCCGACCGAGCCGTCGACGATCGGAAGCTGCGTGACCTTGCCGTCGGGGCCGGTCAGGGTGGCGATCTTGTTCGAGCCGGCGGGCTTGGCTGCGGTCATGGGGAAGTCCTCGCGAATGGAATATCGTAAGAGAAACATACGCCCGGCACGCTGCCAAGCGGTTTGCTGCGCTGCGGAAACGCCCGCTTAGGCCTGACCCGCGGCGTCGGCGATGCGGCCGAGGGCCTCTTCCCGGCCGAGGACCGCCGCCACCTCGAATATCCCAGGTGACGTGGTCTCGCCGGCAAGCGCGGCGCGGAGCGGCTGGGCCACCTGGCCGAGCTTGACCTTGGCCTCCTCGACGAACTGCCGGACGGCGGCTTCCAGGGCGGATTCGGAGAAGTCGGTCGCCGCCAGGGCCGGCTGCACCTTGCCCAGCAGCGCCCTGGCGTCCGGGGTCAGGAGCGCCTGGGCCTTCACCGAGATCGGGATCGGGCGTTTCGCCGTATAGAAACGGGCGTTTTCCGCCAGCTCTATGACCGTCTTCGCCCGCTGCTTCAGGCCGTTCATGCCGCGCTTGATGCGGGCGAGGCCCGCGGGGTCGACGTCCTTCAGCTGCTCGGCCACCAAGCCGGTCAGCCGCGCATTGTCCGCCTCGCGGATGTAGTGGCCGTTCAGGTTGTCGAGCTTCGCCATGTCCAGGCGGGCAGCGCTGCGGCCGACATCCTTGATGTCGAACCACTGGATCGCCTGTTCGGTCGAGATGATCTCGTCGTCGCCATGGCCCCAACCCAGGCGCAGCAGGTAGTTGCGCATGGTCTCGGGCAGGTAGCCCAGGTCGCGATAGGCCTCGAGGCCGAGCGCGCCGTGGCGCTTCGACAGCTTGGCACCGTCCGGCCCGTGGATCAGCGGCACATGGGCGAACAGCGGCGCCGTCCAGCCGCAGGCCTGGTAGAGCTGGAATTGGCGGAACGCGTTGTTCAGATGGTCGTCGCCGCGGATGACATGGGTGATGTTCATGTCGTGGTCGTCGACCACCACCGACAGCATGTAGGTCGGCGTGCCGTCGCCGCGCAGCAGCACCATGTCGTCGAGCACGTCGTTGGCGACAGTGACGCGACCCTGGACGAGGTCGTCGATCATGGTCTCGCCGGTCTGCGGCGCCTTCAGCCGGATCACCGGGGGCACGTTCGGGATCCCGTCCTTGGGGTCGCGGTCGCGCCAGCGCCCGTCATAGCGCATCGGCTTGCCTTCGGCCCGGGCCTTGGCCCGCATCTCCTCCAGCTCCTCGGCGGTGCAATAGCAATGGTAGGCCTTGCCCTCGGCCAGGAGCTGGCGGGCGACCTCGGCATGCCGGCCGGCGCGGGAGAACTGCATGACGATCTCGTCGTCCCAGTCGAGGCCCAGCCATTTGAGCCCTTCGGGGATGAGCCTGATCGCCTCATCGGTCGAACGCGCGCGGTCGGTATCCTCGATCCTGAGGCGAAAAGTGCCGCCGAGACGGCGGGTGTAGAGCCAATTGAACAGGGCGGTGCGGGCGCCGCCGATGTGGAGGTAGCCGGTGGGCGAGGGGGCGAAGCGCGTGACGACGGTCATGGTCTCGTGTCTGATGCTCGATGATGGCGCCTTTTAGCACATTGCCGAGGCCGGGCCAGTGAGGGCGGCGGCCACGCTTGCCGCGATCCGCCCGGCCGCGCTGGGGGCCGGTTTCGTCGCGGCCCTGCTGGCCGATCGCGAGCGCTGGGCGCTGTGGCTGCCGGTCGGGCTCGGGTTCGGGGTCGGCCTCTACTTCGTTCTGCCGGTCGAGCCGCCGCTCTGGCTCGGTCTGGCGCTGGCCGTGGCCGGGCTGGCGGCGACGGCGGGCCTGCACGGGCGCATTGCCGGAGTCGCTGCCGCCGCTTTCCTGGCAGTCACCCTGGGGTTCGCGCTCGGCGAGATGCGGACCAAGGCGGTGAGCGCGCCGATGCTCGACCGCTCGCTGGGACCTGTCGGGGTCGAGGGGCGGGTGGTCGAACTGGATCACCGCGACGGCGGGATCCGCCTTACCCTCGACCGCTTGGCGATCCCGCGCCTCGCGCCGCAACGCACGCCCGAGCGCGCCCGGATCACGCTCCGCGGCGCCAGGCCCGACGTCGCCATCGGTTCGCGTATTCGGGTCACCGCCATCCTCCGCCCGCCGCCTGAACCGGCCCAGCCCGGCGCCTTCGACTTTCAGCGACAGGCCTTCTTCGAGCGCTTAGGGGCGACCGGATTCGCCACCGGCCCTCTCCGCGTACTCCGCGTCGACCCGCCCGCCGGGCCGGTCGAGTCCGTTCGCCTCTGGATCGCCGAGGTGCGGAAGAAGATTACCGAGCGTCTGATGGCGATGATTCCGGGCGGGGCGGGTGCGGTCGCCGCGTCGCTGGTCACCGGCGAGCAGGGGCCTGTCCCGGCCACGGACATGCAGGCCATCCGCGATTCCGGCCTGGCTCACCTCCTTTCCATCTCAGGTCTTCATATGAGCCTGGTGGTCGGGCTGGTGTTCTTCGTCGTCCGTGGCGGCCTCGCGCTGATCGAGCCTTTGGCGCTGCGCTGGCCGACCAAGAAGATTGCCGCGGTCGTGGCGCTGGTCGTTGGCTTTCTCTACCTGCAGCTATCCGGCGCCTCGCCGCCGACCCAGCGATCCTTCCTCATGGTGGCGATCGTGCTGCTGGCCGTGCTGATCGACCGCCAGGCTATCTCGATGCGTACCATCGCCTGGGCGGCGGCGGCCGTGCTGCTGATCGCGCCGGAAAGCCTGGTCGGCGCCAGCTTCCAGATGTCGTTCGCGGCGGTTGTCGCCCTGATCGCCATCTTCGAGGCGACGGGGGAACGCCTGGCGGCGATGCGGGCCGACTCAGGCGTGATCCGCCGCGCCCTGCTTCATCTGGGAAGTCTGTCGCTGGCCTCCGTCGTCGCCACGCTGGCGACCGCACCCTTCACCGTCTTCCACTTCAACCGGCTGCCGCTCTACAGCCTGGTCGCCAATCTGATGGCGATCCCCGTCGCCGAGCTCTGGGTCATGCCATGGGGCATGGTGGCACTGCTGCTGATGCCGTTCGGCGTCGACGGCTGGGCGCTGGCGCCGATGGGATGGGGGATCGAGGTGATCCTGTGGATCTCGCGTTGGACCGCAGCGCTTCCAGGTTCAGTCATCGTGCTGCCGGAGATGCCGGTCGCGGCCCTGATCGCGATGTCGTTCGGCGGCCTTTGGCTCTGTCTCTGGCAAAGCCGCATCCGCTGGCTCGGAGTTGCCGGCATCGTCGCCGGCCTCGCCATCGCCTCGACGTCCCGGCCGGCGGACTTCCTGATCTCCCCCGACGGCAAGCTGATCGGGGCTCGCGGCGAAGATGGCGAGCTGGCCCTGTCAAGGCGGCGCGCCGGGTTTGTCTCGGACACCTGGTTGAGACGTCAGGGGCAGGACGCGACCGCCGATTGGGCGGCGCTCTGGCGCTGCGGCGATGCCGGCTGCAGCCGGGCCTACGGCCCGGTGGAGGTGGCGCTGGTGCGGACGCCCAACGAGCGTCGTATCGCCTGCGCGCGCGAGGGGATCGTGGTCATCGCCACCATCCCGGCGCGGTTCTGCCACTCACCGCGGCTGGTCATCGACGTGATCGATCTCCGCGCCGACGGCACTCATGCGCTCCGCTTCGACGGCAACCGCGTCGAGGTCGAAACCGTGCGCGGCAGCCGGGGCCTGCGACCATGGGTGGCGCCGGCCCCGGCACGCGGGAACCGGGCGGATACTAATCGGTGAATATGCGCGGCAAGATGGCCCGCTGCTGGTTCTCGCGCTGGATTCGCGCAATCTCATCCTGTCGGCGGAGCTCGCGATAATCGGTCTCTCGCCGCTGCCGCGTGAGCGATGCCTGCCGGCGGAGCTCGCGGTTCTCGCGCTCGAGGCGGGCGATTTCGATCCGCCGCCGGCTTTCCTCGGGTGTCAGGCTTCTGTCGAAATCGTCATCGTCATCGTCATCGTCATGACCTTTACGCCGCGCCTTCTCCGCGCGCTTCTGCTCCTTCTCCGCGCGTTTGTCCTTTTTCTTCTTTTTGGGATCGGCCCATGCCTCGCCCGAGGTCATGCCTAGCACCAAGGCAAGAATCCCAAGAGTGAGAGTTCGTCGCTTCATGACGGTCGGTCCCTTTTATGAAGCGCGTCGGCGGGGCAGCCGACCGCGGCAACCCCGCCGCGCGTCAAAGGCTGACGACGTCTAGGGCCTCAACGCCTGCTGGCGGCGCAGCGCCCGGTTTTCGCGCCGGAGCTGGTCACGCCGAGCCTCGGCGGCCGCCTCTCGACGAGTCTGCCGCTCCAGCTTGTTGGCTTGGCTGCGGTTGAGGTCGCTGGTGGTCGCATTCGGATCGCGCAGACGGAGCGCGCGAAGTTCGCGCGCCTCGGCACGCTCCGTGCGTGTCTCGACGCGTTGTTCGCGCTTGTCCACGTTCTTCTGCTTCCGCCAACCATGGGCCGGCGCCCAGGACGGCGGGTCGGCCATCGCCTGGGTGGGCACCATGGCGGTGCCGAACAGCAGGGCGGTCAGCGCGACGGCAAGGGTTGCGATCTTCATGGTCTGCGTCCTTTCGACCAGGCCATCCGATCTATGGCTGGTCCAAGTAAAGGTGCGCTGAGACCATTGGTTCCCGTCCGTCACGATCGGGCAGCATTCATCCCTATGATATTCTCGAGCGCGGCCAGCCCGTCGGTCAGCGCCGCCGGTCCCGGCTGCAGGATGATCGGCGACTTGATCTCATGGATGGCGCCGCTTCGGACCGCCGGGAGATTGGCGAACCCCGGGCGGGACCTAATCTTTTCCGGCCGGACCTTCTTGCCGCACCAGGAACCGATAATCAGGTCGGGAGAACGCCCGATCACCTCCTCGGGCGTGACGATGCGATCCTTGGCAGCCCGCCCGCCGGCACGGTCGGCGAAGACATCGATGCCACCCGCGATTGCGATCAGTTCGGAGACCCAACCGATGGCGGAGATCAGCGGATCGTCCCACTCCTCGAAGAAGACGCGTGGTCGCCGCGGAAGCCCGGTGGTGCGCTGGCAGGCACCCTCGATGCCGTCCTCCAGACGTGCAACCAGCGCTTCGGCCCGGTCGCTCGCGGCGACCAGGGCGCCGAGCGTCCGGATCATGTCCAGGATCCCGGCGATGCTGCGCTGGTTGAAGACATGGACGGCAAGGCCGCGGCGAGCGAGGTCGGCGACGATGTCGGCCTGCAGGTCGGAAAAGGCGAGGACGAGATCCGGCTCGAGCTTCAGGATCTTCTCGACATCGGCGGAGACGAAGGCGCTGACCCGGGGCTTGTCGCGTCGTGCCTCGGGCGGCCGGACGACGTAGCCGGAGATGCCGACGATCCGATCCTGCTCGCCGAGGAGGTAGAGCGTCTCGACCGTCTCCTCGGTCAGGCAGACGATGCGCGCGGGCGGGTACAAGGCGACGTCAGAAACGGATGTCGGCCGACTCGATGACTTCGGCAAAGTCGCGGAGAACTGCATTGTGGTGGGCGACGATCTGCGGCGCCCTGAGCACGGCCGAGTCGAAGGTCGAATGCGCGTCGGAGGCCAGCACCACCTTGTAGCCAAGAGCGAAGGCGGCGCGGGTCGTGGTGTCGACGCAGAACTCGGTCTGCATGCCGGCGATCACCAGGCGGCCGATGCCGCTGGCCCGCAGCCGCGCGTCGAGCCCGGTGCCGAGAAAGGCATCGCAGCGATCCTTGACCACCACCTCTTCACCCGGCTTCGGCGCCACGTCCGGATGAATGGCGAACCCGGTCGTGCCGCGGGCAAGCGGGTGGCCGTCGTCTCCGGCATGCTGCACATGGAAGACGGGAACGCCCTCGGCTCTGGCACGGTCCTGCAGCGCGCGCAGGCGCTTCAGCAACTCATCCGGACGGTAGGGTCGCAGCGGATCGCGGAACATGCCCTGCTGGACATCGATGACGACGAGTGCGGTCGACATTGAGAGTCGCTCCTGACCGGGACCTATGGTCGCCGGAGTCTACGGCGTGTCGTCTACGCGACGGAAGCCGTCGTTCCCCGCCCGGGCCGCCGGCGGCAAACAAGGCATAGAACCAGGATGGCCCGAAGTGGCCAGGATCACGCAACCCGAGGCAGGGGCGCCGGACCGCCAGACGATGCCCGACGCAATGGATCATGCGGACGCGCCGGCGATACCGGCCACGATCGAGCTGTCGGCCCGCTCGATCGCGGCCGATCCCGCCGCCCTGCGGTTGATCCCGCCGGCAACACGGGTTTATCTCGTCGACGCCGGCGACGGGCCGGCTTCCGAGTGGACGGACGCCTGTCGTCGGCTCACCGATGCGGGGCTGGAGCCCGTACCTCACATCGCCTGCCGGCGCATCCGTAGCCTTCAGGACATCGATGAGCGTCTCGAGGCCATGGCCGGAGCCGCCGGCATCCGCGACGTCCTGGTCATCGGCGGCGACATCGCCCGGCCGCTCGGTCCCTTCGCCTCCTCGATGGACCTGCTCGAGACCGGCATCCTGCAGCGTCACGGGATCACGAGGTTCGGCATCGCCGGTCACCCCGAGGGCTCTCCGGACGTCGCGCCGGCGGCGGTCGTCGACGCCCTGCACTGGAAGATCGAGCTCGCGGCCCGCACCGGCCTGGAGATCCGCCTGGTCACCCAGTTCGGCTTCGACCCGGAGGCGACGATCGGCTGGGCCGCGCGCCTGGCAGCGGAGGGCATCCGCCTGCCGATCCATGTCGGCGTCGCCGGCCCGACCAGCATGACCCGGTTGCTGAAATATGCGGCCCTCTGCGGCGTGCGCGCCTCGGCGTCGTTCGCCCTGAAGCGTGGCGCTGCGTTGACCTCGCTGATGGGTGGTTATTCGCCGGACCCATATGCGCGCGCGATCGAACGGAGCGGCCACGTCACGCAACTGCATGTCTATGCGTTCGGTGGCCTGGCGGCGACCGCCCACTGGCTGATCGGACGAGGCTCGTGGCGCGGGCGGGACGAGACGACGCAAGCGATTCAGAACGTCAGGAGCATGCCGTGACGGAGACTGTCCTGCATTCGGCGACAAAGACCGCCGTGATCGGCTTCGGCCGGCCGTTCTGCGTGATCGGCGAGCGGATCAACCCGACGGGGCGGAAGAAACTGGCGGAGGCGATGATGGCCGGTGACTTCTCTGGCGTTTCCGCCGACGCCTTGGCCCAGGTCGCGGCCGGCGCCCTGGTGCTGGACGTGAATGCCGGGGTCACCGCCGTCGACCCGAACCTGTCTGAGCCACCTTTGCTCGCCAGGACCATCGAGCTGGTGCAGTCGCTGGTCGACGTTCCGCTTTGCATCGACTCCTCGGTCCCGGCCGCTCTTGCGGCCGGACTTGCTGTCGCCAAGGGCCGGCCACTGGTGAACTCGGTGACCGGCGAGGAGGATCGGCTGGAAACGATCCTGCCTTTGATCAAGAAGTTCAACGTACCGGTGGTGGCGATCTCCAACGACGAATCCGGGATCAGCTACGATCCCGACGTGCGCTTCGCCGTTGCCAAGAAGATCGTCGAACGTGCCGCCGACCACGGCATCAAGCCAGAGGACATCGTCGTCGACCCACTGGTGATGCCGATCGGCGCCTTGAACAATGCCGGCTCCCAGGTCTTCCGCCTGATCCGGCGGCTGCGCGAGGAGCTCAAGGTCAACACCACCTGCGGCGCCTCCAACATCTCCTTCGGCATCCCCAACCGGCGAGTGATGAACGCCCACTTCCTGTCGATGGCCGCGGCCGTCGGCATGACCAGCGCGATCATGAATCCGCTGCACAAGGAGGACATGGACGCGATCCGTGCCGCCAACACGCTGAACGGCTTCGACCCCGACTGCATGGCCTGGCTTCGGGCCAACCGAGACCCGGCAGCGGGCGGGGAAGCGGGGGCGGCCCGTCGCGAGCGCCGGGGGCGGCGCCAGGGGGCGGAGGCGGGCGCCTGAAAGGTTGCGTTTGCGGGCCAAATTGCCGTATTGCCGATAGTTCAACGTGGTCAGGGGAACCGGGTGAAGACCGAAATTCGTGTAGCGGTGATCGGCGGCGGTGTCGTCGGCGCGAGCGTGCTTTATCACCTGACCAAGCTCGGCTGGACCGACATCGCGCTGTTCGAGAAGCATGAGCTGACCTCGGGCTCGACCTGGCACGCGGCGGCGAGCGTCCACACCTACAACTCCGACGCCAACGTCTCGAAGCTGCAGAAATACACCATCGACCTCTACCGCGAGATCGAGCAGATCTCCGGCCAGAGCTGCGGCATCCACGCCACCGGCAACATGGTGGTCGCCACCACCGACGAGATCTTCGACAATCTGAAGCTGATGCATTCCCGCGCCAAGTACCTGGGCATGGAGACGCACCTGATCACGCCGTCGGAGGCGAAGAAGCTCAACCCGCTGATCGACGACAAGTGCTTCGTCGGCGCGCTCCATCGCATCGACGGCGGCCATGTCGACCCGAACGGCGTCACCCACGCCTATGCCATTTCTGCCCGGAAGGCGGGCGCCGAGGTTCACCGCTTCACCCAGGTGACCGGCTTGACCCAGCGTGCCGACGGTACCTGGGACGTCGCCACCGACAAGGGCATGGTCCATGCCGAGCACGTGGTCAACGCCGCCGGCCTCTGGGCCCGCGAGGTCGGCCGCATGGCCGGCATCGAGCTGCCGGTGCTGGCGATGGAGCACATGTATGTGGTGACCGAGGAGATCCCCGAGGTCGTCGCCCATGGCCGCGAGGTCCTGCCGACCACCGACTATTTCGGCGAGATCTACATGCGCCAGGAGGGGCGGGGCGTGCTGCTCGGCACCTACGAGAAGGATTGCCGGGTGTGGTCGCCGCACACGACGCCGTGGGACTTCTCGATGCAGCTGCTGCCCGACGATCTGGATCGCCTCGCACCGCATCTCGAGATCGGCTTCAAGCACTTCCCGGCGGTCGGCCGCGCCGGCATCAAGAAGGTGGTCAACGGCCCCTTCACCTTCGCGCCCGACGGCAACCCGCTGGTGGGGCCGGTGCGCGGACTTCGCAACTACTGGTCGGCCTGCGGTGTCATGGCGGGCTTCGCCCAGGGTGGCGGCGTCGGCCTGGCGCTGTCGCGCTGGATGGTCGAGGGCGATCCCGGTGCCGACATCTTCGCCATGGACGTCTCGCGCTTCGGCAAATACGCGACGCACCAGTACACGCTGATCAAGGTGCCGGAGAACTACAGCCGGCGCTTCCGCATCGCCTATCCGAACGAGGAGATGCCGGCCGCTCGCCCGCTGCGCCGGACCCCGGTCTATGACCGCCTAAAGGACGCCGGCGCCGTGTTCGGGGCCAATTTCGGCCTTGAGGTTGCGCTCTGGTATGCGCCGAAGGGCATGGAGCCCGTCGAGAACCCCACTTATCGCCGCTCCAACGCCTTCCCGATCGTGAAGGAGGAGTGCCACGCGGTCCGGAACGCCGTCGGCCTGATGGAGATCTCGGGTTTCGGCAAATACGAGGTGGTGGGACCGGACGCGGAGGCGTGGCTCAACCGTATCCTCGCCAACAAGATGCCGAAGCCCGGCCGCATGGTGCTGGCGCCGATGCTCAATCCGCGCGGCACCGTCATCGGCGACTTCTCGGTCGCGCGCCTCGCGCAGGATCGCTTCCTGATCATCGGCTCGGGCGTCGCCGAGATCTATCACATGCGCTGGTTCGAGCAGCACCCGCCGCCGGCCGGCACTTATATCCGGCCGCTGCCGCATGCGCTGACCGGCTTCGGGATTGCCGGCCCGAAGTCCCGCGAGCTGCTGCAGCGCCTGGTGTTCGAGGATGTCTCGCACCAGGCGTTCAAATTCTTCGCCGCCCGCGAGATGGTGGTGGGGCTGGCGCCCTGCACGGTGCTCCGTGCCAGCTATACCGGTGATCTCGGCTACGAGATCTGGACGACGCCGGACTATCAAGTGACGCTCTATGACGCGCTGGTCGAGGCCGGCAAGGATCTCGGCCTTCGCCATTTCGGCAATCGGGCGCTGATGTCACTGCGCCTTGAAAAGGCCTATGGCGCCTTCTTCCGCGAGTTCCGCCCGGACTACACGCCGATGGAGAGCGGGCTCGACCGCTTCGTCGCCTATGACAAGGCGGACTTCATCGGCCGCGAGGCGGCACTGAAGGACCGCGCCACGCCGCCGAAGAAGAAGCTGGTGCCGCTGATCGTCGAGACCGATGTCGAGGTCGTGGGATATGAGAGCGTGATGAAGGGCGACGACGCGGTCGGCCAGGTGACCTCCGGCGGCTACGCCCATTGGGCCGGCAAGAGCATGGCGATGGCCTATGTCGACCCGGCGCTGGCCAAGGACGGCGAGACGCTGTCGGTCCTGATCTTCGGCAAGGCCTGCCCGGCGGTGGTCGCGATGCAGCCGCTGTTCGACGCCAATGGCGGGCGCCAACGGGGGTAGAGCGAGACTCGATGCAAGCCGCATCGATGGTGAAGGAAGTGTTTCGATGTCCGATCTGATCGCCAATGCCCGCATGTACTCGGTCGCGCCGGAAGCGGCGGCGGCGTGGAAGCGGCTGTTCGCCTGGCTCAAGGAGCGGTCGGGCGTCGAGATGACGGTGATCGACCACGCCTTCCCGGCGTCGCTGGACGAGTTGTGGTCGCGGACGGATCTCGCCTGCACCTTCATGTGCGGCTGGCCGTTTATGCGCTATGGCGCCATCCACCAGGTGGTGGCGGCGCCGATCCCGAGCGCCCCTTATGCCAAAGGCCGTCCGGTCTATTGCTCGCATTTCGTCGTCCGCGACGACGCGCCGTTCAAGACGCTGGAGGACACCTTCGGCCATCGCTTCGCCTATACGATCCCGGACTCCCATTCCGGCTACAACGCGCCGCGCCATCATCTGCTCTCCTTTCGGAAGGGCGGAACCAAGGCTCTCTACCGGGAGATCGTCGGCCCCTTGCGGACGCCGCGGCTGATGGTCGAGGCGATCGTCGAGGGCAAGACCGATGTCGGTCCGCTCGACTCCTTCGCCTATGCACTGCTTCGCCGCCACTGGCCGGAGGTCGCCGGCCGTACCCGGGTGATCGCGTCCACCGAGGTGGTACCTATCCCGGCCTTCATGGCGTCCGCCGGCACATCGCCGGAAATCGTCGACCGCCTCGCCGAGACGCTATGCACCTTCGGCGACGATCCGTCACACGCAGCGTTGCGCGAAGATCTTTGCATCCTCGGATTTGCCCGTGTCGCCGAGAGCGAGTACCGGATCACCGAAGACTGGGCCCAGGCCGCGGAGACGCGAGGCCTCGCCGAGATCGCCTGAGATGCGGGCGCTGCTGCAGGCGATCGAGACGCTCTATCATCCTGCCGCCGATGGCCCGCTTGCGGTCGCCGCGAAGAGGATCGCAGGCGCCAGTCCCCAGCCGGGCAAGGGGACGCGGAAGCCGGTCGCGCAGTTCGTGCCTCGGGCCGTCGAACTGGCGCGCAAGGGGCCATTGGCCGCGATCGCCGAAGCCTTCGCCGCGATCGAGCCCGAGGCCGACTGGCTGCAGAACCCGAACTATTCGGTGGCGAGCCTGGGGCTGGGCTATGTCGACCGCTATGGCTATGTCGAGCTGGTCGGTCCCGGCCGGCCGGTCGAGAGCGCGGATCTTCTGGTCGGGCTGCTGCTGCTCGGGCCTGGCATGGACTATCCCGACCACGCCCATCCGGCCGAGGAGGTCTATCACGTGATCGCCGGCCAGGCCGACTGGTGGCGCGAGGACGAGGGCTGGCGGCAGAAGGCGCCGGGTGCGGTCATCCATCATGCGCCGATGGTGCGTCACGCGATGCGGACGGCCGAGGAGCCGCTGCTGGCGCTCTATTGCTGGACCGGCCGCGTGCAGGTCTACGCGACGATGACGGAGGCGAAGGGATGAGCGAAGCCAAGGGGCAATGTCTTTGCGGCGCGGTCCGCTTCCGGTTGGCTGGCGAGAAGCGGCCTGTGGTGGTCTGCCATTGCGGCCAGTGCCGGCGCTGGCATGGCCATGTCGGCGCCTATACGAGGGTGCCGCTCTCGGCGCTGACGGTGGAAGACGAGCGCAGCCTCGCCTGGTACCGAAGCTCGGAGTGGGCGCGGCGCGGCTTCTGCCGCGAGTGCGGGTCGAGCCTGTTCTGGGAAAGGATCGGCAACGACCACGTGTCGGTCGCCGCCGGCACGCTGGCGGCGCCGACCGGTCTCGAGACGGTGCTGCAGATCTTCGCCGAGGATGCCGGCGACTACTACGAGATCGACGACCGCATTCCCACTCGGCCGCCAGTCTCCGCGGCCGGCTGAGCCGGGGTGCCGTCGAGGTCCAGATGGCAGGCGATCCTGTGCTCGCCGAAGCGCCGGACCGGCGGCGGCGTTGTCTCGCAGAGCCCGGCGATACGCTCCGGGCAGCGGCTGGCGAAGGGGCAGCCGACGATGACGTCGGTCGGGCTCGGCATGCTGCCTTCAAGCACCCGGTCCGGCGGCTCGGCGTCGGGATCCGGCGTCGGCGCAGCGGCAAGGAGGGCCGCCGTGTAGGGGTGATAGGGCGGGGCGAAGACCTGCTCGACCGGACCGTACTCGACGATGCGGCCGAGATACATCACCGCGACCCGGTCGGCCATGTGGCGGACCAGCGCCAGGTCGTGGGAGATCAGCACGAGTCCGAGCTGCGAGCTTTCCAGGAGCTCGGCCAGCAGGTTCAGGATCGCCGCCTGCACCGACACGTCGAGGGCGGAGACCGGCTCGTCGGCGACCATCAGACCGGGATTGCCGGCCAGCGCCCGGGCGATGGCGACGCGCTGGCGCTGGCCCCCCGAGAGCTGGTGCGGCATGCGCTCGGCCATGTCTGCCGGCAGGCGGACCTGGGCGAGCAGCTTCGAGACTTCGGCCTTGGCGTCGCGGTTCGCGAGGTTGCGCAGGAGCCGGAGGGGGCGGGTCAGCGCATAGGCGATCGAATGGCTCGGATTCAACGTCGAGTCCGGGTTCTGGAACACCATCTGGACCTGACGGCGGAGATCGGGCGGGCGGATGTCGACCGGGATCGTGGCGACGTCGGTGCCGCCGATCAGGGCCTCGCCCGAAGTCGCGGTCAGCAGGCCGGAGATGATCTTTGCCAGGGTGGACTTGCCGCAGCCGGACTCGCCGACGATCGCGAGCGTCTCACCGGCGCGGGCGTCGAGATCGACGTCGGTGAGAGCGCGGACCACCTTGCCGGTGCCGCCGAACATGCCGCCGAGCTTGTACTCTTTCGTCAGGTTGCGGACGCTGAGCAGGATCGGCGCGTCGCCGGCGACAGGCTCGTCGTTGCCGAGGGTCGGGGCGTCAGCGGCTGAGGCGCGGATGGCGTCGAGGCGCACGCAACGCGCAAGATGGGCGTCCGAGCCGTTGGCGGGAACCATGGGCACCGGCCGTTCCTCGCATTCGTGCCTGACCGCGTAGACGCAGCGCGGCGCGAAAGCACAGCCCATGCGGGCCCGGTCGGCGGCGGCTATGGTTCCTTCGATCGGCCTGAGGCGCCCACGCCGGCGACCGCCGTGAAGGCGGGGGAGAGCGCCGAGCAGTCCGCGCGTATAGGGATGCGCCGGCGCATGGAACACGGACGCGATGTTGCCGGTCTCGACCAGCCGGCCGGCATAGAGCACGCCGATGCGGTCGCAGATCCGCGCCACCGTGCCGAGATTGTGGCTGATGAACAGGATCGCGGTGCCGAACTTGGCGCGGAGCTCGCGCACGAGCTCGAGGATCGCCGCCTCGATGGTGACGTCGAGGCCGGTCGTCGGCTCGTCCATGATCAGGAGCGCCGGTTCGGCCATCAGCGCCATGGCGATGACGACGCGTTGCTGCTGACCGCCCGAGAGCTGATGGGGATAGCGCTCCATCATCGCCGCGGCGTCAGGAAGGCGGACCTCCTCCAGCATGGCGACGGCGCGGCGGAAGGCCGCCGCCTCGTCGGTCTCGCCGTGGAGGAGCGGCACCTCCATCAGCTGCCGGCCGATCGGCATCACCGGGTTCAGGCTCGACATCGGGTCCTGGTAGACCATGGCGATGCGGTTGCCGCGGATCCGGGACAGCTCGTGGTCGGTGAGGCCGGCGGTGTCGCGGCCTTCCACCAGGATCCGCCCTTCGACGATGCTCATGCCGCGCGGCAAATAGCGCATCGCCGCCAGCGCTACCGTCGACTTGCCGCAGCCGGACTCGCCGACCAGGCCGAGCGCCTCGCCTTCGGCGATGGTGAAGCTGACGTCCCTCAGGATGTTCTGGCGGCCAGACCGGTGGTCGTAGGCGATGGAGACGTTCTCGAAGGCGAGGACGTCAGCCATCGAGGGAGGCTTCGCGGAGGCCGGTGGCCAGGAAGTTGGCGCCGATGACCAGGGATGAGATCGCCAGCGCCGGGATGATCGTCATGTGCGGCCAGACGAAGATCATGCCGTAGGCTTCCTTGACCATGCCGCCCCAGTCCGGATCCGGCGGCGGCAGGCCGACGCCGAGGAATCCCAGCACGCCGATCGCGATCGTCGTGTAGCCGAGGCGAAGGAAGAAGTCGACGATCAGCGGTCCCCTGGCATTGGGCAGGATCTCGACGAACATGATGAACAGCGCGCTTTCGCCTCGCATGCGGGCGGCGGCGACATAGTCGCGGTTCTTCACGTCGAGGGTCACGCCGCGGACGATGCGGGCGATGATCGGGGCCGAGGAGAGCGTGATCACCGCGATGATGTTGAAGGCCGAGGCGCCGAACTTCGCGATGATGATGAGGTAGAGGATGATCTTGGGGAATGCCAGGAGGGTATCGCCGATCCGCATGATCACCGTATCGATGAAGCCGCCGCGATAGCCCGAAACCAGGCCGAGGAAGACGCCGAGGGCCACGGCGCCGAGCACGGCGATCGGCGCCACGGTCAGCACCGTGCGGGCGCCCCAGATCAGGCGTGAAAGGATGTCGCGCCCGAGATGGTCCACGCCGAGCCAATGAGCAGCCGACGGATAGGGATCGGCGACCAGCGCGACGTCGATCCGGTTCGGCGGGTAGGGGGAGACCCACGGCGCCAGCAGCGCCAGCAGGCTCCAGGCGAGCAGGATCGAGGCGCCCACCGTCGCCAAAGGCGACCGGGTGAGGATGTTGAGGACCTGACGCAGCAGGCCGACATGGGCGTCGCCGGCCAGCCCGAGGCCCGGTGCTGCGCGCGGCCTGCCGATGTCGTGGATGATCTCGGTCATACCCGGATCCGCGGATCGAGCGCCATGTAGCCGAGATCGCCGAAGAGCTGCGTCAGCATGGTGACGCTGACGGCGATCAGCGTGCCGGCCTCGATCACGGCGATGTCCTTGGCCAGCGCCGCCTCCAGCATCATCCGGCCGAAGCCAGGATAGGCGAAGAGGGTTTCGACCACGACGAGGCCGGAGACCAGGTAGTTGAGCTGCAGCAAGATCACCGTGAACGGCGTGATCAGGGCGTTGCGCAGCGCGTGGCGCGAGACCACGCGGTTGAACGACATGCCCTTCAGCAGCGCGGTCCGGATGTAGGGTTGGCGCATCACCTCGACCATCGAGGAGCGCACCATCGCGATCAGATAGCCGGCATCATAGAAGGTCACCACCAGCACCGGCAGGACGAACTGCATCCAGATCGCCCAGCCGCTGTCGGATCGCAGCGGCGAGGTGCCGGGAAGCCAGCCCAGCCACACCACGAAGATGCCGAGCAGGAACACCCCCATGGCGAATTCGGGGATGGACGCGCACATCGACGAGAACACCGAGATGGTGCGGTCGAACCAGCCGCGCTCGCGCATGCCGGCGAGCACGCCGAGGACCACGGAGAGCGGCACGATCACCGCGAAGGAGATGGCGGCGAGCAGGAGGGTGTTGCCGAGGCGGTCGAACATCAGGTCGGCGACCGGCATGCGGAAGACGATCGAGTCGCCGAAGTCGCCGGTGAGCGCCTTGCCCATGTATTCGAAGTAGCGGACGATGGCGGGGCGATCGAGCCCCATCTGTACGGTCAGGTGGTCGACCTGGCTCTCGCTCGCATAAGGCCCGAGGATCTTGCGGGCGACGTCGCCCGGCGACAGCTCGTTCAGCGCGAAGACGAGGAACGACACCGCGAACAGCGTCAGCGCCATGTTCAACAGCTGCTTCGCGGAATAACGCAGCATCGCCGCTCCAGGCGGTTGATGTTATCGGGAAAATGACGGCCGCTCCGCGGGCGCGATGGGCGCCCGCGGAGCGGAACCGTTCAGGCCTTGAATCAGGCGTCGATCCACATGTCCTTGGCGTCGATGTAGATGCTCGGGTGGATCTTGTATCCCTTGATCTTCTTGTCCGAGTAGTTGAACACCGCGCGCCAGACCGGGACCACCGCCGGGCCGTCGTCGAGCATGATGCGCTCGAGCTTGGCCATCACCGCGCGGCGCTTCTCGACGTCGAGATAGCCTTCGGCCTCGGTCAGCAGCTTGTCGAACTCGGCATTCGACCAGTTCGCCTCGTTCCAGGCGGCGCCGGTGCGATAGGCGAGGCCGAGGATCATGGTGCCGAGCGGGCGATGGGCCCAGGTGGTGAAGCCGAACGGCACCTTGGTCCAGTTCGCCCAATACTGTGCCGACGGCATCACGTTGATCTTGCAGCGGATGCCCGCTTCCTTCCACTGCTCGACCATGATCTGGACCGCGAGCAGCTCCCAGTCCGGCTGGGGGCGGGCGTCGATGGTGACGTCGATGCCGTTCGGATATCCCGCCTCGGCCAGAAGCGCCTTCGCCTTGGCAATGTCTTGCTTGAGATAGCCGATGTCGGCGTATTCCGGATGCACCGGCGCGACATGGTGGTGCTCGCCGGGCTTGCCGAGGCCGCGCAGCGCCCCCTTGAGCACGGCGTCGTTGTCGGTGGCGTAGCGCAGCGCCTGTCGCACCCGCTTGTCGTCGAAGGGCTTGATCGGGTGGGTGCGGGCGACCGCGGTATAGCCTGTCGCAACCGAGTTGACCTGCACATGCGGCAGCTTCTCGACCGTCGGCAGCGTCGAGATCGCGCCCTGGTAGATCATGTCGACCTGCTTGGAGGCCAGCGCCGAGACCTGGGCTGCGGCGTCGTCGCCGAGGTCGATGATCTCGTAGCGGTCGATGTACGGACCGCCGCCCCAATAGGCCTTCTTGTTCGCGGCGAAGACCGAGCGCTTGCCGACCTCATGCTCGACCAGCTCGAAGGCGCCGGTGCCGTCGCTGCCGACGCCGAACTTGCCGCCGTCCTCCGGCGAGCAGATCAGCAGCGGGTAGTGGAACAGCGATTCCGGGATCGAGAGATTGGCGGAGTTGCCGTTCAGCTTGATGGTGAAGTCGTCGACCTTCTGGATCGCATTCGCATCCCAGAGCTTGACCGACTTCCTGGGCGCGCCCTTGGCGTCCTTCTCGCCGCCGTCGTACTCGGTCAGGATGAAGCCCTTGAGTAGGCCGACGACAGACGATCCGGTCTTGTCGTCGAGGACGCGCTTCAGGTTCCAGACCGCATCGTCGGCGGTGAACTTGCGGCCCTTGCGCCAGGTCACGTCCTTGCGCAGATGCAGGGTCCAGGTCTTGAGATCGGGGCTTGCCTCCCACTTCTCGACCAGCGAGGGCCGCGTGACGTTGTCGATGCCGGTGACGGTCAGGTAGTCGAGAACCTGGCGAGCGGAATTGGCCGACTCGATCCAGGAATAGGTATGCGGGCTGGAGATGTCCTGCACGCGCATGCCGATGCGGACGATGCCGCCCTTCTTCGGCGCGCCCTGGGCCAGGGCCGGAGCGGCGAGGCCCACCATGCTGTAGGCGGCCGGCGCGGCGACGCCGAGCAGGACGGCCAAGCGTAGAAACTCGCGGCGCTCGAGCTTGCCGTCGGCGAACTCTCGGCCGGCCTTCTCGATGATCGGATGCAGCTTCTCGGTCATGCTCACCTCCCTGGTGAAATTGCGCGGTCCGGCCTTTCGCGGCGGTTTCGGCGCAAGGGTGATCGACATCGGACACGTCGTGGGTCGAGGCTAGTCCAGCGCGCCCGACAGGCGCAAGCTTGCGCATACCCTGGAGTAGCCGGCCAGCGACATCCGGTGTCGCGATTGGGCGGAGCGCCTCCCAACTTTGTCCGTGCCGGCCCTTCGATTGTCGCGCAGAATGCGGCTACTCCGGCTTTCGGCGCTTGTCCATGATCCCGACCATCGACATCTTGTCCCTTCTCGGCCCTCCCACGCGTCTTCGCGAGGACACCGACCGGCGCGTCATGGAGGCGGCCAGCCGGATCGGGTTTCTGACGATCTCGGGCCTGCCGGTCGACGTGCCGCAGGGACCGGCGGTGCGCGCCGGACTGCTTCGGGTTTTCTCGCTGGCGGACGCGGCGAAGCGGGCGCTCTGGCGGCGCAAGTTCGATCCGGCGCGGCCGAACGTCTACCATGGCTGGTTTCCGCTCCAGAACGGCGCCATGACCTACAAGGAGGGCATCGACATGGGGCCGGATGTCGCCGATCCGGCCCATGCCTGCGATCCGACCGATCCGCTGACGGAGCCGACGCCGCTGCCGGACGAGGCCATCCTGCCGGGCTGGCGGGCGGAGGCGGGACAGTACTACCGCGGGATGGAGAGGCTCGGCCGCCTCCTGATGCGGTCGGTCGCCCGCGGCCTCGGCCTGCCCGAGTCCTTCTTCGATGCCTCCTTCGCCGGCGGCAACTCGACGCTGCGGCTGATCCGCTATCCGGTGCGGCCGCCCGAGTCCTTCGCCGGCGGGGACATGGACGCCATCCTCGTCGACCATGGCGGCGCACGCCGCCACCTGATCGGCGGCGCCCATGTCGACTCGGGCTTCGTCACCCTGCTGGCCCAGGACGGCATCGAGGGCCTGCAGGCCCGGTCGGCCGCCGGCACCTGGCTCGACGTTCCGCCGGTCGAAGGCACGCTTGCAGTCAATTTCGGCGGCGTACTCGAGCGCTGGACCGGCGGGCGGATCAAGGCGACCGAGCACCGGGTCGTCGGCCCGGGGCGCGAGCGCTTCTCGATCCCGTTCTTCTACGAGCCCCGGGTCGACGCGGTGATCGCGCCCCTGCCGATCCCGGGCGTCCAACCGTTCGAGCCTTTCCTCTACGGCGACCATCTGTGGGCGGCGATGATGCGTTTCGTCGAGTTCCGCGGGCTCGAGGCGATGCGGCCGCCGCGCGGTCTCAGGGCTACGGGTTGATCGATCGAACCGGGGGGAGTGGATGAAGTCCCATGTCCGCGTCGCCGTCGTCGGCGGCGGCGTCGTCGGCTGCAGCGTGCTGTTCCACCTGGCCAAGGCTGGCTGGCGCGATATCGCGCTGCTCGAGCGGCTGGAACTGACCTCGGGCTCGAGCTGGCACGCGGCCGGCGGCTTCCACACGCTGAACGGCGACCCGAACGTCGCCAAGCTGCAGAGCTACACGGTGCAGCTCTACAAGGAGATCGAGGAGATCTCCGGCCAGTCCTGCGGCCTCCACATCACCGGCGGCATGATGCTGGCCGGCACGCCCGAGCGCATGGACTTCCTCAAGCTCGCCCACGCCAAGGGCCGCTACCTCGGCATGGAGACCGAGATCATCGACGCCGCCGAGGCGAAGCGCCGCCTGCCGCTGCTGGACGAACGCCACTTCCTCGGCGCCATGTACGACCCGCTGGAAGGACATCTCGATCCGTCCGGAACCACCCATGCCTATGCCAAGGCCGCCCGCAGCTTCGGCGCCGAGATCTACCGCCAGACCCGGGTCGTCGAGCTGAACGCCCGGCCTGACGGCGGCTGGGACGTGGTCACCGACAAGGGCACCATCCGCGCCGACCACGTGGTGAACGCCGGCGGTCTCTGGGCCCGCGAGGTCGGCCGCATGGTCGGGATCGAGCTTCCGGTGCTGGCGATGGAGCATCACTACATCGTCACGGAGGACATGCCCGAGGTCGCTGAGGCCAACGCCGCGACCGGCAAGGAACTCATCCATGTCATCGACTTCGAGGGCGAGGTCTATCTGCGCCAGGAGGGGAAGGGAATCCTGCTGGGATGCTACGAGCGGCAAGGCGTGCCCTGGGCGCCCGACAGCACGTCCTGGGACTTCGGGCCGGAGCTGCTGGCCGAGGATCTCGACCGGATCGGTCCCAGCCTCGAAGTCAGCTTCAAGCACTTCCCGGCGATGGCGAAGGCAGGGATCAAGCGGGTGGTGAACGGCCCCTTCACCTTCACCCCCGACGGCAACCCGCTGGTCGGCCCGGTCCGGGGCCTGAGCAACTACTGGGCCGCCTGCGGGGTGATGGCCGGATTCAGCCAGGGCGGCGGCGTCGGCCTGGCGCTTGCCAACTGGATGATCGAGGGCGATCCCGGCTTCGACGTCTGGGGCATGGACGTGTCGCGCTACGGCGACTGGGCGACCCCGGCCTATACCAATGCCAAGGTGCGCGAGAACTATTCGCGGCGCTTCCGCATCCGCTTCCCCAACGAGGAGCTGCCGGCCGCCCGCCCGCTCAAGACCGTGCCGATCCAGAGCCAGCTCGAAGCGGAGAACGCCGTCTTCGGCGCCTCCTACGGCCTCGAATATCCGCTGTGGTTCGCACCCAAAGGCATGCCGGCCGAGGAGACCGTCACCTATCGCCGCTCCAACGCCTTTCCCGTCGTCGCCGCGGAGTGCCGGGCGGTCAGGACCGGCGTCGGCCTGATGGAGACCTCCGGGTACGGCCGCTACGAGGTGGCCGGGCCGGATGCGGAAGCATTCCTCGATAGCCTGCTCGCCAACCGCATGCCGGCGCCGGGCCGCCTCGTGCTGGCCCCGATGCTGAATGCCAAGGGCAAGCTGATCGGCGACTTCACCGTCGGTCGGATCGCGCCCGACCGCTTCTTCATCGTCGGCTCAGGACCGGCCGAAGCCTATCACCTCCGCTGGTTCGAGCGTCAGCGGGGCGGGCGCAACGTCACCATCCGGCCGATGACGGCGGAAATGGCCGGGCTCGCCATCGCCGGGCCGAAGGCGCGGGACCTGCTGGCACGGCTGGTCCGCGACGACCTGTCGACCGAGGCGTTTCCCTTCCTTTCGATCCGCCGTATGGCGGTCGGGATGGTGCCGGCGCTGGTCTCGCGCATCAGCTTCACCGGCGAACTGGGCTATGAGCTCTGGTGCGCGCCGGACAGCCAGCGGGCGCTCTACCAGGCGATCCGGGACGCCGGCCGCGACCTCGGCCTGGTGCTGTTCGGCAGCCATGCGCTGCTGTCGCTCCGCCTGGAGAAGGGCTTCGGCATCTGGGCCCGCGAGTACCGGCCGATCTATGGACCGGAGGAAGCCGGCCTCAAGCGCTTCGTCCGCCTCGACAAGGGCGACTTCGTCGGCCGCGAGGCGGCTAAGGCTGAGCGCGGGGAGGGCGGCGAGCGCCGGCTGGTGCTGTTCGAGGTCGATGCGCGCGATGCCGATGCCTTCGGCGACGAACCGATCTGGTACGCCGGCAAGGTCGTCGGCTGGATCACCTCCGGTGGCTACGGCCACACGGTCGGCAAATCGCTGGCGCTGGGTTATGTGCCGAAGGCGCTTGCCGGGCAGGCATCAGGATTCGAGATCGAGATCATCGGCGAACGCCGCGGGGCGCGCATCCTGGAGGCGTCGCCTTACGACGTGAGCGGAGGACGGATGCGGGCGTAGTCGGCGAGTCGCCACCCACACAAGGCCCGCTCGTCGGCTACCGATGCGGCGTTACGGAAGACGCCCAACACGCCGCCGCCGGACTGGGACGCGGCGAAGAAGCGCGAATGCGAGACGGCAATCCAGACGGATAAGGTAGGTTGAGCCTTTCGATCCGAGGCGCGATTTTCCCTGGACGAGTGTTTCTCAAGGCACCTAGTGGATCGAATCTAACACTTGGTGCCCTCGTTTGACGGCAGCGATGATTTTGTTTGGGTCCTTGGTCCAGGTGAAGGGTTTTGGGTTGCCGTTGATGTGTTCGAGGAAGCGGTGGATTGCATCTTTGAGTTCCTGACGGGAT
>CAXNIC010000003.1:0-45071 GCA_964201945.1 Alphaproteobacteria bacterium
AGGGAAAGGTTCATTGTCGTCCTCATCAGTAGCCAGCAAGGCGCTGGCAGACCGCCCTCAGGCGGTTTCGCTCGGTGCGGTGTAGCCCTTGGACATCCAGAGTTGCGGCCGGATGTTGCTGAGCCAGTCGGCGACGGTCGGGATGCGACCGCCGCAGTCTTCCTGGACGTGCTGCTCGCCGATATAGCGAACGGGCACGATCTTGCCGTCCGAGTTGGTGATCGTCGGGCCGAACACGCGCTCGGCCTCGAAGATCCCCTGGCTGTGATGCCGGAGCGCCCGGTGCCGGAAGTCGGCAAAGGTCTCCTTGGTTGCATCGAACCAGTCGTGGATCGGAAGGTAGTCCTCGACCTTGCCCCCCCACTTCTTCACCGAACTAGCGGCGTGGAAATGGGGATGGGTCACAGCTCGTGATCCGATCTATCCGACTGGATGTAGAAGTCCCGGTGGACGAGAGCGAGATGATCGGTGGCGATGGTCCAAACGAACTGGCCCTCGCCCCCGTCATTGTTCTCCCAGCCGCCGTGAAGCGCCTCCAGGTGGTCATCGAACAGGCGCTCGACGGCCTCCTGCAGCATTACTTCCTCGGGCGACCGGAGTGGTTTGGCGTTGAAACCGACGTACTCGACCGTCACCTTGATGGCCGAAACGTCGACTGCCTCCGCCTCGCCGAGATCGGCGCGCGCAACGTCATCCGCGCACCCTTCTTCAACCTCCTCGGCTTCCTTGCGGAAGGCGAAGGCGTCGAATGCGCCGGAGTCGCCGCTGCCGCTGTAGTTGGCGACAACCTGGGCGACGCCGGCCGCAGCTAGCGCGGCGAGGATGACGGCGCGATTCCTCTTCGCTACCTCCATCCGCTTGGCGTCCTCGGCCGTCATCGAACTGCGGATCTCTTCCATGCTTGTCATGGATTTCTCCCTCATCAGTGCCGGCATGATCGCCGGCGACCGGGTGTCCCCCCGGTTTCGTCTTTAGGCGGCGCGGCCGCGGATGCCGTGGCCGACGAAGACGATGGTCTTCGTGCGGGCCGCCGGCGCCCAGCAGAGCGCGCAGGTGCCGCAGCTCTTGGTCTTGCCCATTTGCTCCGGGCAGACCAGTCCCTCAGCTGCTCGCCCGTCGTCCGGCACATGCCAGATAACGTGCGCACCTTGGGACTGCGGTCCAGTGGAAAAACGGACCGCGAAGCGACGCCAGCGCGTGCGGCTGATTTGCCACAGCGCGCCGCCGATCTCCGTGTCCTTGGGCCAGGCGGTGTACCCGTAGCAACGCATCGCCGGGAACCTGGCCAGCCAGGACTCCCACAGCCGGACATAGTCCAGGCTGTAGAAGTCGCCGAGCTGGTGCAGGCGCACGACGAAGCCACGGGGGTGCTGGTGCTGCTTCTCTGCGAGGGCGGCCTCGAGCTGTTTCTCGAAGGCCGGGCCCGGGTGGTGGCGCCTGGCGAACGGCATGCCATTGCCGTAGCAAGTCTCCCAGTTGGCGCACGAGCTCGGGCACGTAGCCCGCTCCTCGAGCGTCACCAGGTAGATTGGCATGCCGCGCCATTTGCCCTTCCGAACCCAGCCGCCGATCTTGTCGTTGCCGGCCGCGGAGGTGAGCAGGGGACGCGGATCATTGTGGTCGACCACCGTGGCCGGGAACCGGGTGTTGCCCGATTTAAGCCACGGTGAGTCGGCAGGCGGGCGCCAGACATTCTCCGGCGCCAGCCGAACAGACGATCGATTTGTGATTGATATGCTCCGTCGTCAGTGCCGGGAAGACCCCGGCAGACCGGCGGAGCCGGTTTCGTGTCGCTACAGAGCGGGTTCGGCGTCCTTGACGGTCCACATGGCGCTGATGCAGCCGAGCTCGATGTGAGCCGTGCCTCCGGTTTCCAGCCATCGCATGTGGTTGATGTTCGAGCCGTCATTGAACCCCGTGGCGCGCTGCCACCGGAAGAGCTCGAGGCTCAGGAAGCTCTGGTACTTGCCGATTCCGGGCGGGTCTTCGTCGTGCGGCCCGAGATAAGGGACGCCCCCAACGAAGATGTGCCCGTTCACCAGCACGGCAACCAAGTCGCCGTCCTCGACCTTCTGTGCGTTGGCCGCCAGAAAGGCACGAACGTCTCTTTCCTGCATGTTGTCTCCTCATCAGGTTGTTCGACCGGGTCTCCCCGGTTTCGACAGTTCAGGCCGTGTCGATCTCCTCGGCCGCTTTGGCAAGCGTCCGACGGAAGGACTGGGCGTGCATGGTGAGCTCGTCCGCCAATCCCAGGTTGGCCTTCTCGTTCTGAGTCTTCGCGAGGCTCCGAGCGGTGGCGGCGTGGACATCGATCATGGCGACGGCGCGCTCGAGCTGGTCGCGCAGTTCGAGCGCGACAGAGGCGAGCTGCAGGTTTGCCAGGTCCTCATCCTTGGGATTGGCCAGGGCGAAGATGGGCCGCAGGCCTGCGGAGGCCGGCACCTCGGCGCCGCCTCCATAGACGACGGCGCTCGAGATAGAGCGGTCTGCCCGTCGGTAGAGACGGGGCGGAGTCCACGGGCCTTTGGTTGGGGGTTGAGACATATCTGTCTCCTCGTCAGTCGCCGCTTCATTGCGGCGGGACCGCCTCTCGGCGGTTTCGTCAGGCGTGGACCTCGAACGGGCGCGCGCGCCATCGGGAGATGCAGTAGAGCCCGCCGTTGTCGGTGGACCGGAACCGCGTCTTCGTGCCGCGTCGCCGCTTCTGGCGATCGATCCGGAAGGTCTTGCCCTCGTAGCCGTCGACGAAGCGGATCGAGTCCTTGAACTCGATCTTCGTCCCGTTCTTGAGGTTCTTCGACTTCCGGGCGAGCTCGTGGTGAGCGAGGCACCGGGCGCGCCAGGCGGTGGCGGACTCGAACCCGCTCGTGCCGGGTTCGCAGATCTCCTCGATCGGTGAAAGCAGGTCGAGGATGCGCCTGGGGCACTCGGACTCGTTTGGGCCCATGCACTCGTCCATGTCCTTGTAGCCGAAGTTGTAGCCGTCTCTGGCTTTCGGATCATGGCGGATAAGGCAGACGATGCCGACCACGTAGGTCTTGCCCGTCTCCTTCTTGGTGATCCGGACCGCCATGTAGGCGACCCGGAATGTTGCAGAGCAATCCAGGATCTCCCACTTCGCATGGTCGGTCTCGGAATTGAACCGCTTCTCGAAGAACGCCCGCACGGACTGGCCGTAGGGGCGCTCGGTGAAAAGCCATCCCATAGGATGCTCCTCTTCAGCCGCTGCGGGATTGCAGCGGGACCGGCTAGGCCGGTTTCGGGTGCGCGATCGTCCTGCGTAGAGCCCGGGCGCGATCGACTGCCTCCCAGACCGCGGAGTCCTTTGGCGCCTCCGACAGTTCGCCGAACTTCTCGGCGTACTCGATCAGGGCGTCCATGGCCTCCAGCAGGGAGGGAGCAGACTTGATCAGGCGCGCGTGGTGCTGGTGCTTGAAGCGGAAGCCCATCGAGTCGATCCAGGCGATGACCGCCCCCGATCCGTCGGCGACGATGATCGGGTAGGCATGGGCCGCGAGCTCGACCGGGAACCCGCCTTTCATGGCGGGCGGCCCGATCTTCCACGGCTTGGTCACAAATTCGGAAGCCTGCTGTTTAGGCATGCTGTCTCCTCATCAGGTTGTTGACGACCGGCTATGCCGGTTTCGGTGCCTCGTATCCAGCGCTGAGAGCGAACTGGTAGAGATCGCGCTCGAGGGATTCGAGGTCGTCGGAAATGCGCTCCGTGTTCTCGAGCATGAGATACCAGCGTCCCTCGCTCCGGGCTCGGTCCGGCCACCATTCCCGGACCTCCTCGATGTAGAGGCTGCCGAGATAGAGGTAGCCCTTGCCGGGCGCGGGGTCGTCGTCCCAGCGCGCATCGCTGATGGCGGCGCCGAGGTCGGTGCATTCCGTCCGCGAGGCCTGGAAGGCCTCGAATGTCAGTTGAGGCATGCGGCCTCCTCATCAGTTGTGAAGACCCGCCGAAGCGGGTTTCGTCAGGTGGTCCAGAGCAGCGCGTTGACGCCGCCGTATACGATGGCGCACACGGTCAGACCCTCGACCCTGCTCATCGGGCCGCCTTTGTAGAGGCGATGGATCGAGAACAGAGTGACGCCCACCAGGGCGCCAACGCAGACCACGTGGAGCGCGGTGATCATGCTGCCTCCTTGGGCTTCACCAGGTGCTTGAGACCGCCGGCGATGTGGTGGGCCTCGTTGTCGGAGTGCCCGGCGTCGATCGCCTTCTTGTAGGTGCGCTGGTGGCCGATCCAGGTCCGGAGCTCGGCAGCCAGGCGGCCGCCGTAGGTCACCGGGTGAGCGTGGGGGAAGACTTCCGCGATATACGCGTCGTCGTCCGGCTCGTCGGTGCTCCAGGCGGCCTGGGCGAGGCTGATGGTCACGCGGCCGAGCGCCTCGAGGCGATCGACGTCGTGACGCATGGACCCGCCGCTGCCGCCGCATACGTTCCCGGCCTTCATGGGGTGCGTCGGAGTCTGGATGTAGGTGTAGTGCCAGGATCCCCTGCAGGGATAGAGCAGGGCGATCCAGGCGCGCACGATGACGATGACCGAGCCCTGGGCGTCGGCCTGGACGATATTGTAGATCGTCTTGCCGGCATTCTCCTTGGCCTCGGTGATGGTGGTGCCCTGGGCCGTGACGCCGAAGAGATAGGTCTCCTTCAGCTTGGGCCCGCGCGTCTTGCGCATGGGGTGTCTCCTCATCAGAGCCGGCGATGATGCCGGCGACCGGCCGGAGCCGGTTTCGATCAGGCCGCCTTGTCGGCGACATCCTTCGGCGGCTTCTTGGGAAGCCACCGCGGGAGTGCCTCATCGAGTGTATAGACGCTCTTCGCCGGCATCAGGACCCCGACGAAGTCGGGACGGCCGGAGACGCGGATGATCATCGCCCGCTGGTGAGCGAGCAGGTCATCGTTGTTGGCGTCGTTGAACAGGACGGTGTGGACCGTCTTCTCGTTCGACATCTTGGCGAAGTCGGCGAGAAGCAGCGGGTTGATGCAGATCGGCCCCGAGATCGCCACCGCCACCTTCGTCGGCAGGACGTTCCCCAGGTTGGGGAAGACGCCGTCGACGATCAGGGCGTTGGCCACCGAGGCGATCTCGCGCGATTTCTCAGGCACGAGGGCCTCGGTCGACTCGTTGGCGACCACGATGGACAGGCGCTGCGCTTCCGGATCGATCACGGCCCAGTGCAGGGACTTGATCTTCTCGCGGCGCTTGAGCGTGGCGATGACGTTCTTGTCACCGGACACGATCAGCGGGGCGCCGCTGTCCGGGGCGATGCCCGTGTCCATCTTCAGGAGGCCGGCCCGGCTGCCATCGCTGGCTTCCAGGAACACCCCCTTGGTAGCCGGCCGCAGGTTGACTCCGCCAAGGTAGTAGCGGGTCTCGTCGCGGCTGGAAAAAGTGAACATGCGCAAGAGGTCGTCCGCGAAGACGACGTACTTGGTGTTCATTCGATGTCTCCTCATCAGGTCTGGCAGAATTGCCAGCGACCGCCAGGGGCGGTTTCGGGATCAGTCCTTGATCAGCAGGGTGACGGTCACCGTGTTGACGGACGTGCCGGAGAGCTTGAACGAGCCCTCGGGGTTGTCCTCCACCCGGCCGTACTCGTCGAGCAGCTCACGAAACTTGGTGGTGAGCATGTCCTGACGATACTTGACGCCCGCGGCCATGATCGCGATCAGGGAGCCGCCCGGCGCCACGAACTCGGCGGCGTGGAGCACGTGCTTCACGTCGGCGCGCTTCGTGAACGGGGGGTTCATGATCACGCGGTCGTAGATCGGCTTGGGCGTCATGGCGAGAAAGTCGCCGGTGACGACCGACCGGAAGCAGCCGAGGGCCCGGAGGCCGTCAGCATGCTTCTCCTGGAGCTCGACGCAATCGATGGCGATCCCGTCAGGGATGCACAGCGCGATCGCGCCTTGCCCAGCAGACGGCTCCAGCACTTGCATGCCGGGCCGCAGGTCGGCGATCTCGATCAGGCGCGCGACCAGGGCCGGGGGCGTCGGGAAATACCCGAAGTCCTGCGGCCTGATCACGATGCCGGTATTGAGGATGGCGTCGATCGCGTCGGCCGCCTCGGTATCGAAGAGGTGGCCTCCGGCCTTCCGGTCCCACTTGCCGCCCGCCGCCACCAGGACTTGGTTGACGTCCTGGTAGAGCTTGCGGTCGAGCTGGTGGGGAAGGACGAGCTTGCTGCCGTCGACGAACGACTTGGCGAGCACGCTCATAACGGCGGAATCGACTTGCATGGTTGGTCTCATTCTCCTCAGCGCAGGGAAGGCCCCTGCAGACCGCACTCGGCGGTTTCGATCACGCCGGAATGCCCGGGCGCAAGAGCACCATCGACCCGTCGGCCTTGACCGACACGCGCGGCTTCTTGGTGCGCGCGCGGATGGCCTCGATGTATTCGACGACCTCTCGGGGGACGCCGCACTTCACGGCGAACCATGCGTCCGGCAGAGCCGCAAGAGCCTGGTCGATCGCATCGACCATGTCCTCGAACAGCTTCTTGCCGGCCAGGCGGATCGCCTCTCGGCGCGCCGCCTCTTGCAGGTCGCGCGTGATGTGGTTGTGAATTGCCCGCTGGTATCTCCAGCCGCGGCGCTTGCTGCCTTTGCTCACAGGCTGCTCCTCATCAGGTTGTTGACGACCGGCATCAGCCGGTTTCGGTCCCGTCGACGTACTCGACGATCTTCCGGCCGCTCTCTCTGAGCGCGATGAAGGCGTCGGTCTTCAGGAACTCCAGGTTGGGGTCCTGGTCGAACAGGTCGAGGATCTCGCGCACGAGCTGGGCGGAGGTCTCGGCCTTGTCGCGCGCGCGGGTCTCCGCGGTGTCGACGTAGACCAAGCCTTCGCACTCCGGGCACCGGCCAGCAGGGCTGGGGTCTCCCGGGGTGAGCGTACAGTCATAGATCGGCTTGAGCTTCGAGAACGGCATGCTGTCGCAGCCGCAGCCGCGACAGGGCGTCTCGGGTTCCACGAAGTCGATCTCGGCGCTGTACGTGTTGCCCTCGTAGGGCTCGCGCACTTCCTCGTCGTCGTCCGAATAGCAGTAGTCCCCACAGCTGGGGCACTCGCCACCCGGCATCTGGCTGCCGACGGGGAGCTGCGCGGGATCCTCGACCGCTTTCAGCTCTTCTTTGTTGAAGGTCTGGCCGCAGCTCACGCACTTGAAACGCGGTCGCGTCTCCTCGTGCGCCAGTTCGGCGGCGTTCTCCTCTCGTGTTTGGTTCATGGTTTTTCCTCATCAGGTGTAACCGACCGGCAGCGCCGGTTTCGTCAGTCGTTCAGGAACGTCTTCTTGATGCTGTGCTTCTCTTCGGCACGCTCGAAATAGTCGAGGACGACGTCGTCGGTGATCTCGTCGGGGCACGGCTCATCGAGCTCCGCCGTGAAGCTCTTCTTCACGTACTCCTTGAGCGCCTTATCGGCCCCTTCGCGGGACCGATACGCCGAGACGAAGTCATCCCAGTTGTCGCGAGTGATCGTCAGGATGTGAATATCCATCGGGTTCTCATCAGGTTGAACGACCGCCTTAGGCGGTTTCGGCGTCGACGCGGATGCCGGTGATGTCCTCGAGCGTGCGTCGGCCTTTGGCCTTGCTCGGCATCATCATGACCTGGCCCGTCTTCCGCTCGAGCCCGACATAGGTTCGGTAGAGCGGTGGATTGAGCCCGGCGGCGATCGTGTGATCCTCGTCGGAGGCGTAGATGCAGAAGCAGCATGAGAACCGCCGCATCCCGGTCTTGTAGATGCGGTGGGCCTCCTGGCCGGCGTCGGCGATGATCTGGAAGACCTCCTCCACCAGCAGGTGGTGGATGGGCAGCCAGTCGTACCATTCGCGGCCGGCCTTGCTGTTCCTGGTGCTGAAGGCGAAGGGATTGACCTTCGCCCGGCTCGAGCTCTCCTGGGCGCGGAGCCCCATGCAGTTGACGATCAGCTTGCGGCCGGTCTGGCGGATAGTCCGCTCGATCGGCCCGCGCTTCAGGTCGGACGTGCATTGGCGCTGCTGGGGAGACGGGAACATGCCCCTCTCCTCGACCATCTGCAGCAGCGTGCGCCTGGCCTTGCACACCAGGATGGGAAGTCCCAGCGTGGTGGCCTTGATGTGCTCGAGAGCGTCGGCCCATACGACCTCACCGAGGTCGGCATAGACGACGATGATCTGGGCGTCAGGGACGTATCGGCGGATGTAGTGGAACATCGCCTGGCTGTCCTTGCCGCCAGAGTGGTTGACGACGAAGAGAGCCCCTCGCTTGACCAGCTCGGGGATCTCCGCCGGAATTGGATCTGTCAAAGCAGACCTCCTCATCAGTTTCAGACCGGGTTTCCCCGGTTTCGAGACGGCGCCGAAGCGCCGCCGTGTCAGGCCGTGACCTTTTCCATCAGCTTTCCGGCCGCGCGCTCGAGCCCGATCCGCTCATCCTGGTGGGGGACGTCGCGAGCCGCGGCCGTCATGGCCTGGGTCGCGTCCCACAAGTTGCGGACCGGACGCTGCTCTTCCTGGAAGAAGGTATCGAACATGGCCTCGGTGGCCGTCTTCGAGAAACCCAGGTCCGTGAAGAAGCCGATACGGTCGTCCCGCTCGGCGCCGATGGAGATCTGCTGAGCAGCCTTCACCTTGGCGACGACGGGTCCGGCCGCCTGCTCCGTGAAGGAGAGGAGCGCGGGGGCGGCCTCGTCCGCGAAGCGGGTCGGGGCGCCGCTGGTGTGGCGGATGTAGACTCGCTGAGAGCCTTCCACCCCCCACAGGTTACGGTTCTGGCAGACGGCCCGGAGCCACATGGTCTGGATCCAGGCCGCGCCGGCGCCGGTCTCGCTGTTGCAGAAGATGAAGCCCGGGAACAGATAGTCCGGGCTCCCATCCGCCAGCTTGCCCACCTCGATCGGGTGGGTATCCCGGCACAGGAACACGAAGCAGTCGTGGTCCGACGCATAGAGCGTCGTCGACCGCTTGGTCACCGCCGTGTTCGGGTCGTAGATGCCCGAGCCCCAATTCATGGTGCCCGGGACCTTCCAGTCGCCGCCGTCGGTGTAGTCCTTGACGTACTTGACGCCATCCGCGTCGAAGATCCGGCCGTAGTTCGGGCCGGTCAGCGCGCGGAGCTCAAGCGGGGTCTGTTCGCCCTGGTCAATGGCGTAGACCTTCATCAGCTCGGTCTCGTGGTGGGACAGCCGGTGCTGAAGCACCGTGCCCGCCAGGGGAGCCGGCAGCTGCCGGAGAAAGCCCGCGGGGGCCTTCACCTGCGTGCAGAGCTGGCCGAAGGAATAGTGCGTGGGCGAGACTTCCGTGCCGTCATCGAGCCGGAGCCCGATGAACTGGTCGTCGTCGCGCTTGCCGAAGACCCGCATCTTCCTGGTCTCGACCGTCTTCACCATGCTCGCGTCCTTGCGGGCGACGAGGCTGGCGAGGAGCGTGTCGAGATCGAGGAAGCGCTGGTCGTCGGGGCGCGAGTACCACTGCGACGAAAGAATGCCGTCGTGGCTGCCCGCCGCGGTATTGACCGTGCGAACGCCGACAGGGGCAACCGCGGGGGTGGCGCCGGTCGGCATGACAAACGTATCCATAGTTTTTCTCCAATGCCGGAAACTTACCGGCTTAGCCCTCAGCGGGTTGCTGCGAGCACGACCCATCCGGAGATGGGTTTCGGCCTCAAGGGCCGTCATCAGGTCTCATCAGGATTGTTCGACCGGCCGAAGCCGGTTTCGAAGTTCAACGGCCGATCTCGCGGGCGATCATCGCGCTTGCGCGATCGGAGATGTTCTCGAACGTCGACTTGATCTCGTCGGTCGTCGGGAACTGGTCTCCGGTCTCGGCTGAGGCGATCAGACGCGTGTTGCGCCAGGCGCCCACGAGATCGCCGTTCTCCGACAGATCGCCACCGCCACGCCGGTCGGCGTGGAACAGCATCGCCGTAAGGGCGGCGGCAGAGCCGCCGTCCCCACGCATGATGCCGGCCGTGGTGGCGACCTCGCCGAAGACGGCGGGGTCGATGAACTGCTTCAGGTCGAGGCTGGCGAGCACCCGAGTCTGCCCCTGGTCGATCTCCGCGTCGCGGACACCGTGCCAGGAGCCGTCCTTGGGGACGCGCTGCCAGTCTCTGGGCTTGACCCCGCAGCGCTTGTAGTACTCGAGCGTCTCGGGGTCATTGTGGACCAGCTCATAGACGGCGACGTCGCCGACCTTGGCTGTGGCCATCTGCCGAACGGGGACTTTGGTGAGCCACCCGCCCGTGTCGCAGATGCGAACGGAGCAGGCCTGCTCGATCATCCCCTGGCAGTCGGGGCTCACGTTGGTGAAGAAGCCGAGCTTCTTCAGCTCGGCCCACTCCTTCAAGGCCTCTTCGAAAGCCTGCGCCGCGTTCTCGCCGCCGTGCCATTTCTTGAAGTCCTCGTCGAACTTCGGGCCATCGGCGAGTGCGCCGCACAGGCTGTAGATCTTCGACAGCGGGGGGCCGTCGAAGTTAGGGATATCACCATCCTCGGCATAGTCGCCCACGGCGAGGATGCGCTGGCCGGCCCACCGGCCGACCGACTTGTTGTTCCCCACATCAGCGGGACCGTTCCCAGGCTTGACGGAGATCAGGCCGACGAGAGCGGCGCAAAGGCTGCTCGGGTTGGCGATGATCTCCCAGGCCTTGAGGCCGGCGCCCAGCTGATGGGGATGCAGGTACTCGCGGCCGTTCATGGCCACGACGTAGTGATATTGACCCACAGTTTTTCTCCTTTTGTCGCTCGGCGGTAAGTCGAGCGGAGAGAACCGCGGCTGCTACAAACTGCAGCTTCGCCTTGCTTGTGCAAGGTCTCTTCAGGCGGTTTTGGAGAAAACCGGACCGAGGTTGTCCCTCGGTTTCGAAGGTCACTTCTTGCTCTTGGTCTCCGTCAGGGTCTGCTGCGCGTACCGAGCGACCAGGATCACCAGAACGATGACCAGGGCCGTCGGCAGCGGATGCGAGAACAGGCCGGAGAGAAGGGCAGGAATGGTGACGTACCAGTCGAGGACGCCCAAGCGGGCCTCCTTATGTTGCTGACAAGAGAATGGTCCTCCATCTCATCAGGTGCCAGCCGATTGCTGGCCGACCGGCTAGGCCGGTTTCGGTTCCTCGGGGTTCAGCAGAATGTGGGCCTCGACGGCCTGCAGATCGCGGATGGCCGTGTCGAGTCCCTTCAGCACGGACTGCAAGCCTTCTTCACCGAGATCGGAGATCTCCAGCCAGAGGAAGTCGAACAGCGTGTCGCCCGTCTCGTGCGCGCGCACCGTCATGTCGACCGCCCCCAGATCGTTGCGGTCGATCGGCAGGAGGTCGGCGTTGGGGTACGACGCCAAGAGCAGGGCGTGGAACCGGTTGAAGGACAGCCGCGCGACAGGAGACGGGGCATCCCATCTCTCATCGTCGGTGGCGTCCGGGACGCCGTAGTTGTGCGGGTTGAGCTGGATCTCGCCATCCCAGTCCTTCAGGGCCTTTCGGGTGGCCCTGTCATCGGGGAGGACGGTCATCAGCGCTCCGAGCTCGTTGAGCTCGTTCATCTTCACGGTCGCGCGCGCCCCCTCGGGGACGATGCACTCCGGAAATATGTCGTGCGGCGTCACGAAGACCAGGCGATCGCCGGCCTTCGTGCAGGAAAGCTCGCGCCAGGTAAGCGGCGTGCGAGCCGGTGTCTGTTCGGTGGCCATTGCAGGCCTCCTCCTCATCAGTGGCTGGCTATGTTACCAGCAGACCGGCCGAAGCCGGGTTTCGATCAGCCGGGATTGCCGCTCAGGGCATCTCCGCCGACGTCCTTGATCCGAGCGCGCTCCATCTCGCGGGCGCGCTGGCGGGCCTCGGGCATGGTCATGAACTTGACCTTGCCCCGGATCTCCTCGACGTCGCTCCGGGCCGCCGCGGTCTCGCCATCCTCATCGCGATTGACGACGATGGCGTTGCCGGCGAACGGCTGGTGGGCGCCGATGTCGAAGAAGCACTGGTAACCCTTCAGCAGGCCCTCCTCGTCGACGTACACGTTGTCTCCGTTGTCGAGCTCGGTGGCCCATTCAATATAGCCGCCGACGGCCTTCTGGAGATCCTCCAGCTTGCCCTCGATTTCGACCTCGCGGATCTCGCGGGCCGTGGCGTCGATGATGATGGCGCGCATGGCGCACCTCCTCTTCAGAGCCAGCGTTGGTGCTGGCGACCCGCTCTAGGCGGGTTTCGTCTCCTCGGGAGCGGCGAAGAACGCGCGCGCCTGGTCGGCCAGGCCGGTGCGCTCGCAGTAGGTGCGAGCGGCGGCTTCGGCGCTGTCGAAATCCTCGCCCCAAAGCTGAATGCCGCTCTGGTCGAGCACGAGCCATTTCTGGTCGTCGGGCCGGTAGCGGATCTGCGCGCCGTTGGTTTTGGCGAGGCGGACCGCCGGAGTCTGAAGCGAGATGTGCCAGCCCATATCCTTGAGCTGTTCCTCCATCCAGCGGCCGGTATTGGTCCAGCTGGCCTCGTCCTTGGTGAAGACGACGGCGCCGCCGCCATAAGCGTCGAGCCTCGGCTTCGAGCAGGAGTTTGACCACTCGAAGCCGACAGCCTCGTGGATGTCGAACTTCTTCATGGTCTCCTGCAGGAGCGGAACGATTACCTCGGGTGAGGCGCTCTCGTCCGTGTGGATCCAGAGACCCTGCTCGTCGATGGAGAAGTGGGCCCCTTGCGTGCTGCCGTCTTCCTCGGCGCCGAGGCGCCTGACGATCTCGACAATATCGGGGGTGACTTCCGCGGCGTCGCCGCAGACGACCTTGTCCCAAGCATCCGCCAGGTCGCACGCGAACTTCATCGCGGGCTCTGGCCATTTCACCTGGAACGACAGGTCCAGAAAGTAGTCAGCCATAGGCTGATCCTCCTCAGTACCGGCAGGGCGCCGGCAGACCGCCGAAGCGGTTTCGTGTCAGGCCGGGACGGTCGCCTTGGCGAGCGTCAGCGGCGGGATGTCGGCCAGGAAATGCTCCTGAAGGACCCTGGCCCATTTGGCCAGGCCGTCGGGGCCCTCCTTGTCGAGGACCGCGATCACGCTCGCGATGCCGACCAGCATCTCGTCGTCCGAGTTGCTGGCGGCATGCGATCCGACCTCGAGCGAGTCCGGCAGCTTGATCATGCCGGGCTGCCAGAACACCGCGGTCGCCGAGTAGGCATAGTGCCCGTTGTCGCCGCGGCGGTAGGTGAGGTCGAGCTCGCGGCAGGTCGCCTCGAGGTCGCCGAAGTACCCGCCGACCACCTCGTTCTTGAACAGGTGGAGCGACGTGCCCTCCTCGATGGCCGGGCGGATATGCGCCTCGGCCTCGTCTTCGGTCTTGAAGCGGGTATCCCAGTCGTCGCCGATGCCCTCGTTGTAGATGGCTTCGGCGAGCGTCTTGATGCCCTCTTCGGTGATGGGGCCGCCTATGTAGATCCAGGCGGATGATCTGTCGGACATAGTCTCCTCCTCATCAGGTTGAAACGACCGGCTAGGCCGGTTTCGTCTTGACGCCGATGCCATCCAGGGCGGACCCAGGATGGAAGGGGATGTCCCCGTGCTCGGGCATCAGGATGTTGATCCCGAACACGACCCTCAGCTCGTCGATCACGTCGCGGCTGACTGTCTCCGGGTTTCTCATGTACCTCGTCAGCATGTCGGCGAGCAACGCAGGGCTCCTCGCGACATTGCCAGCGAAGTCGTGGTTGATCGTGAGCCTGGTAATCCTGCTCATCGGTCTCTCCTCATCAGGTTGTTCGACCGCCCTAGGCGGTTTCGCTTTCGGCGACGCGCTCCAGGCGGACCCGAGGAACGGCGCCGCCGCCATACATGGCGGTCCCGGTGCGCATCAGCTCCTCATAGATCTTCTGGCACTCCTCGGTCTCGAGGTCGCCCATGGCTTCGCCGAAGGAACATGTGCCCTCCAGCTCGCCACCGGGGTCCTTGTAGACGCGGACCTCAGGGTCCTTGTCGAACTCGGTGCCCGCGAAGTCGACCCAGATCCAGGCCATGACGTAGGCGCCGTTGTCTTCTCCTTCAGAGATGACGGCATTGTCATCGAGCTCGAGCTCGCCATCGCGAAGTGTCGCCTCGGTCCCGCCATCGTTGGCGATAAACCGGATCTTGGCGTCGCGGTCGGCGCTGTCGGCGCGGTCACTGAATTTCTTCAGGACCGCGCCACCTGTGCCGCCCGAGAGCGGGCCGAGGGTCTTCCTCAGGAAGGAAATCTCAGCCTGGCTGAACAGGTAGTATTCGGACATTGGTTCTCCTCATCAGTTGTGGAGACCGCCCTCAGGCGGTTTCGGTCTTGCCGTAGTTGCGCGCCACCATGAACTCGCGGGCGGCCCGCCTGACGGCGAGCGGCACGGAGCGGTAGAGGACGCGGACCTGGGGGCCGGGGCCCACGGGCATCGACGAGCAGTTGAGCTTCTTCGATCCCCTGCGGGTCGGCTCGAGGACGAAGACGGCTTCCCCATGGGTCATCTGGAACATTGGCAGGGTTGCCATTGTGCCTCCTCATCAGTGTGAGACCGGCGATCGCCGGTTTCGCTACCAGGTGAACTGCTCGAAGTCTTCGAGCGGCTCGCCGTCGCGGTCGAGGTTGAGCCACCAGCAGCCCAGCTTGTGGGCATGCTCGACCAGCTTGATCAGATGCCCGGAGAGCCCAGCCTCGCGCATGTGCGTGATCTGGGCCTCGTGGCATTCGCCATCCTGGTCGACGTGGAGCAGCCAGCCCGCGTCGGTGCAGACGTGACCGATCAGCAGCGCATCGCGGCTGACCAGATCGCGCAGCAGGTCGTCATCCGACTTCGGGATGTGCCCGGTGCTGACGACCAGCATCTCGACGACCAGGCTGTTCCATTCATGACCGGCGAAGATCGGCTTGACGCCGGCCTCGTCCTTCACGGTGAACATCCAATGGTCGCTGGGAAGCGGCATCAGGGTGAAGAATTTCGAGGCCTCGATCAGGCGCGCGGCAATCAGCAGCGCTGTTCCCGATCCCTTGACCTCGTATTCGGAATGGCCAGGAATGTCCATTCTAGCTCCTCATCAGTTGCAGACCGCCTTAGGCGGTTTCGAGGTGGGGGCCGGCGACTTCTTCCAGCCAGGCCTCCGTGATTCGCTGTGGGACCAGGCGCATGTATGACATCGCCCAGGCCCCGCGCTCCCTTTCGAGCTTCTTCTGCTCGTTGATCGACAGACTGCGCCACCAGATTTGAGCGTAGTGGCGCTGCCTGTCTGCCGCGGTGCAGAGACAGCTTCGTTCACCGCACATGGCGGCTCTCCTCATCAGTTTCAGACCGGCATGGCCGGTTTCGATCTATCCCGGCAGGTTGCCGGCGATCTGCTGGACGCCGATGTAGCCTCGGACGGCTATGATCAGCGCGATCTGGCGGGTCAGATGCTCGGCGAGGGGCTTGTTGCCCTCCATATCGGCCATCGTGGCCGCGCCGCAGAAGAAACTGACGGCTTCATCGTCGCGCTTGATGCCCTTCAGGTTGAGGGTCTTGGCCCTCTCGATGAAGCACGTCGCGAGCGTGCGGCTGGCGCTGACCAGCTCCGGCGCGAGGCCGGGGTTGGTGTCAGGCATAGATGTCTCCTCATCAGGTTGGACGACCGGCATCAGCCGGTTTCGGATCCGAGCAGGATGCGTCGGATCTCCTTGGTGCGGTCGAGCCGCCCCATCGAGAACACGCGATTGAAGGCCGTCTTCAGCGTCTCTGTGGAGACGCCGGCGTCGTGCGCGATCTTCAATTGTCGGGCCGACAGGATGGGGTCCACCAAGCTGGAGCCCGCCTCGGGGTCCAGGAGGTTGAGATTCCCCTCTCGGTCGACGTCGATGTGCTTCGACATGGTTCCTCATCAGGTTGTTCGACCGGCAGGGCCGGTTTCGATCTCATGCGGCGCAGATCGCGCCGATGAACCAGCACTCGGGCTGGCCCGGCTCCTGGAGCCGAATGGCAACGGCGGGGCCGCGCTTATGGACCTTGGGGTGGAGGTAGTTGTCGGCTTCCTTCCAGCCCTGGCAGACCATATCGTCGATGGTCAGGCCCCGGGCCTCGCTGATGGCGCCGTTGTCGTACCTGTGGCCGTATCTAACGCGAGCGGATCCCTGCCAGGAGTCGAAGTGCTTCTGCAGCTCCTCTTTGGTCAGCTTCCCATCGAATTTGTGGGTGACGTAGTTGGCTGCCATGCTCTCCTCATCAGGTTGAACGACCGCTGCACTAGGCAGCGGTTTCGAGGGGATATGGGGCGCCGGCGTTCGTCAGCACAGGCTTCGAGCCCGGCTTCATGTAGCCGACGACCTCGGCATCGAGCCAGCCACCGGACGCGGAGGTCACGGGGCCGAACAGGAGGCCGCGATCCTTGGCGGCGGCGACGATCTGCGCGGCATCGGCTCCGACCACGCGTCCGAAGACGCGCTTCTTGTTCGGGTTCCTGCTGTCGCGCTCGAAGAAGGTCACGCCGGGCATGGGCGGCCCCCCAGGTTCATGATGGTGGCGGTGCCGTCGCCCGCCCAGATCAGGGCGAGCTGCTCGGCGACGTAGGCCTTCTTGCCGTGCCACCAGCGCCAGTAGAGGCGCACGTTGCCGGACGGCTCGGAAAAGATCACGAGCGGCTCGGCTTTTACCTTGTCCATGGAATCTCCCACGGTCGGGTTCTGGCGATGGATCATCGTCAGCTGCCCGAAGGCAGGACCGGCTATGCCGGTTTCGACTCAGACGTCGCCGCGCGAGATCGCTTCATGGAGCGGCACGGCGGCGTCGACCATCTTTCCTGCGAGCTCCTGAGCCTCCTCGATAGTCAGAGGCTCCCGGAGATTGTGCAGGCGGTTGGCGATCGGACCGAAGGCTCGGATCACCCCCTCCAAGATTGAGCGTGGAGTAGGGCGAGGCGGGGCGACGACCGGTATCGCGCGGCCCTTCTCATGGGCAGCGACCAGCGCCTTGAACTCTGGCCTCGCGGCCAACCAGTTGCAGACGAGCCGCACGTTGGTGTCGGTCGTCGGCGCCAGAGCTGTACCGGGGTCAGACACGAATGCGATGATCTTTGCGGCCGCCTCGTCGTAGTCCGGTCCCGCATGTATCAGCGCAGTATTTGCCAGCATCTCCTCGTTCGGTCGGGGAGCGAGGTCGAAGCCAGTGGCCGTGGCGATGATGCTGCCGGTGGCATCGTTCGAGTAGACTTTGCCTGGCAGCGTCGGGTCTAGCAACCACGGTCCTTTGGTGAACTTTGGCAGGGACATTTCGTCCTCCTCATCAGTTGGAGACCGGCTAGGCCGGTTTCGGTGTGGTGAGCCTGGCGCTCTTGAAGAACTCCGCGGACTGCTCCGGGATGTCGGAGGTGTCGATCGCCTCGTGCCGCAGCAGCTGCTTGGCGCTGACCCACGCCGTGAGGGCGTCGGCCACCGTCGCCCTTTTGTCGCCGAGCATGGCCCGGGCAACGGCATCAGACAGGTCATCGCCCGCCTTGAGCAGCTGGGGAGCCGCCATGATCAGGTGAGCGTTCTCGATGTCGGTATCGGTGATATTGCCACCGCCGCGGGGGAACACCGTCGCGTGCGGCATGTAGCCGACTTCTGCGATGGCGATCGCCTGCTTGGTCAATCGGATCTCCCATGGCATGGGCGTGTGATTGACGTCGGGCATGTCATCTCCTCATCAGGTTGAACGACCGGGTCTCCCCGGTTTCGATCAGGCGATCGCCATCAGGAGCTCCTCGGCTCCGTAGACGAACGGCCCGCCGCACTTCGCGCAATCGTAGTCGCGCGCGTCCGGCTCGCACCCGTCAGCTTCGGTTCCGCAGCTGGTGCAGAAGCCGACGTTGTCGAGCCCCTGGTTCGAGCGCTGCACGCCGTCCATGATGACGTCCGGCGTGAGGCTCGCGTGCATAGGCTTGCACAGCATGGCTGTCTCCTAAAAGAAAAAGGGCCCGATGATCTCTCATCAGGCCCTCGGGCAACCGGGTTGACCCCGGTTTCGACTTATGCGGCGACGTCCAGCCGCTCGGGCTTGGACATCGAGCTCGGCTCGATCGTCGCCATCAGGTGGAACTCGACGAAGCGGCTGGGGTCCAGCATGAACCCCGGCCGGTCGAGATCGAGATTGACCAGCCCGGACGACGCCGGCGGGACTCCGTCGGCGACGCTGAGCGTGATGTGGTACGGCTTGCCGTCCTGCCGGAAGGGCTGTGCGCCCTCGAGCATGACGCCGAGCGAGTCCACGCGGTCGTCGACGTGACGGCCGTAGATGGTGACCAGGATGGGCTTCCCCGTCCGGATCTTCTGAGCGATCTCCGCGGGCAGGCCCTGGAGCGCCTCCTCCCTCGACTTCGCCCCGTAGCCGAGCGTCACATGGAACGCGTGGCCGTTGGGGTGCCGAGGCGGATGGTTCTTCAGGACATGCGCCCGCAGGGTCTGCGGCAGAACCAGCTTCACGATGAAGGGTCTCTGCTTGCTCATGGTGTAGCTCCTCATCAGATGCCAGCGGATTGCTGGTCGACCAGCCGAGGCTGGTTTCGTCAGGACCGTGCAGCCTTGACGAGCTGCACCATCGAGGTGAGCAGAAAGCGCTGCTCCTGCATGATGGCGTCGAGCACGATGTCGCGCACGTCGACCGGGACGAGCTCGGCGACCATTGACGATTTCGAGAAGGCCTCGTAGGCCCGCTCGCTCTCGGCGAAGCGCTTCGCGTCCAGGCACAGGCCGTTGGTGACATGGCTCGGCAATGGCTTAGACATTTCTGTCTCCTCATCAGGTTGTTCGACCGGCCGAAGCCGGTTTCGTCAGTCGCCCGCGGCCGCTTGGGGAGCAGCCTTCGCGGCGATGCGCTTCATGCGGCGCTGGAAGTTGCGGATGAATTGCCTGGTCACGTGGACCTCGCTGTCGAGGTCGTTGACCGCGTAGGCCAGCCGTTTCGTCGGCCAGCACTTGACCACGGCGGCGCCGGCTCCGGCCAGCCACTCCAGGCGCTGCAGCGTCTTCCGCAGTTCCTCCAGGAGCTGCTGCTCGGTGATTTTTGCCATATTTGTCCTCCGGACGTGAAAAGGGCCGCGGTGAGATTATCACCACGGCCCTTGTCGGTTGTGCGCCAGGCTTAGTCGGCCTGGGCGGTCTCGGTCGGCGTCTTGGTCATCAGCGCCTTGCCGGCGCTGACCGCCTTGTCGAAGCCGCGCTGGGCGGCCTCGTAACCGCCGCTCGCCTGCACGGCCTTGTGAGCCAGGTAGGCGGGCGTCGCGACGATGGCGGCCGCGATCTCGGTCCCGTTGGAGGGCTTGAGGGCGGCGGCCAGCTTGTTGAAGTTCATGACTGTCTCCAGTTTTGAGAGTTTCGGTCCTTGCCGAGGACCTCGTCGGGCGACGTCTGCATCCGGGATGGATGCTGGCTGTCGCGACTCTCTTCCTTTCGCGCGCTCCCTGCCCAGGGAAGGCAACGCCACGGCTTGCGGCTACCGTGCGCGACCGGCCGCCGAGAGGGCGTGGCGGATCATTTCGTCAATTTCTGACGAGATCTGCCACGAAGTCCTCGCGGGCTTGGTACTGGCCGGACCGACTGCATCTCGGCGCTTCTCGATCGAGGGTGGGTCTGCCGGAGCCCAAGATCGCGGTGGTCTGCGAAGGTGCTCCCATCGAAGGGCGCCTCCCGCGTGCGCTTCTGCACGCGGCCCAGGCGGCCGGTCACAATTCTCGATCTAGTCGGGTTTGGTTTCGGCACCTGCCAGGGTGCCCAAGGCTCGTCTAAGAGCTCGTCAGGCGACTTCGGATCGAGATACTCTGATCCAGGCTGTCACGACCGCCCATGTTGACCCTGGGCTGGTATCGTCCGACGCTGTTGCGCGCCGGCACCGCCGGTCTGGCGGGTTTCAGCAGTCACTCGGCCGGATGCTTGGCATCGTACTCGGCGCGAGCGGCGGACATGCGCCGGTAGTGTCCGGCGGCGGTGGCGACCACCGCGTAGGCGGGGGGCGCCGCGATCATCGCGGCGACCTGGAGGCCGTTGGCGGGCTTCAGGTCTGCCTTCATCGTCTCGATCTTCACGTCGACCTTGGAAACGGCCAGGTAGCAGGACGCTTCGCGAGCGATGATGTGCTTGATCGGCTTCATGATTGTCTCCTCGTTGTGGCGGCCTCAGCCGCCGGTTTGCTTGTTCGTCCGCTCCAGGGCCCACCTCATCCGCTTCTCCAGGCTGGGATCGGGGGGGATGCCCTCGATCTCGCCTTTCGAAGCCTGGTAGACCCCGCGGACCACCGGCATCACCCCGCCTTGCCGATCGGCGAAACCGCCCAGGGGGCCGAGGAACTCTCGGGTCCGGTGTGATTTCGTCATCTCGGTCAGGACCGTCTTCTCGAAGTCGTTCTTCGCGATCCGGTCAATGCGGGCTAGATGTCGGCGTACTTTCCGTTCCACTTCTGGCATGGGTTGAAGTCTCCAGGATGTGTGGGGGGAGCGTAATCACCCTTGATTACGCACTGTATATATTAGGATTTGTCGCGCTATTTCAAGTAGTTGGCGGTCAAGAATATGAGATATTCTTGAGTATACAGAGTCATTACTGTCTCTGCGGCGTATTCGCGCACCAATACTGAACGGTATATGTGGTGCATGGTGACAAATTGCCACCGAAATCTGGTATCTAGCTGTGACTGACCAGTCGACCGCTCGGCAGGCGACGACGCTGGCTCAGGGGGTGGGTGAATGGCAAAGAAGCGGTCCGGACACCGGGCCAGCAACCACAAGAACGTAGTGATCCAGCTCGTCCGCGACCGGACGACGGGGACGTATGTCGCCGCCAAGGCCAATGACGGCCCGACGCCCGAGCGGATGAAGAAGCAGGGCGGCTTCCGCAAGGTCCTCCGCGGCGTCTCCCGGTCCGGCGTCGCCATGGCCGAGGGCTATGTCGCGATCGGCGAGAACCCGATCGACTACCTGGACGAGCGCGGGCTGCTGGGATCAGGGGTGAAGCGCAAGCGCCGCCTCGCCGCCGCCGACTGGGCGCTCCGCATCTACCTGGAGGCCGGCTTCAACCCCCGCGTCATCATCCGCTATTCCGAGCCGACATCGGGCGGCACCGGCGAGATCTCCGACAGCCGGGCCCGCGCCATGACCAAGTATCGGCGGATGTGGAAGCAGCTGGTGCTCTCCGACGCCCTCCTCGTGGTGAACACCTGCTGCAAGTACCAGGGCCTGCCCGACAACCGCATCCAGGATCTCTGCGAGGCGCTCGACCTGGTCGCCCGGTGGCTGCGAATCGAGGGATACATCGCCGGCCGGCTCAAGGCGTGGCTCCCGCCCGGATCGCGGCCGACGTGGGGCGGCGGGAAATCCTAGAGAATCCGCGGGATTGCGCCCCTTGACCGCGACACATAATTGCTTGACAATTACTCCCACGCCCTCCTGCGCCCAAGCGGCATCAGGCGGTGCGCTTTCCACACCACCAAGCGCGATGTTGTCGCCAGGGCTAGATCTCCTGCCCGGGAGGGATCTCGCGTCTTGCTGTCCTCGCGCCCGCCGGCGACCGGGCCTGGGACACTCTCTCGGCTCAGGGCGCCGGGGAAGCGGGCCTCATGGCTGAAATCCTGGACTTCACCGGCGGCCGGCTTTGCGAGGTCTGCGAGCAGCAGATCCCGCCGAAGCGCTTGGCCGCCGTCCCCGGCACCACCCGCTGCGTCGGCTGTGAAGGGCGCGCGGAGCGCGAGCTCGGGTTCCAGGCAGAGACGATCGACCGGTCGGTGCGCCGGAATGGCTGAGGTCGTCGCCTTTACGGGCGGCCGCCGCTGCCGCATCTGCTCCGAGCAGATCGGTCATTCTCGGGCCCAGCGCCTGGAGGCTGTCGAGCAGTTTTACGCGGCTCGGCCCGGCCTCATCGACGCCGAGCGCATGGCCTGCGGCACCGACAACAAGCTGGACAAGGCACGCCAGTGCCAGCGATGCCAGGACGCCGACGAGCCGTCGATGGTCCGCTATCTCGGCAGGGCGAACGCCCTGCGGCGCGGTTTTGGGATGTGGCCGGTCATTCCCAGCGATTTTCCAAGAGGCTGAGCCCATGGCCAAGGCCAAGGTGAAGCCCACCCCCAATCTCCCGGCCACGATCCTCGCGACCCGGCCGCGGCCTCCTCACCCGATGCTGGACCCAGCGGCCCCGCCGTTCTTCATGCCCGACAAGGCGCTGGTGAACTGGCTTCGGTCGACCTTCATCGACCCGCAGGGCACGCTCCCGAACCCCGACCACGCCCACCTCATGGGGGTGTCGATCGGGGCGCTCTGGACCAACGTCGAGAACACCAAGCGCAACCGCCAGATCCTCGGCACCGCCGAGCTGATCTCCGTCGGGGGCGACAAATGGACCAAGGGGCGCTTCCTCCAGCAGCTCCGCCAATGGTTCGGGCTGATCCCGACCTTCCTCCTCACCTTCGACGCTCATGCTGCTGACCACAGCACGGATGCCGAATGGTGCCAGCTGGCCGAACACGAGCTTTATCACTGCGGACCAGAGCTCGATGAGTTCGGCAATCCCAAGTTCGACAAGGACGGCTTCCCCTGCTTCGCGATGCGGGGGCACGACGTCGAAGAGTTCACCGGCGTGGTGCGCAGATACGGCGCCCTCCGCCCTGACGTGAAGGCCCTGGTCGAGGCCGCCAACCAGCCTCGTCCTGACATCGCGCCGGGCCGGATCGCCGCTGCGTGCGGCACCTGCCTCGTGCGCGTCGTCTCCTAGACGGGGCCGAGACGACCGGGGCGTGCCATGGCCAAGCTCAAGGACCACGTAAAGCTGTTCATCGTCGAGCGCTTGGCGTGCTTCGACACTCCGTCCGAGGTGGCCGAGGCTGTCTTGGAGGAGTTCAAGCTCAAGATTTCTCGCACCCAGGTTGAGGTCTACGACCCCACGAAGGCGGCCGGAGCCGACCTGAGCGAGAAGTGGCGGGTGATCTTCGAGACCAGGCGCAAGGCCTTCCGCGAGAACATCGACGACATCCCGATCGCCAACAAGGCGGTCCGTATCCGGATGCTCGGGAAGATGGCCGCGGACACCCGGAGCCCGAAGATGCGCGCCGATCTTCTGTCGCAGGTGGCGAAGGAAGTCGGCGACGCCTTCTCGAACCGGCGCAAGGTCGAGCTGATGGGTGAGAACGGTGGGGCGATCATGACCGCCCAGCCCGCGACACTGACGCCTGAGCAGATCGCGGGCATGTCGGTCGCGGAGCTGCAGGCGCACTACCAGGGCCAGGCCGGCCCCAAGAAGTGACAGATCTGGCCGCAGGCCCGGCGCCGGCGGCCGCGCCTGACGAAGATCCCGCGGCGAGGGCCGCGCGACTTGCCGCCGAAGCTGTTGAGGTCGAAAGGGTTGCGGCTGAGGCGCTGCACGCGAGCCTGGTCCGTCGGACCATCCGGCTCCAGGAGTGCAACGCTGACCCGACCCGGCGCGCGATCGAGCTCGAGCTGTGCCGGCGCGACCCGGTCTACTGGTTCAACACCTGGTGCTGGACCTACAACCCGAAGAACGCCGGCACCAGTGTCCCGGCCAACCTGCCCTTCGACCTCTTCCCCCGCCAGGAGGAGATGATCCGCTGGCTTGAGGAGCGCCTTCGCCAGAAGGAAGAGGGGCTGATCGAGAAGAGCCGAGACATCGGCTTCACCTGGCTGATGGGCGGCTTCGCGCTGCACCACTGGCTGTTCGTCTCGGGCTTCAAGACCGCGTTCGGGTCCAGGAAAGAGGACCTGGTCGACAAGATCGGCGACCCGGACTCGATCTTCGAGAAGATCCGGATGCTGCTGCGCGGGCTCCCGCACTGGATGCTGCCCGGCGGCTTCAACTGGCGGAAGCACTCCCACTTCTCCCGCCTGGTCAACCCGATCTCCGGCAACGTGATCACCGGCGAGGCCGGCGACAACATCGGCCGAGGCGGTCGAAACAGCCTCTACGTCATCGACGAAGGCGCCTTCCTCGAGCACCCGGACACCGTCGATGTCGCGGTCAACGCGAACGCCGACTGCCGGATCTGGGGCAGCTCGGTCAACGGCATGGGCAACCTCTTCGCGAGGAAGCGCCATTCCGGCCGCATCCCGGTCTTCACCTTCCACTGGAAGCACGACCCTCGGAAGACCGAGGCCTGGGCCGAGAAGAAGAAGCACGAGCTGATCGACGAGTGGAAGTTCGCTTCCGAGTACGATCTCGACTACTCGGCCTCGGTCGAAGGCATCTGCGTCCCGGCGAAGTGGGTCAAGGCCGCGATCGAGCTCGGCAAGCGGCTCCAGATCGTGCGCTCCAAGGATGGCGTCGGCGGTCTCGACATCGGCGCCGGCAAGGCCAAGTCGGTCTACGTCGAGCGCTGGGGCCCGATCATCACGATCCCGCAGGCCCGGAAAGACCCGGACACCACCGACACGGCCCTCTGGGCGCTCGAGTGTGCCGAGAAAGGCCACATCGAGGTCCTCAATTTCGACGCGCCAGGTGTCGGCGCCGGCGTCTCGAGCACGCTGTCGAAGAAGAAGATCCCCGGCTGCAAGACCCAGCCGATCAACACCGGCGTCCCGCCATCCGACATCACGGTCTGGCCCGACGGACGCAAGAGCTCGGAGACCTTCGCCAACCTCAAGGCCGAGCTCTGGTGGATCATGCGCGAGCGATTCCGCGCCTGCTTCGAGCACCTGCTCTGGCTGGACGCGAAAGAGGGCGGCAAGGAATACGCTCTCAACGAGCTCACGATCTTCCCTGAGTCGCCGGATCCCGAGACCCAGGCGCTGCAGGTCCAGCTGTCGACCCCGAAGTGGTTCAGGCGTCACGACGGCAAGATCATCCTGGAGTCGAAGGAGCAGCTGACCAAGCGCGGCATCTCCTCGCCCGACCACGCCGACGCCCTCGCGCTCACCTTCGTGCCCGAGAAGATCCCGCACCTGATCGGATTCCTCCGAGCAGCTGCCGAGGATCTCAAGCGGCGCCAAGAGGCCGGGGAAGCCTGACCGGAGGTCATGAATGGCTGACATCCCAGGCACTCGACCGGTCAACCCGACGGCGACCGACCGCGCGCAGACCCCGGGCGCCAAGATCGAGGCGATCGACCCGGGCCTGATCCGCCGCGCGCTCGCCGGCATGATGTATGCCGTCACCGGCCGGGCGCCCGACTGGTTTGGCCCTGGCCAGCCGCTGCCTCCGCAGGCGCCGGCGGCCGAGAAGGGTCGCGCGTTCGACTACCCGTACTCGGCCAACACGGTCGTCCGGCCGCGCTCGAACGAGCCGGTCACCTTCGACGATCTCCGTGGTTTGGCCGAGCGCTGTGACTTGGTGCGCCTGGCGATCGAGACCCGCAAGGACCAGATCGAGAAGCTCGACTGGAAGATCCAGCCGAAGCTCAAGCGGAACGAGAAGATCCGGGGTGAGGCCGACGAGCGCTGCGAGGCGCTGACCAAGTTCTTCCTCTTCCCCGATCGCCGCCTCGACTGGAACAGCTGGCTGCGGAAGGCGCTCGAGGACCTGTTCGTCATCGACGCGCCGACGTTCTACATGCGCTCGGACCGTTTGGGCCGGCCGTACTCGCTCGACATCATCGACGGCGCCACCATTAAGCTCGTGGTCGACCACACCGGCCGACTGCAGGAGCCGCCGGACCCCGCCTATCAGCAGGTGCTGAAGGGACTCAACGCCACCGACTACACCCAGGACGAGCTGATCTACCGGCCCCGGAACCCCAGGCCGCACAAGTTCTACGGCTTCTCGCCGGTCGAGCAGATCATCCTGACGATCAACATCGCGCTCAGGCGATCGCTCTCCCAGCTCAACTACTTCACCGACGGGCTGATGCCCGACCTGCTCATCGGCGTGCCGGAGACCTGGACGCCGGAGAACATCCGGGAACTGCAGACGTGGTGGGACGCGATGCTCTCGGGCATCGGCGCCAACAAGCGCGGCGCCAAGTTCGTGCCCGGCGGCATGCAGCCGTATCCGATCCGCGAGCCGGTGGTGAAGGACGAGCTCGACGAGTGGATCGCCCGCGTCGTCTGCTACGCCTTCAGCCTCCCGCCGCTGCCGTTCGTCAAGATGATGAACCGCGGCACCGCCGAGACGTCGTTCGAGACCGCGCTGCAGGAGGGCCTCGAGCCCCTGATGCAGTGGGTGAAGGGCACGATCGACACCGCGATCCAGAAGTGGTGGGGCTACACCGACCTCGAGTTCGTCTGGGACGACCACACCAAGCTGAAGCCGATGGAGCAGGCCCAGCTGAACTCGACCGAGATGGCGAGCGGCGTGCTGTCCGTCGACGAGTGGCGGATCGAGAAGGGCAGGGTGCCCTACGGCGTTCCGGCCATGATCAAGGGCATCGGCCCGTCCGGCTTCGTCTTCGTCGAGGACCTGGCTGACCCCGAGGTTCGGGCAGCTCTGAAGACGGCGCTGATCTCCGCCGCCTCCCCGCCGCCGATGTACGGGCCCGAGGGGCTGCCGGCCGCGAGTGCCGGCGCCGCGGATCCGCTCGCTGGTATCGACCCGACCCTCCTCGAGAGCGTCGGTCTCCACCCCGAGGTTCTGGCTGCCCATGCCGGCGGTCTCCCGGCGCCAGGCAGCGTGCTTCACGGCGTGCCGAAGCCGATCCTCGACCACGTTGACCTTTCACCGGACGAGATCAGCGGTGGGACACCATCCCCCGCCGCTGTGGCCGGCCCGGAGGACGGGATCATCGACCCACCGACGCAAAGGGGGGGCGACCCTGCCCTGCCGGCAGACGCTCTCGTCGGTGTGTCGCCCCGACTCCTCCGGGCCGTTGGCCTCGTCGCCAGGACCTACCCGCTGCCGCGCTTCGACCCCGCCCGCAACCCGCGGCCGACGCCGCTGGAAGACCCGGTCGTGCAGGCAGCTCTCCGCCGCCCGCTCCACCGACCGAGCGCGCACCAAGCTCAGACCGACTAGCCACCGGGGGGACGACCGCCCCGTCAGCCACCACCATCCATCTGGAGGATATCCCCCATGACCGTGAAGATGTTTGCTCCGTCCAACCTGCCGATCTTCCGCGCAAGCGACGGCACCCGCTACGACGTCTCGTCCACCGGCACCATCACCGTCGCCTCCGAGCACGTCGCCGAGGCGCTGAAGGCCGGCTTCGAGATCATGACGGTGACCGGCACGACCGCTCAGCGGCCGACCGTGGTCCCGACCGGCTATCGCTACTTCGACACGACGCTCGGTCGGACGATCCGCTATGACGGATCCGCCTGGATCGTCGAGCCGGACAGCAACCTGCTGCTGGACGAGGACTTCCTCGGCCCGGTCGCGGCCTTCGTCACCTCCGCCGGCACCCTGTCGCCGTGGATGTCCAAGATCGTTGGCGCCGCTCCGCCGACGGCCGGCGTCATCGCTGGCGCTTCCGGCCTGGCCGGCGGCTGGTGTGCGCTCGCGCAGACCGCCGACAGCCAGAAGCAGGATGCCGTCCTCTACTTCGGCGACAACCTGGCCTTCTCGCTCGAGGAGCAGCCGGTCATCGAGTTCCGCGCCAAGGTGTCGGTGCTCCCGACCTCGGGCACGAAGCTGTTCATGGGCTTCGGCAGCGCCTGGGCCGATGGCCCGGATGCGATGACCTACTCGGCCTGGTTCGCGCTCAACGGCAGCGGCGCGGTCCTCTGCGAGACCGACGACGCCGTCACCGACAACTCGGTGGCCTCCGGCGTCACGGTGCTCAACACCGAGATCCACACCTATCGGATCGACTTCGCCGATCTGACGTCGATCAAGTTCTACATCGACGGCGTCCGGGTCGCGTCGGGCACCACCTTCGCCTTCACGGCGACCGGCGCCAACGCGCTGGTGCAGCCGTTCTTCAACCCCTACAAGGCGACCGGCACCTCGGTCGGCTCGGTTCAGATCGACAACGTCCGCGTCTGGTCGAACCGCTCGTAAGGGATGGCGGGGCGCTGGGAAACTGGCGCCCCACCTCTACCGGTGGAGCCGACCATGGACCTCAACAGCCTGGTCGGCGCCGCTCTCGCTGGGGCAGGGGTCGCCCTCGCCAAGCGCGCGCACGTCACCTCCGGCGCAGCCCTCGATCGCGTGGCTGCAGCCACCAACAAGAACCCGACGCCGAAGCAGGCCGAGACCGGCCTCTACCTGAAGGCGCGCTGCCGCATCCACGGGCTCGACATCGCGATCGAGAACGCCAGGGGCTCCTGGCGCCGCAAGTTCAACGCCGACGGCAGCCTGCGCTGGAAGTGCAAGGCGCCGGCGCACTACGGCTACATCGAGCGGACTGTCGGCGCCGACGGCGACGCGGTCGACTGCTACATCGGCTCACACCTGAGCTCGCCCAAGGCCTTCGTCATCGACCAGCACTTCAGCAGCGGTGACTTCGACGAGCACAAGCTGGTGCTGGCGGTCCGGACCGAGGAAGACGCGATCAGGATCTACGATGCGGGCTTCGCCGACGGATCCGGCCCACGTCGCCGGCGCGCCGTCCGCGAGCTCACCTACCCGGCCCTCAAGGAGTGGCTGGACTCGGGCAAGACCAAGGAGCCGATCGGCGAGGTCCTGCAGAAGGCCGCCGGTGACGGCCGCCGCAAGACCCTCGACCAGGTGATCGCCGAGGTCGAGAAGTCGGTCGCCAAGCGGGTGGCTGAGACCCTGGCGTGGCTCAAAGGCACGCCTTCGAACGACATGGCGGACTCGGCCCAGTATCGGCACGGCGACATCACCGCCGACGCGATGCCCCGGGCCGAGCTCGAGCAGCGCCTCGACCGGGCGGTCAAGCCGCTCGACCAGGCCTGGATGGGCGGAGGCCGCGACGCCACCCGGATCCCGGAGACGGGCGAAGGGGATAAGCGGGTCGCCTTCCAATTCGATGCCGGCAACCCGACGGTGCTCGAGGCGCTCGACGGCTACAAGCTGGGCCTGATCCGGGAGATCTCGGACGGCCAGCGCGACACCATCCGGGCCATCGTCAGCGACGGCCTGGCACGCGGGCTCCCGCCGGCGAAGATGGCCCAGGCCATCCGAGACAGCGTCGGGCTCACCGAGATCCAGGCCGGCCACGTCGCCAGCTACCGGGCCGAGCTCGAGTCCAGCGACGTCCGGCTGCGCACCAAGGCGCTGACCCGGGCGCTGCGCGATCGCCGCTTCGACCCGACCGTCATCTCGTCGGTCGGCAAGGGGGAGACGCTCGGCGCCGAGCAGGTCGACAAGATGGTCGACGCCTACCAGCGCCGCTACATCGCGCTCCGGGCCATGACCATCGCCAGGACCGAGGCCCTCAGGGCCGCGAGCCTGGGCTCCTTCGCCTCGATCGACGCCGCGGCCGCCAGCGGCAACCTCGACAACTTCGAGGTGGTCAAGACCTGGATCGCCACCGGCGACGGCAAGACCAGGCCGACGCACTGGGACCTGAACGGCAAGTCGGTGATCGGCCTCGATACCCCGTTCGTCACGGCCGCGGGCGCCAGGCTGCTGCACCCGCACGACATCTCGGCGCCGGCGGCTGAGACCATCAACTGCCGCTGCACCCTGAAGTTCAGCTTCCTGCCCAAGCGCAGCAACTCGGGCGAGCCGATCGCTTTGATCGCGGAGTAGGATGATGATCAACCCCGACGACGACATCTTCCAGAGGATCGCCGACGAGATCGACGGCCAGCCGCCGGCCGGCCAGGCGTTCCAGCTCATCAAGGTCGCCCACGGGACTCACCCGGAGTTGGCCAAGAAGGATGGTCGAGCTGGCCGGGATGGCGATGGCGACGGCAAGCTGAATGAGAGCGGCTCCCGATACGCACAGGGTGGCGGCCCGTCGGTCATGAAGGTCAAGACCGAGCTCGGCCACGAAGTCCCGTCGTTCAACCAGCTTGGCACTCTCCGCAGCGAGGGCAAGCTCTCCGATGCCGACTTCGGCCGGCACACGGCGAACGCGATGAGCGACATCCATACGCGCGCGCATGTCGCCGGGGCCAAGGCCTACAACGCGGCCAAGAAGCACGACGACTTCACCCCCTACATGGAGCACTACGCGGGCAGCCTGGTCGACTCCCTCAACGGGATCGACGACCCCGTCTATGTCCAGCACATGGCGGCCAGCTCGGTTCACGCCTCTGAGGGAGAAGCCTGGAAGCACGCCGAGAAGGTCCTCGGCGTCCACAACCGGCGCGTCTCGGCCGGCACGATCGGTGGCCTGGCCCTCGGTGTCGGCGCCGGCGTTCTCAGCTCGCTGCTGGCGAGCAAGGCCGGCAAGACGCGCCTGGCCAGGGATCTCGCAGAAGCGATGCCGCTTATGGGCACCGTCGGCGTCACCGCCGGCGCCGTCGGCGGCTGGATGTGGGGCAACCGGGCGGCGAACAAGACGCCGATGCACGAGAAGCCGTCCGCCATGTATGCCCACGCAGGGGACGTGAAGAAGTTCGATGGTCCGGCCACCTACGACGACCTGAGGAAGGCTGACCAGGACCGGGCCGAGATCGAAGGCTCCCTGCACTACGGCTGGAAGGGCGTGAAGGTCGGCCTCCTCCTCAAGTCGGACGACGACACCCTCCTGGCCAAGAAGGACGGTCGGGCGGGGCGTGACGGAGACGGAGACGGAAAGCTGGACGAAGGTCGGGAGAGCGGAGTCAAGACGGCCGCTAAGATCGGCGGCGAGATCGCCGGCGGCGTGCTCTCGGTCATCGGTGCTGTGCATGGTGCCAAGATGCTCACCCGCGGCGTCTCTCACGCGGTCAGCCGCTACAGCGCCAACAAGCGGGCGCGCGCTGCCAAGGGCGGCTTCGATGTCGGCCGTGTGATCGGGCGCATCATCGGCCCTCGTGGGTCCTGGCGCCTCGGCAAGGCTGACGACGGCGAGCTGACCAAGCGGAAGCCGGGCGAGTTCCTCACCGAGGATCACGGCGACGGCACCAGCACCACCTGGAAGCGTCGCAGTTGGCTCGGCAGCAAGGCCGTCGACGCGGTGACGCCGGGCTTTGTCAACACCAGGCACGCCAAGAGCTCGGTGTTGAAGTTTTCCTACCGGTACAAAAAGGTGAAGACCGGCGCCAAGGACACGACCGGCGGCGCGGCGGCGGCCAACGGCATCGCCAAGGCCGACGACGCCGAGGACCTGCAGAAGTTCCTGCCGATGATCGCCGGCGCCGCGAGGCTTGCCGCGCGCTTCATCCCCAAGGTGATCGGCGCCGGCGGCAAGGCGATCGAAGCGGCCAGCGGCTTCAAGACCAACGTCCAGGACGGGGCGACTCGGGCCCAGTTCAAGTCCGGCCTGGTCGCAGGCCTGGCGAATAAGCGCATGCGCGGCGCTGGCGCTGCGGTTCGGGCCTCGGCGCTCGGCCGCGGCTTCACCAAGGCCAAGGCGGTCGCCAACCATCCGGCCACCCAGATCGCGACTGCGGCTCCCGCCTTCGCGGGCGGCGGCGGTGGTGCCGGCCGTGACGGCGACGGCGATGGGATTCTAAACGAGCGAGAGCGCCGGCGTACCGGCCTCTAAGGACAAGGGGGACGCCGATGACCGACGACCTCTTCGGCATGGACATCTTCCTTCCGCTCGCGAAGGTCGATCTCGATCAGCGGATCATCTGGGCCCGCGCCCTGGTCTCGCAGCCGGATCGCGCCAACGAGATCGCCGACTACCCGGCGTCGAAGGCGGCATTCCAGAAGTGGGCGGCCGAGACCTCGGCGGCCTCCATGGGCAAGAGCCTGGGCAACGTCCGAGTCATGCACCAGCAGAAGGTCGGCGGGCGCGTCTTCGACATCAAGTACAACGACGACGCCGAGACGATCGACGTCGGCATCAACGTCGACGATGACCACACCTGGGGGCTCTGCAAGGTCGGGGCCTACACGGGCCTCTCGGTCGGCGGCAAGTACGCCAAGAAGTGGCAGGACCCGGTCAACCCGCGCCTGACCCGGTACGCGCCGGATCTGCGCGAGCTGTCCATCGTCGACCGGCCGTGCCAGCCCGGGGCCACCTTCACGATGCTGAAGGCGGACGGCACCGAGGTCGAGCAGGAGTTCGCCAAGGTCGGCGGCCCCGCTCTCTATGCCGACCTGATGAAGGCCGCCCGCGATGGTCGCGCTGGTCGTGACGGCGACGGTGACGGCCGCGTGAACGAAGACGGCGACGACGCCCCCGACACCCGCACCAGGCGCGGCTATGTCGATCGCCGCCATGCGGACGAGGGCTACCGGGCCCAGACCACCCAGGTCATCCAGGAGCACCGCGGCGAGTTCGTCGGCGCTGCCTCGGCGGCGGCAATCGGCGGCGCGATCGGCGCGTCGGCGCCCTACACCGTCGGCGGCGAGTCCGCGGTCGGCCGTGGGATCCGGCGGGGCATCGGTGCCGCAGGCGCCAAGGTTGGCGATGTCGGCGGCCGGATCTCGGCCATGACGGTCAACGCGCTGCGCGCCGGAGTCCGCCGCGGCCTCCCGGGCAAGTGGAAGGCCAGGCTCAAGGATGTCAACGAGGCGGCTGTGGCTGCGACCGGCGCGCGCGCTGGCCGGGCAACGGCCGAAGGCGCGGTCAAGGCCTCGAACTGGGCCCAGGACAAGGTAGCCTCCCTGGCTACCCGGGCTCTCGGCTCCAGGGCCAAGGCTTCGGCGGTGCTCGGTGTCAAGGGCGCGCTCACCGCCGGTCTCGCGCTGGGGCCGGCTGGCGCCTGGGTCGGCCGCAACTTCTACGACACATGGTTCCCGCGGCGGGCCGAGAAGGCCGACGGCCCGACCAGCTTCGACGACCTGATGAAGCGGGACCTGCTGCCGGCCGAGCTGCTGCCCATGATGAAGGGCGGCTGGATCGACCATCAGTGGCCGCTGGCCAAGGGCGACGTCGAGGACGAGCTCGAGGACCTGGCCAAGAAGGACGGCCGGGCAGGGCGCGATGGCGATGGCGACGGCAAGCTCAACGAGAAGGGCGGCGAAGGCCATCTGCTGACCGAGGCCGAGGTACGCGACGCCAAGCTCCGCCGCGAGGCCGAGGCCGAGAACAACCAGCCGGGCATCCAGGCGCGGCCGCCGAAGGCGACCCTCAAGGGTATGCGCAGCCCGCGCAACAACAAGCTGCAGCTCGGCCGGGCGATCGATCCCGGCAACTACGTCAAGGCCCCGAAGAAGGGGTTCATCGACGCGCGCGAGCTGGCCGTGAAGTTCCCGCGGCACCTGACGCCGCCGACCGAGGACGAGATCAAGTCGATCGAGCGTGGGTCGGAGGTCAAGGTCGCGACCGGTGGCGAGCGCTTCTGGATCAAGGTCCACGGGGTCGAGAACGGCAAGATCTTCGGTGTCGTCGACAACCACCTCTACCAGACCGGCGAGCATGAGCTGAAGTTCAAGGACCGGGTCACGGTCGAGCCCAGGCACATCTACGGCGTCTGGAACAAGCCGAAGAAGAAGGAGGCCACCCCGGTGACCAAGTTCGACGGCCCCTTCACCTACGGCGATCTGCTCAAGTTCGACGAGTCGAAGATCAAGCGCGACGAGAGCGGCCGTTTCACCTTCAAGAGCGGCGCGGCCGCAGTTGGCGGTGCTGCGGTCGCTGCCGGCGCTGCCGTCGGCGCCGTCACCTATATGACGACCTCCCGCCTCAAGGCGATGGCCGCCGGCGTAAAGCCCGGCCCGAAGCCGAACCCGACGCCTGGCGCCACTGCGGCCGCCGGCACGCTCGCGGGCGACGCCAAGGCGATGCGGGGGATTAGCCGGAAGGCCGGCAAGATCCCGGCGGCCTCCAGGCTCCGGGCCGTCCAGCGCGCTGCCATCAGGGGCGCCGAGGGCTTCCTAGCGCGCCGCGGCAAGCCGATGGTCGCTGGCCCGATTTCCTCGATCGCCACCGCCTCCAGGGCTAAGGGCGCCATTGGTCTCGCGCTCAAGGCAGGCAAGGCCGTCTTCAGCGCCACCCCGCTGTCCACGAAGATCGTCGCCGGCATCGGCATCCTGTCGGCCGCCCAGCAGATCATCAGCCAGGGCCGGAAGCCGCACTTCAAGATCGACCCCGACTCCGGCCAGTTCGGTCTCACCTACACGGACACGAAGGGCAATGAGCGCTGGGTGGTCGGCTACGATACCGGCGCCGATGACGCCATCCAGATGCCGGGCCAGCATGTCGATCGCCTGAAGGCCGGCGGCACCGTAGGCGGCAGCATCTCGCCGCTGCACCGGCTCAAGAGCGCCGCCGACGTGAAGACCGCCGTCAGGGCCCGGATCTCCGGAGGCGAATACGACAACCACCCCGACAGCAAGGCGCTGGACATCTCGGCCTTGCAGCACAACCCGTGGCTCTCGGCCGATGAGATCGGGGAGCACTCGGTCGCGATCGAGTTCGGGAAGAACCGCATCCCGCAGGCTCCGGACGAGATCTGGAGGCACTTCACCACCCAGACGCTGAAGCCGAGGCAGGGGAAGACCCTGGAGGACAAGGCGCGCGCCGAGGCCATGGCGACGCACCTGGTGACCGCCAAGATCGGCACCATGAAGTCGCCCTTCGACGACAAGAAGTTCTCCGAGGTCGCGCATCAGGCGGTCGAGGACTGGTGGACCGGCAAGCCGTCGAAGCTGCTCGGCACCCTGAACAACAACCAGGGCGGCGGAGGTCACAATTCCCATCGCGGCGACCCGGCTTGGGGTGGCCAGTTCCACAACTGGCTGAAGGCCAACGGCCACCCGACCGGCGCGGACTTCAACCTCAAGGACAAGCAGTTCAGGAACCAGCTGAAGGACAAGTTCGACAGCCAGGTCTGGAATCGCAACGTCAAGAAGTCCGACGGCGCGCTCGAGCTGGCGAAGGCGGCGATCGCCGGCGCCATGCCGCTCCTCAAGTGGGACGAGTCCGAGCACCTGCGCGACGAAGACGGCCGGTTCAAGGACAAAGGCGGCAGCACGCTCGACCGCTTCAAGCGGATCCGCGAGGCAAAGACCCTCGAGGAGAAGAACGCCGAGGTCGAGCACCTGCCGATGAAGGACCGGGTCGCAACCGCAACGGTCGCGGCGGTCCCGCTCTTCGCGGGCCTCGGCGTGTCGATGACCGATCGGGCCCCGCGCGCCATCTACGCGGCCGGCGCTAAGGCGATCCAGGGCGCTGCCGGTGCCCTCAAGGGCGCTGGTCGCGGCGCTGCACCGAAGATGGCGTCGCCTGACAGCAAGGGTGCGCTCGTCCCGGTCGGGCCTCGGATCGACCACCAGTATGGCATCAAGGCCAGGATCTCCCGGAAGATCCAGGATGCGCAGATCTCGGCGAGGTCGAGCCTGCGGAAGATCCCGCGGGTCGGTAGCGTCATCGAAGGCGCGGTGTCCGGCGCCATCGATGGCGTGCGCACGCCGATCAACACGCGGACGCGCCGCCCCAACCCCATCGGGGCCTTGGCCGCAGTCGCTGCTCCCGTCGCTGCTGGCTTCTACCTCGCCACCGGTGCCCGTCAGCTCTACACCGCGCACCGCATCAAGCAGCTCGAGCGCCAGGAAGCCAAGGCCTCCTCGTGATCGACACCGGCACCGGGCTCGTCGCCTACGACCTGCAGGGTCAATCGAAGACCGATCGATCCTTGTCCGCACTGGCAAGGAAGCGGGTGCTCAACATCCCCGCACTGCTCCGGCTGCTGCAGCTGCCGGCCAGCCACGGCGTCGCCAAGAGCGACGTCCCCTCCACGCAACTTGGGAGCCATCGCATGACCACCTTTGAAGAGATGCTGGAGGGGCTCAAGAAGAGCGTCGTCAGCATCGTCGCCATCCCGGACGAGACCGAGCGTCTCGCCAAGATGGATGAGACGTTCAAGCAGTTCGGCGCCCACCTCGACGAGGTCGTGGGCGATGTCGCGCACGAGTCCTTCTCGGCCGGTGTCGTCGGCGACTTCGCCAAGATGGACGGCAGCCAGGGCGAAGAGACGCTCGCCAAGAGCATGTCGCGGATTGCCACCATGGCGTCGGCGCTGCGCGGGCTCGAGAACGCTGTCAACAACCTGCCCTTCGACGATCGCGAGCCGCTGCCCCCCGAGGTCCAGGAGGCGCTGGTCGCGCTGCTGGCCTTCGGCGCCAACGTCCTCAAGATCATGGTCGACATCGAAGCCGGCGCCGTCGCCGACGAGATGGATGCCGGCGAGGGCGGCGTCGAGAAGAGCGTCAGCGCCGAGGACCTGAAGAAGTTCGAAGAGGACAAGGCCGCCCGGGTCGAGGAGACCCGGCTCGAGCTGCAGAAGGGCGCCGAGCGCCTCCAGCAGATCATCGAGACCCACGGCGCGAAGCTGGCCAAGGCCGCCGAGATGCCGGCCGAGGGCCAGGCCCCGCCGCCTCCGGAAGAGTCCGACCCGATCGAGACCATCGCCAAGCTGCTGACCGCGGCCCTGATGGTCGTCGACCACATGATGGGCGGTGGCGAGGAAGAGCAGGCTGCCGCGATCGGTGCCGATGCTCCCCCGCCGCCCCCTCCGGCTGAGGGCCAGGCCCCGCCGGCGAAGGCCCCCGATGCTCCCCCGCCGACCGAGGCGAAGGACGCCCCGCCGGCCAAGGAGGGAGACGCTCCTCCGCCCGCGACCGCGGCCGAGGATCCGGAGAAGAAGAAGGAGAACCCGTTCGCCAAGGCTGACGGCGCCGGGGGCGACCTGCAGAAGGCCGTCACCGCCGCCGTCGAGAAGGTCCAGACCGAGGCTGCCGCCGAGCTCAAGAAGCGCGACGACAAGCTCGACGCGATGACCCAGACCCTCGCGACGATGAGCGAGACGCTGGCGAAGATGGGTGCTCAGCCCGCAGCGGCCAAGGGTTCCGTCACCGCCATCCCGACCAAGGAAGGCGACGACAAGATGGCCAAGGGCGACGGCAAGCTCCAGGAGCTCAGCGCAGAGCAGATGGAGAAGATGGACCCAGCCGCCCGTGCCCTCCACTCGATCAAGGTCGCGCACCAGACCCCGGTGGCGATCGGCCCGCTCGGCTAAGACCAGTTCCCGAGGCCTGCGGACCGCGGGCCTCTCCACCAGACCATCGACCAACCGACACCCGGTGTGATTGCCCGCACCGGGTCACCTCGTCGTGCGCCGCTTGGGCAACGGTATCACCAGCAGCGCCGTAAGGCGCGGCCCACCCCCGAAACGCCGTGAAGGCGTCTCACCCCAATAAGATGGAGTTTTCCACCATGAGTCTGACTCAGGCGACTCTCGACCTGGTGAAGTCGGCGCAGAGCGCGCCCGACCAGAACCTGGCGAAGTCCATCTCGACGGCGACCGGCCTGGTCGCATACGACCTCCAGGCGCCGGCGAAGAACCTCTACCCCGTCAACACGCCGATCCGGAACATCATCCCGCGCATCGGCGGCGGCATCGGCACGGCGACCAACTGGCGCGTTGTGCAGCAGATCATCGGCTCGGGCTTCGACGCCATGGGCTGGGTGAAGGAAGGCCAGCGTTCTGGGCGCATGTCGTACCAGACGGCCAACAAGTCCGCCTCGTTCGTCACGCTCGGCGAGGAGGACTCGATCACCCACGAGGCGATCAACGCCGGTCTCTCCTTCGAAGACCTGCGCGCCACGATGGTGCTCCGCCTCCTGCAGAAGATGATGCTGAAGGAGGAGTCCGCTCTCCTCGGCGGCAACGCGTCGGTGGCTCTCGGCACTCCGGTCACCCCGACGCTGTCGGCGGCCGGCTCGGGCGCGACGCTCCCGACCGCGACCTACTCGGTCTCGGTCGTGGCGCTCACCTACGAGGGCCACAAGAACTCGTCGGTCGCGGCGGGCGTTGCCACCCAGCAGGTCATCACCGGCGCTGACGGCAACAACTACACCCTGTCGGGCGGCTCCTCGAACAAGTCGGCGGCCGCCACCCAGGCGATCACCCTCGGCCAGGTCCTCTCGGTCTCGACCACCGCGGTCAACGGTGCCGTCGCCTACGCTTGGTACGTCGGCCTCGCCGGCGCCGAGAAGCTCGAGAAGATCACGACGATCAACAGCGCCACCTTCACCGCGGCCCTCGCAGGCACCGGTCAGGCGCTGTCGTCGATCACCGCCGACAACTCGACCAACACCCTGGCCTACGACGGCCTCCTGAGCGCGGCGTTCGCTCCGAGCTCGGGCGCCTACGTCCGCGCGCTGGCGACCGGCACGCCCGGCACCGGCACCGTGCTGACCAGCTCGGGCAAGGGCTCGGTGGTCGAGATCGACACGATGCTCCAGTCGATGTGGGACAACTACCAGGTGTCGCCGGACCAGCTGTGGGTCAACAGCCAGGAGCTGAAGAACATCACCTCCAAGGTCCTGAACGGCTCGTCCGCTCCGCTGCTCCGCTTCAACACCAGCGGCAGCGACCCCTACGCCTTCGTCGCGAACGGCGTGGTCGAGTGGTACTTCAACCCGTTCCACGCGAACGGCGGCGTCAAGATGCCGATCAAGATCCACCCGATGGTGCCCGCGGGCACGATCATCGGCTGGTCCGGCAACCTGCCCGTCCAGTACCAGAACAGCAACGTGCCCAACGTGGCTGAGCTGCGCGTCCGGAAGGAGTACCACCAGATCGACTGGCCGCTCCGGACCCGCATGCAGGAGGTCGGCGTCTACCTCGAGGCCGTCCTCGCCGTCTACTTCCCGGCGGCCATGGGCATCCTGACCAACGTCGCCGACGGCTAAGCCGAAAGCGTCGGAATAACCGAGTCCCGGCCGGCAGAAATGCCGGCCGGTTTTCGGGATACCGCCTCGTCGTTATTCCCGGCCACCTTTCGAAGGATCCGACCATGAAGTTCTTCACCAAGCTGGAGGGGCTGTCCCTCTCCGTCCGCGGCGTCCCCTTCTCTGCCGACAAGAAGGGCGCGATCGTGATCCCCGACGACTTCGGGATCACCCCCCAGGAAATTGCCCAGGTCATGGCCCATGGCTGCACGCTCGAGCCGGTTGTCGCCGCGCTCGCGGAAGCCAAGCCCGAGAAGCTCGAGATCGAAGTCCAGCGCGCCGTCGACGAGGCGCTGAACAAGGCGGCCCGCACCTTCACCGCCCGCCAGAAGGAGTTCGAGGAGAAGCGCGAGAGCGAGGTCAACGAGGCGGTCGCCAAGGCCCGCGACGAGATGGCCAGCACGCTGCAGCTGGCGGCCGACGAGGTTGCCAAGCGCGACACCGCCATCACCGATCTGCAGAAGGCGGGCGAGGAGAAGGACGCCACCATCGCCGAGCAGCTCAAGGAGCTGGAGGCGAGGCAGGCGACCATCACCATGCTCGACGGCAAGGTCACCGAGCTGACCATCCGGCTCGACGGCGTGACTCTCACGGGCAGCGCCGGCGGCTCCGGCGGTACCCAGGGCACGGGAGGAGCGGGTGCTCCCGGCGGAACTTCCTCCGGCGCCGGCAGCAAGCCCCCCACCGGCAAGAAGTAGTCGCTGATCGGTAGCTGATCGCGGGGTATCGCCATGGCGATCGTCGACTTCGTCACGCTGGCCGAGTCCAAGGCCTGGCTCCGGATCACCACCAGCACCGACGACACGCTCATCACCCGGCTCAACGCGGCCGCCAGCCAGGCGATCCGCAATGAGCTGGGGTATGAGCCGACGACCCAGACCTACACGGCCGAGCTCTACAACGGGCATGGCGGCATCGCCCTGATGCCTCGTCAGTCGCCGGTCACCGCGGTCTCGGCGCTCACCATCGACGGGATCTCGGTCCCGGCCGCGGCGTCGGTCACGGGATCCGGCTACCGCTTCAGCGCCAGCAAGATCAGCCTCAACGGGTATGCCTTCAACCGCGGCCAGGACAACGTCTCGCTCAGCTACACCGCGGGCCTCGCCGGCGGCGACCCGAAGCTGTCGGTGATCGTCCATGCCTGCCTCGTGGCGGTTCAGGCGTTCTACACCTCGCAGGACGTCGACCCGAACCTCGCCGGCGAGAGCGTGCCTGGCGTCTACAGCGCGCAGTATGCCCAGGGCGGCGCCGGCAAGCTGCCGGGCCCGGTCCTGGCGCTCCTCGCTCCCTACAAGCGGCGCGCGCCGCTGTGAGCCTCGACACCAGGATCCAGGCGCGGGTCGCCGCCCTGGTGAAGCGCGTCGGCAAGCTGATCACCTACCGCCGGGTCACCAGGTCGGCTGGCCCGAACCCAGAAGAGAACCCGGCCTCGGCCTCGGCGCTCCTGGTCGTCGGCCTGACCGCGATCGGCGCCGGCACCATCAGCCTGGACGCCGCTTCCGTCACCGGTCAGCTCATCGCCGGCGACACCTTCGTCGTCGCGGGCAACGCCCAGGTCTACACCGTCACCGGCGGCCCGCACGTGGCCGTCGCCAACGCCTTCGCCGGCGTCACCTTCACCCCGGTCCTGGTAGCGGCCGCGGCCGACAATGCCGCCGTCACCGTCACCTGGTCGGGCGAGACCACCCTCTACGCCAGGATCTCCGGCTTCCCGCTGCGCATGATCGACGGCGAGATGATCCGGGCAGAAGACCTGCAGGTGATCATCCCCAAGGTCACGCTCCCGGTGACCCCGAACACCGGCGACCTGCTGCTGATCGACGGCCAGACCCGCCTCATCGTCGCGGCCTCGCCCGCCTACGTGGCGACCGAACCCGGCATGTGGTCTCTGCAGGCGAGGTGAGCCATGCCCATCGCCTTCGATGTCTCCATCGCCGAATGGGTCAAGAAGGCCAAGGAGAACGCGGACGTCGCCTTCCGCGGGACCGCTGAGGGCGCCGTCGGCCGGGTGAAGGAGCTGACGCCCGTCCGGACCGGCTACCTCCGGGCCAACTGGAGCGCGGTGCTGGACGGCCAGCAGGTTCCGGTCGAGGGCGCCGCCAATGCCACCACCGCGGCGATCGCGGAGGCCAAGGTCGGCGATCGCATCGTCATCGTGAACCCGGTCAAGTACGCGCCGCGCATCGAGTTCGGCTTCGCCGGCGAGGACAAGAACGGCCGGTCGATCCACACCGAAGGCCGGCACATGGTCCAGCAGACCGTCACCGAGATCCCGGCGATCGCCGAGCAGGTCGTCCGCGATCTGCAGGGAAAGCGCTGACCACGCACCGACCAGGAGAGACCGACCATGACCTTTGGCACCCAGGCGCCAGGCGTCCCGCTGTTCACCGTCCACGACATGGGCGTCAAGCTGGCCTACGTGCCGCGGATGCCGGGCCCGGGCGAGTGGACCGTGCGCCTCATCGAGAGCAGGCCCGTGGTTGTGTTCGGCGGCGCCCCCGCCGGCCATCTGTCGGCGAAGTTCGACACGACATTCGCTGGCGTCATCGATGTTCCCCTGCCGCAGCTGAAGCTGCACGACGGGCTCTGGATCAGCGCCCCGCCGGGGATCCCGGCGCCGCAGTCGGCTGCCGCGTAACCGTCCATGACCCAGGCGTCCATCCAGGTCGCGCTCGACGCCAGGCTGGCGACGCTGACCGGCTTCGCCGACGCAGCGACCGCCTGGCCGAACAAGCCGTTCTCGCCCGTCCCGGGCACCGCCTACCTGGCGCCGACCACCACGGTCAACCAGCGCCCGGGCGGCGCCGGCGTCGCCGGCTTCGTCTACTGGGAGGGCGTCTACCGGATCGTCGCCTCGTTCCCGTCGGCGAAGGGCACGGCAGCGCTGCTGGCCCGGCTCGACGCCATCCGGACCCACTTCAAGCGCGGCACGACGCTGACCACCAGCGACAACTGGAGCCTGATCTTCGAGGTCCCGCGCTCGGGCGTCATCGGCCGCGACGGCGACTGGTTCAAGGGCTTCGTCGACTGCCCGTTCTTCGGGACCGAGACGCCATGACCCAGGCCGGCCCCAACCTGCAGGCGGACAACGACATCCGGGCGCTGGCCAGGATCGGCGATCGCCTCCATCGCGCGAGCGAGTACGTCGAGGACATCCGCTTCCTCAAGAACAAGCTCCAGGCCGTCTCCAGGCAGGTCGGCCCGCTCCAGCGCGTGGCCGACGCTGCCTTCGAGCTCGAGGAGGCGCTGGGCAAGTCGCCGATGGCGCGCGACGCCAGGCGAAAGCTCGTCGCCGCGATCCTTGCCCTGAAGGGCATCGAGCTCCCGTAAGGCGTCGGCCTGACCCGCCGGCGTCCTCCCTTCGACCAGGAGACACCATGCAAGTCACCCTGTCCTTCAAGGACGGCCAGACCACGCTTGTCGACAGCGCCACCGGCGAGGACCTGACCAAGAAGTTCTCGCTCATCGGCATCAAGCTCGATCTCGATAGGGACGGTTGGTTCATGCCGACCATCAAGCTCGAGCTCGGCCTGCATCGGCGGAACATCGGCGACTCTCTGGCAATCGACGTCCCCGCGGCCTTCGTCACGCTGGATCCGGCTACCGGTAGCCTGAAGGCGGTGAAGCGGATCGAGTTCGCCGACGGCACCTTCGCCGACATCCCCCAGCCCATCTGACCGAGGAGGTCTCGATGCGTTTCCAGCCCCGCGCGCAAGCCCGGCCGGCTCCGGCCGCGCCGACCATGTACGAGGTCCTCGCCAGGTTCGAGGCCCATGACCGCGAGTATCAGCGCGGCACGATGCACACCTTCGAGGAATGGCCGGAAGGCTCGCGCTGGGCGGAGATCGCCGCCCGGGAGAAGAGCGGCCACATCAAGCTCTACGCCGCGATCGCGGCCGGGGTCGCAGACGAGAGCCCGGCGACGACCGAGCCGCTCACCCCGCCCGAAGCCGAGTAACCCAGACCACGGGGCGGGCAACCGCTCCGTTAGCGGCACCGACCGGCCGCGCACCGCCCAACCAGATCCGGGGCCATGGGCAAGCCCTGAACGCCGCGCCGTGAGGCGCCGCCCCCCTCTTGATGGAGCCCCCTCATGCCGTTCAGCACTGGCGTCTTCAAGACGCTTGCCTACCGAGTCGAATCCGCCTGGGCGACCGCGCCGGGAACGGGTAGCGCATCGCTGCTCCGGCGCGTTCGCTCCGGCCTCGATCTCTCCAAGAACAGCTACTCCTCGAACGAAATCCGGGCCGATCAGCAGATCGCTGACATGCGGCACGGCACGCGCCGGGTCGAGGGCCCAATCGATGGCGAGCTCAGCCCCGGCACCTATGCCGACTTCATGGCCGGCATCCTGCGCAAGAACTGGGTGGCCGGCGTCACCACCGGCGCCCAGACGGACGTCACCGCGGCCGCCGGCCCGCCCGGCACCTTCACCACCGCCGGCGCCTTCAACTGGCTGACCCTCGGCTTCAAGATCGGCGACATCGTCCGCTGGACCGGCTGGGCGACCACCGGAACCGGCAACAACACCCGCAACTATCGCATCACCGCCCTGACCGCCACGGTCATGACGGTCGGCACCGCGGCGACCGGTGCTGCGGCCCAGCCCGAGGTCGTCGGCGCCAAGGCCGCCGGCGACAGCGTCACCTGCACGGTCGTCGGCAAGAAGACGATGGTGCCCTCCACCGGCCACATCGAGAAGAGCTTCTGGATCGAGCACTGGTTCTCTGACATCAGCCAGTCCGAGCAGTTCAGCGGCTGCGAAGTGGCCACCATGGCCCTCAACCTGCCGCCGACGGGCATGTCGACGATCTCCATGTCCTTCATGGGCAAGGACAGGGTCACCGACACAGCTCAGTACTTCGTGTCGCCGGCGGCCGTCACCACCAGCGGCGTGCTGGCTGCGGTCAACGGCATCATCCGGGTGAACGGCGCGGATCTGGCCTACCTCACCGGCCTCAGCATGAACATCAACGGCAATCTCGGCGGTGCCGAGGTCGTCGGCTCGAATGTCACGCCGGCGCTGTTCCCGGGCCGAGTGCTGGTCTCGGGCCAGTTCACGGCGCTCTTCACCGATGCGACGATGCGCGACTACTTCACCAACGAGACCGAGATCTCGCTGATCGCGCAGATGACCACGTCGAGCGCGATCAACGCCGACTTCATCAACATCATCCTGCCTCGCATCAAGGTCGGGTCCGCCACCAAGGACGACCAGGAGCGGCAGATCAGCCAGTCCTTCTCGTTCCAGGCCCTGCTGAACACCTCGGGCGGCACCGGCACCACCGGCGACGCCTCCACGATCATCATCCAGGACAGCCTGGCGCCGTAAGCGCCGAGCCGTCCTTCCGAGATCCGGCGACCGACCAATCTGCCGGAGAAACTGGGGAAGCCCTGGAGAGATCCGGGGTGGACCCAGCATGCGCGCATGGGAAGGCGGGCGTTTGGTCGGCGCCCGTCTTCCACCCTTCCGACCAACCAGACCAAAGGATGCCGACCATGCAGATTCAAGGACTCCAGAGCCTCGAGCTCGTCGACGAAGGCTTCAAGATGTTCGTCGAGAACCCGGACGGCTCGAAGGCCGTCGTCCCGGGCACCGCCGAGCAGCTCTTCGTCATGGTGCGCTCGGTCCACTCCGACGCCGCCAAGGCCGCTCGTGACCGCATCAAGAACGAGCGCCTGAAGAAGCTGAGCCGGGGCACGCCCGTCTCGCTCAACACCAAGGTGACCGATGAGGAGGAGCTCGACCAGCTTGTCGCCTGCACCGCCTCGTGGAACCTGCCGATCACCGAGAACGGCACCGAGGTCGTGTTCAGCGAGGAGCTCGTCCGGATGGTCTACGCCAACCGGACCTTCGCCAACCTGCGCACGCAGGTCGAGCGGGCTGCCAACCAGGACGCCAATTTTACGAAGGGCTGATCGGGGCGCTGGTCGCGCACGCGCGACACGGCTACATCCTCGACCAGCCTGACGGCGAGACCGGCAAGAACAAGGACGGCCAGGCCCAGGGGGGCGTCGCGTCGATCCGGGAAACCCTCGAGCGTGCGCAGTCGCAAGGCATGGCGGCGATCGATGGCGTCCCGATCGACGAGATCCTGACGCCTCCCGATGAGCCGGTGATCGTCTCGTACCTGCTCAGGCTCTTCCAGGACATCGCCCTGACCAGAGGGGTGATCGCCGGCGGCATGATGGTCATGCCGGCGGCGCTCTCCCACCAGGAGATCCTGGCCTGGCAGATCAACACCCGCCGCCGCCTTGAGCCATGGGAGGTTCAGGCGATCGTCCGCCTCGACCTCGCATGGAGATCCGCGAACGGAAAGAAGCTCACCACCGATTCTATCGTCCGGGAGTTGCAGGACCTCGGATTCCTAGGGAAACCGCGGGATCCAGGCGCTTGACCAGCCCCGCCCGGACCTTGACAATGGCAACCAGCCACGCGAGCGCTCGGGACGATAGAATCGCCCGGGCGCTCTTTCCTTGTGAGGAGATGGCTTGATCTAGCCAGCCCAAGCCAGATTTAGCCATCG
>CAXNIC010000004.1:0-39708 GCA_964201945.1 Alphaproteobacteria bacterium
GAAATCAAGCCGCAATGGTTCGCTCTCGGATTCACCCGCCGGGTTCGCCATCGGCCCCACCTCCAGATGCTCACAACGCATTGATTCTTATAACATAATCAGCGTTCACCCGCATCAATTGGTGGAGCTATCCGGGGAATGCGGGTTAACAGCTCAACCGCGGCAACTTTCGAAAAATGCTTGAAAGTTTGCCGCCGAACGGTTGAGTTATAGAGGGTGGATGTGGGGCTCGTGCGGGACGGTTCGTTCGGACCGAAGGGTCATCCGAGGGGAGGATTTAGCCTTGAGTTGGAGATACTGGCGCCCGGCCGTGGCGCTCGCGGCCTTTGCTGCAGTGTCGTTCGGATCGCCGGCGCGGGCGGCCGAGCGCGACATGGTCATCGTCGGCTCGACCTTCCTCGCGCCCTTCATCAATTCGGTGATCGACAACCTGGTCTCGCGGAAGGTGATCACCCAGCCCAAGACCGAGTTCGCCGGCACCGGGCGCGGCGTCGACGCCTTCTGCAGGGGCAGGGTGCCCAATGCTGCCCCCGACGTGGTCGCGATGTCGCGCCGCATCCGCACGGCCGAGCTCGATCTGTGCCGGGACCACAACGGCGACGAGGTCATCGAAATCCAGCTCGGCCTCAGTGCGCTGGTGCTGGTGGCGCGGCGGGACGACGCCGACTTCGATATGTCGCTGGCCCAGTTCTACCGGGCGGTTACCGCGGAGCTGCCGAACGACGTCGAGTTCGTGCCGAACCGGGTCACCACCTGGAATGCGATCGATGAAGAGCTGCCGGCGCTGCCCATCCGCATCCTCATCCCGGCGCCGGGCCTCGGATCCCGTGGCTTTTTCGAGGATCGCTTCCTCGAAGCCGCCTGCCGCGGCATCTTCGAGATCAAGACCATTTTCATCGCCAGCGAGCGCGTGAAGCAGTGCGTCACGCTGCGGCGTGACGGGCGCATCGGCGAGATCGGCATTCCCTACGACAAGAACCTGCGCGAAGCCATGATCGCCGCGCCCAAGGGAACGGTGGCGGTCGCGCCGCTCAACATGGCCAAGGAGATGCTCGACGTCGTCAAGGTTCTGCCTTTCGACGGCGTCGCGCCGACTCAGGAGACCATCGCCAACCGCCAATATGCCTTCGTGCGTCCGCTTTACGTCTACGTCAAGCGCGCCAACGTCAAGGATTACAACGGCGAAGGGCCGGTCCGCGGTCTTCGCGAACTGATCACTGAGCTCACTCGCGAACGCACGGTCGGCCCCAACGGCTACCTGGTGAAGGAGGGGCTCGAGCCTCTGACGACGGCGAGGCGAGACGCGGTGCGCAGAGCCGCGCTCAGGCTGGAGGTTGTCGAGCGATGAATCCGATCATGCGATTTCGCTATCCCGCCGCCGCGCTTCGCGTGGCCGCCCTCCTGATCGGGTTGGTTGCCGGGCCGGCAATGGCCCAGCAGAACCCGAACGACATGGTGAGTGATCGCCCCAGCGCGCTCGGAACCGCCTGGGCGGCGGCGATGTCGAGCCTGGGATGGGTCGGCAGCGTCGCGGGTTCGGCGATCAGCTACGTGACGCCGCCGTCTCCCGGAAGCCTCGCGGCTTCGGGCAAGGATGAAGACGGGTCGGAGCTGTTCAGGCTTCTTGGCCTGGCAGGCTACAAGCTGAAGGAGATCGACAACGACGTCGGCATCATCCCCGGTGTCTCCTTCAAGTTCGCCATTGTGCGCGAGCTTTCCGAGGCCGATTACGATTACCTGGATGAGCAGCTCGAGTTGCTCCAGCTCCGCCGCCCTGGAATGATCGCGGAGTTGCAGCGGGCCATCGTCCGCACGGTCGTCGCCATCAACTCGGCCGGCGGCATGCAGGTGTCGGATCTGAAGCTCAAGATCCTGCCGTTACCCGGAGCCAGCTTTACGGTCTCGCCCAGCGCGACGGTGCTGAGTGAAGAGTCGAGCGTGCTCATGCGGGCGATCCAGCGGGTCGACCGGCGGATCCGCAATGTCGTCTCCGAGGTCCGGCCGGGGCAGGCGGCGACACCGACCCGCTGAGCCAGCGGCGCGTCGGTCATGCTCGAGGTGGTGCTCGAGATCCTGGCGGGTCTCGGCACGTTCTTCATCGGCATGAAGCTGTTGTCCGCGCATCTCAAGGAGGCGGCGGGCGACAGGGTCAGGCGTATCGCCGGCAAGGTCGCCCGCCGGCCGGCGCTGACGGCGCTGCTCGGCCTCGGCGCCGGTGCGGTGACTCAGAGCACCAATGCGGTGACCGCCGCTGCCGCCGGCCTGGCGACGGCCGAGATCATCACGATCCGTCAGGCGTTTCCTCTGATCGCCTGCGCCAACATCGGCACCTCCGTCCTGGTGTTCCTGGCAGCCGTCAGCCTGCATGAAGCGATCCTCGCGGCGACGGTCTTCTGTGGCCTGCTCTACTTCCTCGACTATGACCAGTCGAAGCGCTGGCGTGCGCCGGTCGGCGCCCTTTTCGCGCTCATCCTGATCGTCAGCGGATTGGAGCTGGTCACGGATGCGGCGCGGACGCTTCGCGCGGTTCCGGCGATCCGCGATCTGGTCGTGAGCCTGTCGGGCTCGCATCTGGGTGCCTTCGCCGTCGGTGCGCTGCTGACGCCCGTGGTCCAGACGGCGAAGACCGTGTCGGCGATCGTCGCCGCCCTTGCCGATGGTGGCGTGATCACGCCGATCGACGCGATGATGGCCGTCGTCGGGGCCAACCTGACATCGGCCGTCAATGTCGCGTTCATGACGTCGCGCATCTCACCGACCGGGCGCGCGCTCGCCATCTACCAGGCGATCCTGAAGGCGATCGGGACGGCGATCGTCCTGCCGCTCCTGATCGTGCTGGCGATCTGGCAGCCGCCGGCGCTGATCTCATACTTCGTGTCTCATGCCGCCTTTTCCGTCGCGGTCGTCTATCTGCTGACGCAGAGCCTGGCCTATGCCGGAGCGCTCGCGTTCGAATCCCGGATCGATCGCCTCATCCAGCGCATCGTCGGCAAGGCCGAGGTCGACCAGCTGTCGAAGCCGCGCTTCATCAGCAGGGAAGCGCTGAAGGAGCCGGCGACCGCGACGATCCTGGCATTTCGCGAGCATCTCGCCTCGCTCGCCTGGCTTCCCGCTCACCTCGATGCCGTTCGCGAGGGTGGTGCCGGCGAGACCAAGGATTCCCTCGTCCTGGCAATGCAGACGAGCTCCATCCTGAAGGCGACCGAGGAGTTTCTGCAGCTGCTCGCAGCGGAGACGACCGACGATGCGCTGCGGACCCGGGTCGGATCGCTGCAGCGGCTGAACAGCCTCGCCGTCTCGCTGCAGGAGCAGGTGCAGGAACTCGCGACGATCGTGGGAGCCGACGGCGCCAGGGATCCCGAGATCGCGATGCGCCTGTCGGCGATGGTGGAAAGCGCGCACCTGCTGCTCGAGACCTTCGTCGACTTCACCCAGGCGCCCGACGGAGCGGGCCGGGAGATGCTGGGCGCGCTCACCGGGGATCGTGCCGACGTGATGGAAGGCGTGCGGCGCGCGGTGATGTCCGCCGGCGGTACCTCGCGCGCAGGCCAGCGCGAGCTGTTCGATGCCTGCCTCTGCTTCGAGCGCCTGATCTGGATTCTCAAGCGCTACACGCTGATCTCAGACGAGCCCGGATCGCCTTACACGGTCGCACGGGTCGAGGAAGCGGCGGCGGGCTGACGAAGGCCGGGCCGCGACCCGAACGGCTCAGCCCGTGGCCAGCCGGCTCCGCTTGAGTTCGCCCGTCTGCTCGAGGATGGGATAGGCGACCGAGGTCAGGTGCGAGTGGATGCGCTTCAGGTCGCGCAGGATGTCGAGATGCAGCGATGACGTCTCGATGCTCTCCGGCCGGCCGCTCTTCAGACGCTCCAGGTGATGCTCGGCCGCTGCCCGCTCGCGCTCGCGCATCGATGTCTTCTGCTCGAGAAGACGGCGAGCCTGGGCCGGGTCGGCCTGCATGAAGACGGCGAGCGAGAGCTTCAAGGTGTCGAGGACGCTCGCGTGCAGCTCGCCGATCTCGGCCAGACCTTCTGCCGAGAACCTGAGCCGGTGCTTGATCTTCTTAATCGCCAGCTCGACCAGGTTCTTGTCGATGATGTCGCCGACATGTTCCAGGTTGGTGGTGTAGGCGATGATTTCCATGCAGCGCCGGCTGTCGGCGTCGCCTAGCTCCTCTCGGCTGAGCTGGGTCAGGTAGAGCTTGATCGCCTCGTGCAGGCGGTCGACGACGTTGTCGCGCCGGCAGATGTCGTCGGCGAGCTTGCGGTCGTCGGTCTTCAGAACGGTCAGCACGTCGCGCAGCATCGATTCGAGCGCATCGCCCATGCGCAGCGTCTCGCGGGAGGCGGCGGCGATGGCGAGCGGCGGCGAATCGATGACGGCGGTGTCGAGGTAGCGCGGCTTCATCGGATCGTCGCTGGTCAGACGCTCGGGCAGGAATTTGTCGGCCAGCCGCGCCGCCGGCCCGAGCAGCGCGATGAAGATGAGAGCGATCGCCAGGTTGAAGCCGAGATGGAAGTTGACCACCTGCCGGCCGATGTCGCCGCCGATCCCGGGCAGCGCCTCGGCGACGGTGGAAATCAGCGGCAGGGCGACGATCACGCCGATGAAGCGGAAGGCGAGGTTGCCCAGCGTCACCCGCCGGGCGCTGGCATCGCCGGCCCAGGTGGCGACGGCTGCCGGCAGGCCGCCGCCGAGATTGGCGCCGAGCACGAGTGCGAGCGCCAAGGTCAGCGGCACCAGGCCGACAGTGGTCATCGACATGACCATGAGGATGATGGCGAGGCTCGAATGGGCGAGCCAAGTGAGGCCGGCACCGACCAGGAGTGCGAGCAGGGGCTCGCCAGCGAGCGCCGACAGCACATTCTGCAGGACCACGGAGTGCTGGAGAGGTTGCGAGGATTCGACGATGAGCCTGAGCGCCAGCAGCATCAGGCCGAGCCCGACCACCGCCCGGCCGGTATCGCGCCAGCGGGTCGTGGTGATGCTCATGAAGGCGATGACGCCGACCAGGATCAGGGCCGGCGACAGCCAGCGGACATCGAAGGAAAGCGCCTGTGCCACCAGCGCGGTGCCGACATCGGCACCCAGCATGACCGCCAGGGCCGGGGCCGTCGCCATCAGGCCGCGCTCGGCGAATGAGGCGGTCATCAGCGCCGTCGCGGTCGAGCTCTGTACCGCGCCGGTCACCACGAGCCCGACGCCGAAGGAGGAGAAACGGTTGCGGAGGCCGAGACCGATCGCCCGGCGGAGATCACCACCGAAAGCCCGCATGATCCCGGTGCGGACCATGCGCAGGCCCCAGAGAAGCAGGGCGACGCCGCCGAGCAGATTGAGAAGAACCGTGGTGGCCAACGCCGGGGCGCCTCGCTTCGGTTTGTCACAAAATTGTAAAGTTCATCATCGCCCATCCCGGGAGGATGGCAAGCCGATCTTTTCACACCATCTATGGCGTCTTTGAGGGCGTTCCGGGATGCACCCGCAAACCTGGCTGAAGCCGACGCCGGCGGGGCTCCTGGTCGAGCCCGGCGGCTTCTACATCGATCCGTCGCGCGCCGTCGACCGCGCCGTGATCACCCATGGGCACTCCGACCACGCGCGCGGCGGCCATCGGCATGCCCTGGCAACGCCAGAGACGCTGGCGATCATGCGCTCGCGTATCGGGCCGGAGCCGGCGGGCGCGGTGCAGGCGCTTCCCTATGGCGAGTCCGTCACCATCGGCGGCGTCGGCGTTCGTCTGGTTCCGGCCGGGCACATCCTGGGCTCGGCCCAGGTGGTGCTGGACTGGCAGGGCAGCCGCGCCGTCGTCTCCGGCGACTACAAGCGCCGCCGCGATCCGACCTGCCCGCCCTTCGAGCCGGTCCGCTGCGACGTCTTCATCACCGAGGCGACCTTCGCGCTGCCGGTTTTCCGCCATCCGGACGACCGCGAGGAGGTCGCCCGCCTGCTTCATTCCATGGCGGTGTTTCCGGAACGCACGCATCTGGTCGGCGTCTATGCGCTGGGAAAGTGCCAGCGGCTGATCCGGCTGGTACGCGAAGCCGGCTACGACCAGCCGATCTATCTGCATGGAGCGCTGATCCAGCTCTGCGACCTCTATCGCGAGCTCGGCATCGAGCTCGGCGATCTCCGGCCGGCGACAGAGGCGCCGCCGGGCATGTTCGCGGGCGTGCTGGTGCTGGCGCCGCCGTCGGCGCTGGGCGACCGCTGGTCCCGGCGCATGGCCGATCCTGTGCTCTCCTTCGCGTCCGGTTGGATGCGGATCAAGCAGCGCGCAAAGCAGCGCGGCGTCGAGCTGCCCTTGGTGATCTCCGACCATGCCGACTGGGACGAGCTGACGGCGACGCTCGAAGATGTCGGCGCGCCCGAGGTCTGGGTGACCCATGGCCGCGAGGACGCGCTGGTCCACCACGCCACGACACGCGGCATCCGGGCGCGGGCGCTGTCGCTGCTTGGATTCGAGGAGGAGGGGAGTTGAAGGCTTTCTCCCGCCTGCTCTCGAGCCTCCTCTACACCCCGGCCCGGAATACCAAGCTCCGGCTGCTGAAAGCCTACCTTGCCGAGGTGCCGGACCCGGATCGGGGTTACGCGCTGGCGGCGTTGACCGGCACGCTGGTCTTCGCCGAGGCGAAGCCGGCCGCGGTGCGCGAGGTGGCGCGGCGCCGGACCGACCCGGTCCTGTTCGATCTCTCCTACGACTATGTCGGCGACCTCGCCGAGACCGTGGCGCTGATCTGGCCGGCCGCACCTGGGGAAACGCAGGACCTCCGTCTTTCCGAGGTCGTGGAGACCTTGAGCCTGACCGCCCGGTCGAAGGTGCCGGAGTTGCTGGAGTCCTGGCTCGACCGTCTCGACGCCGATGCTCGCTGGGCCTTGATCAAGCTGCTCACCGGCGGTCTCAGGGTCGGGGTCTCCGAGCGGCTGGCCAAGGGGGCGATCGCCGAGCACGGCAAGGTCAAGCTCGACCAGGTCGAGGAGATCTGGCACGGGCTCGACCCGCCCTACCGGCCGCTGTTCGATTGGCTCGAGGGCCGGACGCCGCCACCGCAGATCGACACCAGCCGCCTTTTCCGCCCGCTGATGCTGGCGCATGCGCTGGAGGAGGGCGATCTGCTCAGCCTCAAGCCCGAGGACTTCCGCGCCGAGTGGAAGTGGGACGGCATCCGCGTGCAGATCGTCTCAGGCCCCGACGGCGTCCGCCTGTTCTCCCGTGGCGGCGAGGAAGTCGGTCCGGCATTCCCCGATCTCGTGGACCGGCTGAACTTCTCGGCGGTCGTCGACGGCGAGCTCCTGGTCCGTCGCGGCGACGAGGTCGCGCCCTTCAACGACCTGCAGCAGCGGTTGAACCGCAAGAAGGCGGTCGCCAGGCACCTCATCGACTACCCGGCTTTCGTCCGCGTCTACGATCTGCTGTTCGAGGGCGAGGAGGACCTGCGCCATCTGGGATTCGACGCCAGGCGGGCGCGGCTGGAAGCCTGGGTCGGTCGCGTCGGTCTCGCAACCGGCGTCATCGACCTCTCGCCGCTGGTGCCGTTCACGGACTGGGAGCATCTGGCGAAGCATCGGCTGGGTGCCGCCGCTCTGAACGCCGAGGGCCTGATGCTGAAGCGGGCCGACAGCCCTTATGTTGCCGGCCGGCCGAAGGGCCTCTGGTTCAAGTGGAAGCGCCAGGCCGACACCATCGACGCCGTGCTGATGTATGCCCAGCGCGGCCACGGCAAGCGCTCGTCATTCTATTCAGACTTCACCTTCGGGCTCTGGACCGAGCCGGGGGGCGAGCTGGTGCCGGTCGGCAAGGCCTATTTCGGCTTCACCGACGCCGAGCTGATGCAGCTCGACAAATGGGTCCGCAACCACACCACCGACCGCTTCGGCCCGGTGCGCCAGGTCGAGCCCGGCCTGGTGCTGGAGATCGCCTTCGACTCAGCCCAACGGTCGACCCGCCACAAGTCCGGCGTGGCCCTCCGCTTCCCGCGCGTCGCCCGCATCCGCTGGGACAAGCCGGCGGGCGAGGCGGATCTGCTGGAGACACTGATGCGGCGGATTCCGGCCTGAGGCGCTATAATTAACGGCATGAGTGACCCCTTCGCCGATCCCCCGCGCGACCTGATCGATCTGGCGCGCTATCCCCTCGACGATCCGCGCGGCCGCGTCGAGCTGATCGAGCGTTGCCGCCGCGAGCTGGCCGCTGAAAGCTGCGTCATGCTCCCGGGCTTCGTCAGCAGAGACGCGGTCCGGCGCATGGCGGCCGAGGCCATGTCGATGCTGCCGCGCGCCAACCGGCGCGACCACGATCTCACACCCTACGGACCGCCGCGCACCGATTTGTCGGCCGACGATCCGCGTTCGATCACCTCGCGAAGCTCGATGCATGTCGTCGCCGGCGACGACATGGCCGAGTCGGCCGAAGTGCAGCGTCTCTATCGCTGGGACGGACTCACCCGCTTCATCGCCGAGGTGGTGAAGGCGGACGAGCTCCATCGCGTGCTCGATCCGATCTTCAACTGCAACCTCAGCATCATCGGCGAGGGCGACAGCCATCACTGGCATTTCGACTCGAATGACTTCGTCGTCACGCTGCTGCTGCAGCCGGCCGAAACGGGCGGCGACTTCGAGTTCGCGCCCTATATCCGAAGCGAGGACGACGAGAACTATGCCGGCGTCGCCGATGTGCTGCGCGGCGGTCGGAGCCGGGTGAGGACGGTGCGGGTCGAGGCGGGAACGCTCGTGCTTTTCTGCGGCAAATATTCCGTGCACCGGGTGAGCCCGGCCCAGGGCAAGCGCAAGCGGCTGGTCGCGCTCTTCAGCTACGACAAGCGCCCGGACAAGATGTTCTCCGACGAGTCCGCCGTCCGCGTCTTCGGCCGCGAACGAACCCAGGCTCGCCGCCAGGCGGTGATGGCGAAGTAGCGTCAGCCCGCCGTCTTCAGCAGTCCCTCGACGCAAGCCTGAACCGCGAGGCCTTCGGCGACCGTCGGCAGGCGATGGGCGCGGCCGGCGAGCATGGTGGCGAGCGCATCCAGCTGGCCAACCTGGGCACCCTGGCGCAAGGTGTCCGGCGTATCGCCCGACGGCTCCCACTTATCTCCCGTCCGCGTCTCGAAGTTCATCCAGTCGACCAGGCGGATGGCGCCTTTCTCGAACTCGACGGTGGTGACGTTGCGGTCGGCGACGGCGGTGCCGCCGACGCGGCCGGTGATGGCGACCGGAACCGTCTTGCCGAAGACGACGCGGGCATCGAGCGCGGTTTCGGCACCGTCGCCGTCGGGATATGTCGCGCGGCTCTCGAGGATCTCCGGCTCGCCCAGCGCGCGCTGGAGCGCGAAGACGAAATGCGAGACTACCTCGCGGGTGAAGCCGCCCTCGGCCCGCTTCGACAGCCAGGAGGCGGCCCCCATCTGCCAGGGCCGGGGCCATGCCGCGAACTGCACGTCGACGGAGGCCGAAAGCGGCTTGCCAAGACGGCCGGAACGCACCGTGTCTTCCATGGCGATCAGGCCGGGCGCGTGGGCGAGGGAGAAGTTGATCGCCGCTGTCCGCTTCTCGCGCTCGACCCGCTCGACGATGGCCTTGGCCTCGGCGAGGTCGGTTGCCAGCGGCTTCTCCAGGAAGACCGCCTTTCCGGCATCGAAGGCGGCGAAGGCGTGCGCGATGTGGCTCGCCGGTGGCGACGACACATAGATGCAATGAAGGTCGGATCGCCGGCACAAGGCCGCCGCCGAGGCCTCGATCGCGAGGCCCGGATGCGCCGCCTTGGTGCGGGCTGCGGCATCGGCGCTCGGATCCCACCCCGCCGTCGCTTCGAGGTCGGGATGCTGCGCGAGGCGGTCGAGCATGCGGTTGCCCATGATGCCGAGACCGATGACGCCGACGCGAAAGGCCATCGCTGAAGTCCTCAATAGCTCTTGGGAAGGCCCAGCACATGCTGGGCGATATGGGCGAGGATGAGATTGGTCGAGATCGGCGCCGTCTGGAACAGTCTTGTCTCCCGCCACTTGCGCTCGACGTCGTATTCGCGGGCGAAGCCGAAGCCGCCGAAGGTCTGCATGCAGGCCTCGGCCGCGTGCCAGGAGGCCTCGGAGGCGAGCAGCTTCGCCATGTTGGCATCCGCTCCGCAGTCGCGGCCGGCGTCGAACAGCGCGGCGGCGCGGCGGGCGACCAGGTCGGCGGCCTCGGTCTCGGCATGGGCGCGGGCGAGCGGGAACTGGATGCCCTGGTTCTGGCCGATCGGCCGGCCGAAGACCTGGCGTTCGCGGGCATAGTCGCTGGCGGTCGCGACGAACCACCGGGCATCGCCGATCGCCTCGCCCGAGAGGAGGATGCGTTCTGCGTTCATGCCGTCGAGGATGTAGCGGAAACCCCGGCCCTCCTCGCCAATCAGGTTCTCCGCCGGCACTTCCAGGCCGTCGAAGAAGACCTCTGTTGTGTTGTGGTTGATCATCGCCTTCAACGGCCGGATGTCGATACCGTTCCCGCGGCCGTCGCGAAGATCGACCAGGAAGACCGAAAGGCCGTCGCTGCGCCGCTTAACCTGGTCGATGGGCGTGGTGCGAGCCAGCAGGAGCATGAGGTCGGAGGCGAGCGCCCGGCTGGTCCACACCTTCTGGCCGTGGACGATGTAGCGTTCGCCGCGACGGATGGCGCGGGTCTTGAGTGCCGGGGTGTCGGAGCCGGAGCTGGGTTCGGTTACGCCGAAAGCCTGCAGACGGAGCCGGCCGGCGGCGATCTCCGGCAGGTAGCGCTGCTTCTGCTCGGGGCTGCCGTGCCGAAGCAGCGTTCCCATGATGTACATCTGCGCATGACAGGCGCCAGCGTTGCAGCCCTGGCGGTGGATCGTCTCCAGGATCACCATTCCGGCGCGGAGCGGCAGGCCGGCGCCGCCGAACGCCTCGGGGATCAATGCCCCGAGATATCCCGACTCGGTCAGCGCCTTCACGAAGGCATCCGGATAGGCCTGGGCGTCTTCCAGTTCGCGCCAATAGGCGCCGGGGAAGCCGGCGCAGATCTTCGCCACTTCCTCGCGGATCTCCGGATAGTCGTCGCCGAGCGCGAGCGTGAGCGGCATGTCGCTCATGTCTGGTCCTTCCGGAACGGCGCGTCTGATCGCGCGCTGTTGTGGTGCGATCGCATCCGGTCGAGCGCCTGGACGAACGAGCCGGCGAACCTTGTCTGATCGACCAGCGGCGATCGGCGCATCCGCTCTCGCAATTCGGCGCGAATGCGGGCGAGCCGGCCGCGGTCGCTCGACCATGCAGCCGCGCGTCGGACGTAGTCGGCGGGATCGTCCGCGATGAACTCCGGAAGCCCGATATTGCGCAGATGGCTCGCCGACTGGCGGCCGAGAAGGCGATCGCTCGGCAGCGTCACGATGGGAACGCCCATCCACAGCGCCTCGCAGGCGGTGGTCCCGGCGCCGTAGGGAGACGTGTCGAGCATGAGGTCGACGTCGGCGTAGCTCTCGAAGAACTGGCGATGCTCGACATGCGCCTTCATCTCGATGCGGCTCATCGGAATACCGCGCCCCGACAGCCGGGCACGCAAGGTCTCCTGGACCTGCGCATGGCCGAGACCCGGAGCCATGATGATCAGCCGGGTATCGGACGTCTCGGCGAAAAGCCTGGCCCAGAGATCGAGGACGCCGTCGCTGATCTTCGTCAGCTGCCCGTAGCAGCCATAGGTCAGGAACCCCCGCGTCGCTGCCGGTGGCGGCGCGACTGTCGGCGCGTAGTCGGGGGGCGTGTAGCAGACGAAGCCGTCGCGGAGCCGGATGACCGTCTCGGTGTACAGGGGATCGTCTCCGTCGGGGACGACGATGGGATCCGCCAGGATGAAGTCCATCTCCGGAACGCCGGTGGTGTCGTTGTAGCCGAGCCATGTCGCCTGGATCGGCGCGGCCCGCCCGGCGAAGACCGACAGGCGGGATCCCGCGGTGTGCCCGCTCAGATCGAACAGCACGTCGATCCTGTCGTCGCCGATGGCGGCAGCCAGCCTTGCGTCGGTCCACCCGAGGATCGGGCGCCAGAGATCGGCGTGGCCCTTCAGCCGCTCCGTGACCTCGTCCGGCTTGGCGACGTCGGCATAGCAGATCGCCCGCCACGAAGCCGGGTCCCGCCCGGCCAGGACCGACGTCAGGAACCAGGAAGCCGGAGTCCGGCGAAAATCCGCCGAGACGAACCCGACGCGCAAAGGTTCGCTATCCGTGACCATCCGATGAGGTGTAGCGGCGGCGATACGGGTCGGCGGTATGCGGCGGCCGAACACGCGATGGGCATGGGCGATATCGGCCGCGCTCGACGCCGGATCGAAGTGCAGTCCGAAAAGGTAGTTGCTGATCGCGGCCACGTCGCCGGGATTGCAGGCCAGCGCGCGCCGGGCGGCGGTCAGCGATGCCGAGAGCTTGCCGTTGGCCCGCTCGGCGCCCGACAGCTCGTGGAACCCCGGCGGCTCACCGGGGGCGAGGACGACCGCAAGCCGCGCCTGGGTCGTCGCCTCGCCGAGGCGCCATTGCTCGCGGAGCGCGCGGCATAGCCCGACACGGGCGCTGGGCAGGCCTGGATCAAGCTCGATCGCCTTCCGGTAATGTGCGGCGGCATTGGGCAGGTCGAGCGCGGTGACATAGGCGTTGCCGAGATTGGCATGGGCTGCCGCGTAGCCCGGGCGCAGCTCGATCGCGCGCTTGAGCGTCCGTATGCCGCCGCTTGGATCGCCCGACTGCAGTTGCGCGCTGCCGAGCATGAGATGGACGACGGGATTCTTCGCGTCGATCGCCATGGCACGGCGATAGGACGCGACGCTGAGAACCCAGGCCCGCCGCCGAGCCGTGATGTTGCCGAGATTGCCGAGGACCTGAAGCAGGCCGGGTGCGATGGCGAGTGCCTGTCGCAGCAGGGTCTCCGCCCGGCCGTCCTGGCGCGCGTCCATGGCTTGTACGGCCGCGAGGTTGAGGCGGTCGGGGTCCGTCGCGAGCGTCATGCCGGGTGTCGGCCAGGCGAGGGAAGGGACCGGCTGCCGCAGGCAAGGATCAGCAGCGCAGCGATCACGCGAAATCCTTCTTGGGCGCAGGCTCTATGCTATAACCCAGCCCTCTCCTCAGTGTCGAGGATCGGACCCTGCCCGCACATCTGGTATATCCCTTCGCGACCCGGCCGGAGCCGGCGGCCGTGACCGAGGTCGCGCCCGGGATCCTCTGGCTGCGGATGCCGCTGCCGTTCGCGTTGAACCACATCAATCTCTGGGCGCTCGAGGATGAGGGCGGGTGGACGCTGGTGGATACCGGCATCTCCGACGACATCACCCGCGGCTTCTGGGACCAGCTCTTCTCAGGCCCGCTCGCCGGCCGCAAGGTCGTCCGCCTGATCGTCACGCATTTCCATCCGGACCATGCGGGTCTCGCCGGCTGGCTCACCGAGCGCTTCGGCGTCGAGCTCTGGATGACTCGGGCCGAATGGCTCTATGCCCGGATGCTGCATTCGGACACCGACGCCGCGATGATCGAGGGGCAGGCCGCGTTCTACCAGCGGGCCGGCGCCTCCGCGGAATATGTCGAGGGGGTTCGGCGTGCCGGGCCGGTCTATGCCAAGCGTGTCGGCACCATCCCGCGCGTCTACCGGCGTATCCACGGCGGCGACGAGATCATGATCGGCGGACGGCGCTGGCGGGTGGTGATCGGCCTCGGCCACGCGCCGGAGCATGCCTGCCTCTTCTGCGCGGAGGAGAACCTGCTGATCGGCGGCGACATGGTGCTGCCCCGGATCACGCCCAATGTCAGCGTCTGGGCCAACGAGCCGGAAGCCAATCCGCTCGCCGATTTCCTCTCGTCGCTCAAGGGCATTCGCGCGCTGCCGGCAGAGACGCTGGTCCTGCCCTCGCACAACGAGCCGTTCCGCGGCCTGCACGAGCGCATCGACGAGGTCAGCCACCATCACGAGGAGCGGCTCGAGAAGCTGGCCTCGTTGATGGAAGAGCCGAGGACGGCGATGGAGGTTGCCCGCGGCCTCTTCACCCGGCCGCTCGACCAGCACCAGACCGGCTTCGCCATCGGCGAGACGCTGGCGCACATCCACCTGCTGCGCGATCGCGGTGGTGCCACCCGCGAGGCGGGCGCCGACGGCGCCTGGCGCTACCGGCGGAGCTAAAGCCTTTCGAGGAACGCCTTCAGCCGGCGGTTGAACAGGTCCGGCTGCTCGAGATTGGGCAGATGCGCGGTTCCCGGCATCAGGAAGCTCTCGCCCCGGGGCGCGGTCGCGGCGATGCTGGCCGAGCGGCGCTGGATGTGCTCGAAGTCGAGGTCTCCCCAGATCACCAGGGTCGGCATCGTAAGCTGGCCGAGGCGGGCCATCGCCGGCGGCGGGCGCCGTTCCTCGCCGACCTCCGGATGATGCAGCGCGACGCCGTTCATCGTCAGGAACAGCTCGCGGGCCGCACCCTTGACCCGGCCTTCCTTGCTGGTCGGGCCGTCCAGCCAGAACCAGGCCTCCAGCGCGTTGATGCGCTCGAAGTCCTGGTCTTCCTCGGCTTCCTCCAGCTCCTCGATGTGGCGTGCGATCGACGGCGGATATGTGGACGGGCTGGGTGCGCCGGTGACGGCGGGAGCGACCAGGACCAGGCCGGTCACGCGCTTCGGCTGGACCAGGGCCAGGTCGATGGAGATGCGGCCGCCCTGCGAGCAGCCGACCAGGGTGGCGGTCTCGCAGCCGAGCTGGTCGAGCACGGCCTCGAGGTCGTCGACATGAGAGAAGGGGAGGGGCGCGGACTCGGTCTCGCCGAACCCCCGGCGGTCATAGGCGATGACCCGGTGGGTCTTCTTGAGGCGATCCATTTCGGTCCGCCACATGCGGCGATCGGCGACGCCGGCATGCAGGAAGACGACGGGGGAGCCGGTGCCGGCGGACTCGCCGGCAAGACGGGAGCCGTTGGCGACAACGGTGAAGGTCTCGTTCATGGCCGGCGCTTTTACAGCCCCAGCACGCGCTTTGCCAGGATTCCGCGCTGGATCTCGTTGGAACCGCCGTAAATTGTGGTCGGACGGGCGTTCAGGAACAGGGTTGCGGGGTCGATCAGCTCGCCCTCGAAGCTCTGCGGTTCCCAGACGATTCCGTGCTCGGCCGCCGTCTCCAGCATCAGCTCGGTGACCCTCTGACCGGTCTCCGTCGCCAGCACCTTCAGCATGGAGACCTCCGGGCCCAGGTCCCGGCCCTGCCGCACCAGGTCGACGAAGCCCTCGTAGAGCGCCGTCAGGTCGGCGACGTCGAGGGCGAGGCGGGTATAGCGCTCGCGGAAGACCGGCTCGTCGAGCTGCCCCAGGCTTCGGGCGAGGGTCTTCAGGCGGCCGAGGAGGTAGGTCGGCAGCTTCGGCGAGCCGATGAAGATCCGCTCGAATCCGAGCTGGGCCTTGGCGATGGTCCAGCCCTGGTTCTCAGGCCCCACCCGGTTGGCGACGGGCACGCGGACGCCGTCGAAGAACACTTCCGCGAACTCGTCGTGGCCGGCGAGGTTCCGGATCGGCCGGATGGTGATGCCGGGGGTCGAGAGATCGGCCAGGAGGAAGCTGATGCCCTCCTGCTTCTTTCCCTCCTTCGAGGTGCGGACCAGCATGTAGATCCAAGTGGCGTCCATCGCCAGCGTGGTCCAGGTCTTGGCGCCGGTGACCACGTAGTCGTCGCCGTCGCGGACGGCGGCACATTGCAGGCTGGCGAGGTCAGAGCCGGCATTGGGCTCGGAATAGCCTTGGGCCCAGATGAAGGCGCCGGAGAGGGTGGAGGGCAGGAAGTGGTCCTTCTGCTCCTCCGAGCCGTGCCGCATGATCGTCGGGCCGACCATGGTAAGGCCGTGGTCGGGCATGCGCGCGGCACCCCAGCGCTCCATCTCCTCGATGTAGATGATCTGCTTGGCGGCCGTGAGCCCCATGCCACCTCGGTCCTTGGGCCAGTTGGGCGCGATCCAGCCCTTCTCGTAGAGGAGGCTCCACCACTCCTTCGCCTCAGGCCAGTGCAGGCGGTGGCGGGGGTGGCGGATATGTTCCGGATAGGTCGCCTCGATCCAGGCGCGGACCGTCTGGCGGAAGCGCTCGTCGTCCAGCGCGTCGAGATCCTCGGCCATGTCAGAGCCCTTTGAAGCTGGCCTGGCGTTTCTCGAGGAAGGCGGCGCGGCCCTCGGCATGGTCTTCGGTACGGAACAGCGCGCTCTGGCCGTCGAGCTCCATCTGCAGGACGGTCTCCAGCGACGCCGGCATCCGTGCCAGCGCGGCCTTGGTAAGGGCGAGCGCCACCGGCGGCGCCGCGGCGAAGAGCTTGGCGCGCTCGATCGCGGCGGCCAGCGCCTGCCCGGGCTCGACCAGGCGGTCGACCAGCCGCATCGCCAGCGCCTCAGCCGCGTCGATCACCTCGCCCAGCATCAGGAGCTCACGCGCCTTCCCCATGCCGACCCGAAGCGGCAGCGTGTAGAGGAGGCCGAGATCGGCCATCAGCGCCACCCGGTTGAAGCTGGCGCAGAAACGCGAGTCCTTCGCCGCGACGATGTGATCGCAGGCGAGCGCCAGCGACACGCCGGCGCCGAAGGCGTAGCCCTCGACCGCGGCGATGACCGGCTTCCGCCCGGTCAGCAACAGGCGCGCTACCCGGTGCAGGCGGCCGAGGCGGTCGCGGACGTCGACCAGCGGCGCTTTCGGATCGAAGGACTTGATGTCGCCGCCCGAACAGAAATTGCCGCCGGCGCCGGTGACCACGACGGCGCGGGCGTCCCCGGCCATCACATGGTCGAGCGCCTCGAACAGGGCCTCCCGCATCGCCAGCGAGAGCGCGTTGCGTCGCTCCGGCTCGTTCAGGGTGACGATGGCGATCTCGCCCTCGCGGGAGAGCAGGACGGGCTCGGTCATTATGAGGTCTCCGAGAGCGTGAGGTCGGCATAGCGGGCTCGATGCCGGGTGGCGGTGCCGAGCCAGGTCGAGAGAACCAGCGCGCGCTTGAGATAGAGGCCGACGTCGTAGTCGTCGGTATAGCCGATGGCGCCGTGAAGCTGGACCGCCTCGCGGCCGACTTCCAGCGCGACCTCGGAACAGCGGGCCTTGGCGGCGCTGATGCGGGCGAGGTGCTGGCGCGGGTCGTTGGCGGCGGCGGTCGAAAGCGCCGCGCCCAGCGACGCCGACGCCAGCGCGATCCGGGTCGAGAGATCGGCGAGGCGGAACTGGAGCGCCTGGAAGCTCGCGACCGGCTGACCGAATTGCTTCCGCTGGCGGAGATAGCCCACGGTCATGTCGAAGGCTTGGCGCATGACGCCGATCAGCTCGGCCGAGGCTGCCAGTGTCGCCCGCTCGATCGCGTCGGCGAAGACCGAGGAGGCGACCGCCGCGCCGGCGATCCGGCAATCGTCACCGAGGTCGGTGTCGAAGGCGACGGTTCCGGCGAAGGTCCCGTCGACCAGAGGCTCCGGCGTCACCCGGACCCGCGAGGCTTCGACCAGGAGGAGCGCCGGTGCGCCGTCGGTCGCGGTCACCAGGAAGGCATCGGCCGCCGGCGCGCCAAAGACGAAGCGCTTGGTGCCGGTGAGCCGCTTGCTGTCCCATCTCGTCTCGACCGGATCGGACGGACGCTGGCCGGCACGCTCCTGCCAGGCGACGGCGATGAGGCGCTCGCCCGACAGGACCCGTGCGAGCTCGGCCTTGGCGCCGGCACCGGCAAGAAGAACGGCGGGCAACAGGCCGCAGGCGGTGACCGGCTCGGGTGTCGGGCCGCGGCCGAGTTCCTCCATCAGCGCGGCGACGCCGGCAGCGCCGAGGTCGCTGCCGCCGTCATCCTCGGACAGCCCGAGGCCGAGCCAGCCGAGCTCCGCCATCTGGGCCCAGGAGCCTCGCGTGAAGCCCGGAGACACGCCGCGGACCTTGCGGAAGTGCTGCGGGCCTCCGTCGCGGCCGACATAGGCGCGGGCGCTGTCGCGGACGAGGGCCATTACGTCGTCGGCCGCGGCATCGGCCATGCATCGCTCTCCCGGCGGTATCGAGGACGGAACCCTACCGCGCGGCCGAAGCCTGGGTCCACGCCTCCGCCATCTCGCGGAGGCGCGTCCGCTGCACCTTGGTGCCGTTGGGGCCGGTGGTGGAGGGGAAGGCGTCGATCGCGAAGACGCGGGCGGGGACCTTGAAGCCAGCCAGCGCCGTCTTGCACCGGGCGATGAGCCTCGCCTCGTCGAAAACGCCGCCGGGCCGGAGAGTGACGAAGGCGACGGCGCGGGCGCCGTTCGCGTCGGCGATCGACACCACCTGGGCGCCGTCGATCGCCGGATCGGACTGGAGCTGCGCCTCGATTTCTGCCGGGCTCACCAGGAATCCGCCGAGGCGGAGCACGTCGCCCATGCGGGTCTCGAACTCGAAGCCGCCCCACGGATCCATCCGGCCGAGATCGCCCGTGCGGAACCAGCCATCCGCGGTGAAGGCACCGGCCGTCGCTTCTGTATCGCCGTCATAGCCGATCATCAGGCTCGGTCCCTTCAGTTCGATCTCGCCGGACTCTCCGGGCGGAAGCACGCGGCCGCTTTCGGGATCGCGGACGCGGACCGCAGCATCGGCGGAGATCGGCACGCCGCCCGCGATCCTCCGGCGCTCCGCCGGCGCGTCGCCGGGCTGGCGCGCGAACAGCGCCTGGCACTCGCTCATGCCGTAGAGGCCGAACAGTGTGACGCCACGCCGGTCCGCGCGCTCGACCAGGTCGGCCAGTGCCGGATTGAACCGCGCATGACCGATGCCGCGAAGCGAGGGGAACGGTCGGTCGCCGCCAGGCGCCGCATCGAGGACGCGCGCCGCCATGTCGTCGGTCGCGTGGAACTGCGTCACCTCATGCCGGTTGATGGCAGTCGCCGCGGCGCTCGCCTCGAAGGTCGGCAGCAGCACGGACGGACGTCCGGCCGCGATCGCCGCCAGAGCCTGAGCGAGCCCGAAGGTGCCGCAATAGGGCAGCGCCTGCAGCAGCACCGTCTCCGCATTGTCGTAGCCGAAGACGCGGGCGGCCGTTCGCGCGTGCGTGGTCAGCGCGCCGTGGCGATGCAGGACAAACTTCGGCGCGCGGGTCGTGCCCGAGGTGGTGAAGATGGTGACGGGCGTCGCCGGCGTCGCCTGGTCGAAGGTGCCGGGCGGTGCCGCGAACACCTCCTCGCTGGTGTACTGATCGCGGCCGCGAAGCACGCTCTTCGGTGCGTCTCCGACGGTCACCACCCAGCGGAGTGCCGTGAGCGCCGTCGGATCGACTCCGGCGAGGATGCCGGCGAAGTCGATGGCACGGAAGTCGGGGGACAGGATCAGCGCCTTGGCGCGCGAACGGCCGACGATGTCCTGCACTTCGGCCGAGCGGAAGCGCGTGTTGACCAGAACGGCGACGGCACCGAGGCGCGCGATCGCGAAGTAGAGAGCCGGCCACTCCGGCAGGTTCGGCAGCCAGAGCGCGACGCGGTCGCCCGGACGTATGCCCATGGTCGAGAGTCCGAGGGCCGCGCGTCGGCTCTTCTCGTCGAGCCAAGCGTAGCTGAATGACTCATCGCCGGCGAGGAGCGCGGGGCGGTCGCCGGCCGTGGCCGTCGTCGCGGCGAGAAGTGCGGAGAGGGTGGAGTCGTCGGTCATCGCCGAGCCGATGGGTGACGCAGGAACGATGCGGATGCAAGCGCTTCGGTTGACACCCAGATTCCGCTCGCGTACAAACGGATCGTTCCCGTGGGGATTTGAGCCGACCGGCTTGCGGCCCACGTTAAATAAAACCGCTAAAAGGTCGGGACCAAGTGCGCCCCGACCGAGACCGGCCGGGGCTTTTTTATTGCTCGGGAGGAGCAAGCACATGGTCGATACCGCTCACGCCGGCTCGGATGCCTGGCGCCCTCGTACCCGTCTCGTCCGCGGCGGCCTCGAACGCTCGCAGCACATGGAGACGGCCGAGGCCATGTACATGACCTCGGGCTATGTCTACGGCTCGGCCGAAGAGGCGGAAGCCGCCTTCGCCACGCCGCGTGACAGCCGCTACGTCTATTCGCGCTTCCGCAATCCGACCGTGGCCTCGTTCGAGGAGCGGCTCAGGATGATCGAAGGCGCCGAGGCCTGCCGCGCCACCGCGACCGGGATGTCGGCGGTCTTCGCCTCGCTGATGTGCCAGGTGCGCACCGGCGACCGCGTGGTCGCCGCGCGTGCCCTGTTCGGCTCGTGCCTCTGGATCTGCACCGACTATCTGCCGAAGCTCGGCGTCGAGGTCGAGATCGTCGACGGCACCGAGCTCTCGCAATGGCGCCGCGCGCTCTCCAAGCCGACCAAGGCGGTGCTGCTGGAGTCGCCGTCGAACCCGATGCTGGAGATCGTCGACCTCCGCGCCGTCGCGGCTCTCGCGCACGACGCCGGCGCCTGCGTCATCGTCGACAACGTCTTCGCCACCGGCCTCCTGCAGAGGCCGCTCGATCTCGGCGCCGACGTCGTCGTCTATTCGACGACCAAGCACATCGACGGCCAGGGGCGCGCGCTGGGCGGCGCCATCCTCTGTACCAACAAGTTCCTGACCGACACCCTCGGGCCTTTCCTCCGCCACACCGGGCCGGCGATGAGCCCGTTCAACGCCTGGCTGATGCTGAAAGGCCTGGAGACCCTCGATCTCCGCCTTCGTGCCCACTGTACGAGCGCGCGCGCCGTCGCCAAGGCGCTGTCGCGCCATCCGGCGGTCGAGCGCGTGCTCTATCCGGGCCTGCTCACCCATCCCCAGCACAAGCTGGCGGCGAGCCAGATGACGGATTTCGGCACGGTGGTCACCTTCACCATCCGGGGCGGCAAGCCCGGCGCCTTCAAGGCGCTCAACGGCCTTCGCATTGTCGACATCTCCAACAACCTCGGCGACTCCAAGAGCCTGATCTGCCATCCGGCGACCACCACGCATCAGCGGCTCTCGGTCGAGGAGAAGCGTCAGCTGGGCATCGAGGACGGCGTCGTCCGCCTCTCGGTCGGGCTCGAGGACCCGGATGACTTGATCGAGGATCTGACCCGCACCCTGGATACGCTCTAGGGATCGCGGGCGGAGGCTATACTCGGCGGCATGACCGAGGGCACGGACCCCGCCAGGATCGCCGAGGTACGGGACGCGCTGGTGGCCGCGGGCGGGATCGACGCCGCGATCCCGCTGCTCCACCAATGCGCCGCCCGCACCGACGTCGCGGCGCTGGTGGCCCTCGTTGAGGCCTCTGCCGGCCTCGGCGACTTGGCGCCGGTCGTGCGCGAGGCGCTCTACCTGCTGCATCAGGTATTCCCGGTGCCGGTCACCCGCGGCGCGGTGGCGCGGCTTGCCCCTCTGACCCCCGACACCGAGGCGGTGCAGAACGATCTCGGCTTCGTGCTGCATGCGTCGGGCGACCCCGAAGGAGCGGGCCGGGCTTTCGGGCGGGCGGCGGCGCTGCTGGAAGAGCGGGTGTCGCGGCATCCGCTGGCCTCGACCGGTCTCCGCATCATTCATCCGTCCTGGCTGATCGGATCGCTGGGCGAGGCGGTGGCGCGGCTCGGGATAATCGCCAAGCTGAGGGTACTGGGAATGATGGCGCCTTGGCGCCTGGTGCTGCCGGCGCCGCGCGAGAAGATCGTCAACGAGCCGCTGGTCGATCTGTTCGCTTCTCATGTGACGGTGGTGAAGGAGGGCGACCTTCTCGCCAAGTTCCAGGCACTCGCTCCAGAGCTCGCGCTCGATACGTCGTCGTTCCCGCTCGTCGATGGACGCTTCCTCTACGTTCATGACGCGTGGCGCGAGTCCGAGCGGGCCTGGGCCGAGGCCGGCCGCGGGCCGTTACTCACTCTGCCGCCCGAGCGGATCGCCGCCGGCCGCGCGAAGCTCCTGGAAGCCGGGTTGCCGGCGGATGCCTGGTTCGCCGCGCTCCATGTGCGCGACCCGGGCTTCCACGGTGCCGGCGAAGGCCGACGCCGGCGCGACCTCGCCGCCCGCGACTCTGACCTCGCCACGTATCTTCCGGCGGTCGAGCGGGTCACCGCCCGCGGCGGCTGGGTGGTGAGGCTGGGCGGCCCGGCCGCGCTCGCTCTGCCGCCGATGGAGCGGGTCGTGGACTACGCGCATTCGGATGTCCGCTCGCCCGAGCTCGACGTCGTGCTGCTGGCATCGGCGCGGCTGATGATCGGGACGCTCTCCGGTCCCGCCCATGTCGCGTCGTGCTTCGCCACGCCGACGATCCACACCAACGGCTTCCCCAGCAACCTGGTCCCGACCCGCCACGACATCTGGGTCCCCAAGCTCTACCGCGAGCGGGCGAGCGGCCGGATCCTGTCCTTGGCCGAGTCGATCAGCGCGCCCTTCCGCGGCGAGATCCGCGGCAGCGGCTTCGACGACCACGGCATCGACCTCGTGGACAACACCGCCGGCGACCTTGCCGACGCGACCGACGAGATGCTGGACCGCCAGGAGGGACGAGGGCCCGTCGACGATCCGGCGGTGCGTGAGGTGTTCCGGCAAACGAGCAACGTCTACATCGCCCCGATCTCGGCCCGCTTCCTCGCCCGACACCGATCCGCGCTTCTTGGGCCGCGCTAGCGTGCCGGCCGCCGGTCCTGCTATGTGAGTCGGGAATGGGTATGCCTTCGCCTTTCGACGGGCCCGGCCCCGACGCCGAATACCGACGCCTGCTGACCGAGGGGCGATTTTGCGTCCAGCGCTGCCGGGAGACCGGCCGCCACGTCTTCCAGCCCCGCGTGCTCTCGCCCTTCTCTGGCCAGCCGACCCTCGACTGGGTCGAGGTCTCCGGCCGCGGCACCGTCTACTCGACCACGGTCATCCGCCGGCGGCCGGAGCAGGGCGGCGACTACAACATCGTCCTGGTCGACCTTGAGGAGGGCTGCCGGATGATGAGCCGGGTCGACGGCCCGGCTCCGGCCGAGATCCGCATCGGCCTCAAGGTCAGGGCACGGATCGCCAGGGCAAAGGACGAGACGCCGATCATCGCCTTCGATCCGGATCCGGCCGCATGAGCGGCATTCGCGGCACCGCCTCGGTGGTCGGCGTCGGCCTCTCGACCCGCTGGGAGGCGCCGGGCCGGACGGCACTCGAGCTGATGGCCGAAGCCGTCCATGTGGCGCTCGCCGATGCCGGGCTCCGCCTCGACCAGGTCGACGGTCTCCTGACCGGCACGGCCATGCATTTCATGCCAACCCTCAGCGTCGCTGAGTATCTTGGCATTCGGCCTCGCTTCCTCGACGGCACGATGATCGGCGGCTCCTCCTTCGTCGAGCACCTGATCCCGGCGGCGCTCGCGCTCGAGGCCGGGCTCTGCGAGGTGGCGCTGATCTGCTACGGCTCGAACCAGCGGACCGCCTCCGGCAGGCTGGTCTCGGGATCCGAGCCGCAGCCCTACGAGCAGCCGTATGAGCCGCGCCATCCGATCACCGGCTATGCGCTCGCCGCCGCCCGCCACATGCACCAGTACGGCACGACGCGCCGCCAGATGGCCGAGGTCGCGCTCGCCGCGCGGCGCTGGGCGGAGCTCAATCCCGAGGCTTTCGCCCGCCAGCCGACCTCGATCGAGGAGATCCTGGCCGCGCGCATGGTCAACGATCCGCTGTCGGTGCGCGATTGCTGCCTGGTGACCGATGGCGCCGGCGCGGTGGTGATGGTCAGGGCCGACCGGGCTCATGATTTTCCGAAGCCGCCGGCCTATCTCCTCGGTGCCGCTGCCGCGACCTGGCACCGGCAGATATCGGCGATGCCCGACCTGACCGTGACCGCGGCCGCTGAGTCAGGCCCGCGCGCCTTCGCCATGGCCGAGGTCGCGCCTGCCGACATCGACGTGGTGCAGCTCTACGACGCCTTCACCATCAACACGATCCTGTTCCTCGAGGATCTCGGATTCTGCCGGAAGGGCGAGGGCGGCGCCTTCGTCGAAGATGGCGCGATCGCGCCGGGCGGCCGGCTTCCGGTCAACACCAATGGCGGCGGGCTCTCCTGCTGCCATCCCGGCATGTATGGGCTCTTTCCGCTGATCGAGGCGGTGCGCCAGCTCCGCGGCGAGGCCGGTGAGCGCCAGATCGCCGAGACCGAGCTGGCGCTGGTCCATGGCAATGGCGGGCAGCTTTCATCCCAGGTGACGGCGATCCTGGGCACCGCGGCGACGCTCTAGGAGACGGTGAATGGCGAGGATGGTCGACGGCAAGGTCGTGGTGGTGACGGGATCGGGCGGCGGCATCGGCAAGGGCATCGCCCTCTTGATGGCGTCCCACGGTGCCAAGGTCGTGGTCAACGACATCGGCGCGGCCCTCGACGGCTCCGGCCATGACGACGGACCGGCGGCGGCGACCGTGCGCGAGATCAAGGCAGCGGGCGGCGAGGCGGTCGCCAACACGGATTCCGTCGCTGATCCCAAGGGCGCCGAGCGCCTGATCCAGACCGGGCTCGACGCCTTCGGCCGCATCGATGCGGTCGTCAACAATGCCGGCATCCTTCGCGACCGCATCTTCCACCGCATGAGCCTGGACGAGTGGCGGGCGGTGATCGACGTGCATTTGAACGGCTCGTTCCATGTCTCGAAGGCCGCCGCCAACCATTTCAAGGAGCAGGGCTCGGGCGCCTTCGTGCACTTCACCTCGACCTCCGGCCTCGTCGGCAATCTCGGCCAGGCGAACTACTCGGCCGCCAAGATGGGGATCGTCGGCCTCTCCAAGTCGATCGCCCTCGACATGGCGAAGTTCGGCGTGCGCTCGAACGCCATCGCGCCCTTCGCCTGGTCGCGCATGATCGGCTCGATCCCGGTCACCGACGAGGCGCAGAAGGCGCGGGTCGCCAAGCTGCAGTCGATGACGCCGGACAAGATCGCGCCGTTGGTGGTCTATCTCTGCGCCGACGCGGCGAAAGAGGTGACCGGCCAGATCTTCTCGGTCCGCAACAACGAGATCTTCCTGATGAGCCAGCCGCGCCCGATACGATCGGTCCAGGCCGGTGCGGGCTGGACGCCGGAGGCCATCGCCGAGCACGCGATGCCGGCGCTGAAGGCGTCGTTCTACGATCTCGATGTGTCCGCCGACGTCTTCTCCTGGGACCCGGTCTGATGCCGGTCGATCCCGGACATCTCCTCTCTTATCGGGTACCGGAGATCGTCCAGGATCTGAGCGTCCGCGACACCATCCTCTACGCGCTGTCGGTCGGCCTCGGCACCGACCCGATGGATCTGGACCAATTGCGCTTCGTCTATGAGGACGGCCTCCAGGCGCTGCCGACCATGGCGGTGGTGCTGGGCTATGCCGGGTTCTGGCTGGGGCGGCCCGATACTGGCATCGACAGCGTGAAGGTCGTGCATGGCGAGCAGGGGATTCGCATCCACAAGCCGCTGCCGGTCGAGGGGCGGCTGATCGGCCGGACGCGCGTGACCGGGCTGGTCGACAAGGGACCGGGCAAGGGCGCGCTTCTCTATTCCGAACGCCAGGTGACCGATGCCGCAGGCGATCTGGTCGCGACGCTCGAACAGACCACCTTCCTCCGCGGTGACGGCGGATGCGGCGGCACGACCGGGCCGGCGAAGCCGCCACGCCCGATGCCAGATCGCGCCCCGGATCTGGCGGTCGCCCTGCCGACGCTACCGTCCCAGGCGCTGATCTATCGGCTCAACGGCGATTACAACCCGCTGCATGCGAGCCCGGCGGTGGCGGCGAAGGCCGGGTTTCCGAAGCCGATCTTTCACGGGCTCGGCACCTTCGGCGTCGTTGGGCACGCCCTGCTGAAAGGGCTTTGTGGCTATCGGCCGGAGCGGCTGAAGGCGATGGACGGTCGCTTCTCGGCGACGGTCTTTCCGGGCGAGACCATCCGGACCGAGATCTGGCGCGAGGCCGGTGGTATCGCCGCCTTCCGCGCCCGAGTCGTCGAGCGCGACCAACTCGTCCTCACCCATGGCCGGGCGGAGATCGCGTGAGCGACGCCAAGGCGCCGTCGAGAGACCCGCTGCCTTCGGCCGTATTGTCGACCTGCTTTCTCTTTGCCCTGGTCAGCCGGGGCATCGGCGAGACCTTCGCCGTCTTCCTTCTGCCGTTGCAGCAGGCTTTCGGCTGGGACCGCGCCCAGGTCACCGGCATCTACGCGGTGACCGCACTCGCGGTCGCCAGCGTCGGTCCGCTCGCGGGTTACTTCTCAGGATTCCTCGGCACGCGCCGGCTCTATGCGGTCGGCGGGCTCCTGCTGCTGATGGCCTATGTCGGCGCCGTCCATGCTACCGAACTCTGGCACTTCTACGTCACGCTCGGCTTCTGCGTCGGTGCCGCGTCCGCCTTCGTCAACGTGGCGCAGACGCCCCTGATCGCGATCTGGTTCTCTGGCCGGGTCGGCACGGTGTTCGGCATCATCGGCGGGGCGGCGGGCATCGGTGCGCTTCTCTTCGCCCCGATGGCGCAGATCGTCATCGATGCGCATGGCTACCGCACCGCCTATTGGGCGCTCGCCGCGGTCGTCCTTCTTCTCATCGTGCCGCTGACCCTGTTGCCCTGGCGGCGTCTCGCGGCCGGACGCGACGGGCAGGGGCCTGAGCCGGCGGCGAGCGACTGGACCCTCAGGCGGGCCGCATCCGAGCCGATCCTCTGGGCGATGTTCGCCGTCTATTTCCTGACCTCGACCGCGATCTTCGTGATCCAGCCGCAGATGGTGGCCTATCTGGTCGAGGTCGGGTTCACGCCGCTGACCGCGGCGACCGCCATCGGCTTCGCCGGGCTCTCGGCCTCGGTCGGCATGGTGCTGTTCGGCTGGATCGCCGACCGCGTCGGCCGGCGCTGGGCGCTGACCTTGAGCTACTCCTCGACCGCGCTCGGCCTCGGCGTCCTGGCGCTGATGGCGATATGGCCGAGTCCCTGGCTGCTGGTCGCCTATGTGCTGACCTTCGGGCTGTCGCTGGGATCCCGCGGCCCGCTGATCGCCTCGCTGGCGGGGCGCATCTATGCCGGCGCGGTGCTTGGGCGCGTGCTCGGCTTCCTATTGATCGGGATGGGCACGGGGACGGCATTCGGGTCGTGGATCGGCGGCGAGCTTCACGACCATGTCGGCGGCTACCAGGCGAATTTCGTCGTTGCCTGGACGGCGATCGCACTCGCGCTGGCGCCGTGGTGGCTGTCGAAGGATCTACGCCGGCTTTGAGCCGCCTTTGAGCGCCACCACCTCGGCTTCGAGCCTGGCCACGCGCTCGGTCAGGGACTCCTGCTCGGTCCGGGCCTTCGCCGCCATCTCCTTGACCGCTTCGTAGTCGTCGCGGGTCACCAGGTTCATGTCGACGAGCAGGCGCTCGAGCTGCGCCTTGACGCGGGCCTCGACCTCCTGGCGCACGGCGGTGGCGGCGCCGACGGCGTTGGTGGCCAGCTTGGCAAGGTCGTCGAGGATGCGGTTGTCAGTCTGCATGGGAGTCTCCTCAAGGACCACTATGACGGCCCTCCATTGTCGGTCGCAAGCCTGTCGCCTATAAAGCCGCGCATGTTCCTGGTCACCGGCGGCGCCGGCTTCATCGGCTCGAACCTCGTGGCGGCCCTGGAGGCCCGGGGGGCGGAGGTTGCCGTCTGCGACCGGCTCGGCCATGGCGACAAGTGGCGCAACCTGGGCAAACGCGAGCTCGCCGACCTGGTTCCGCCCGAACGCCTGATGGACTGGCTCAAGGGCCGGAAGCTGGAGGGGATCTACCACCTGGGCGCGATCTCGACCACCACCGAGACCGATGCCGATCTGATCCTCTCCCAGAACTTCTCGGTCTCGCTCGACCTCTGGAACTGGTGCACGGATGCCCGCGTGCCCCTGGTCTATGCCTCCTCCGCCGCGACTTATGGCGACGGCGTCGCCGGCTTCGATGACGACGAGCGTCCCGAGGAACTGGCCAAGCTCCGGCCGATGAACGCCTATGGCTGGTCGAAGCATCTGTTCGACCGCCGCGCCCTCCGGCTGGCCGCCTCCGGGCGGAAGCCGCCGCGCTGGGCCGGGCTCAAGTTCTTCAACGTCTATGGTCCGAACGAGTACCACAAGGGCGAGCAGCTCTCGGTCGCCTGGCAGATCCACCAGCGGGTGACGGCGGGCGAGCCGGCGCGGCTGTTCAAGTCCTACGATGACCGCTATGCCGATGGCGGCCAGCTCCGCGACTTCGTCTGGGTCGGCGACTGCGTCGAGGTAGCGCTCTGGCTCGCCGGTAATGCCGACGGCCTGTTCAACGTCGGCACCGGCGAGGCGCGCAGCTTCGACGACCTTGCCAAGGCGGTCTTCCGCGCTTCCAATCGCGATCCGAACATCGTCTATGTCGACATGCCCGAGGCGATGCGGGACCGCTACCAGTACTTCACCCGATCGAGCCCGGCGAAGCTCCGGCGCGCCGGCTACACGCGGCCCTTCACCTCGCTCGAGGACGGTGTCGGACGCTACGTCCGCGACTACCTCCTGAAGCCGGATCCGTACCTCTGATGCTGACCATCGCCTTCCCCCTGATCGATCCGGTCGCGATCTCGCTCGGACCCCTGGTCATCCGCTGGTACGCGCTCGCCTATATCGCGGGCCTGCTGCTGGGCTGGCGCTATTGCCGCTATCTGGCGGCGCGCGGCGGGCCGGTGTCGCCCGATGCCTTCGATGACTTCCTCACCTGGGCCACCATCGGCGTCGTACTCGGCGGGCGGCTCGGCTACGTGATGTTCTACCAGCCGGGCTATCACCTTGCGAACCCGCTGGAAATCCTCAAGGTCTGGCAGGGCGGCATGTCCTATCACGGCGGCATGCTGGGCGTGCTCGCCGCCATCTTCCTCTATGCCCGCAAGCACAAGATCCCCGGCCTCGCGCTCGGCGACCTGGTGGCGGCGGCGACGCCGATCGGTCTCTTCTTCGGTCGCCTCGCCAATTTCATCAACAGCGAGCTCTGGGGCCGCACGACCGATGTCTCCTGGGCGATGGTGTTCCCGAACGGCGGGCCGGAGCCGCGGCATCCGAGCCAGCTCTACGAGGCCGTGCTCGAAGGCCTGGTCCTCTTCGTGATCCTGGCGTGGGCGTCGCACCGGCCGGCGCTGCGCAACCGCCACGGCCTGATCGGCGGTCTTTTCCTTGCGGGCTACGGTATCGCCCGCATCATCAGCGAGGTCTTCCGCGAGCCCGACTCCTTCCTGGGCTTCTTCGCCTTCGGCACCACCATGGGGCAATGGCTGTCGCTGCCGATGGTGGTCGCCGGCCTCGTCCTGATCCTAAGGGCCCGGCGGGCGTGAGCCTGGCGGAGCGGCTGAGGCGTCGCATCCGCGCCTTCGGGCCGATCACGCTGGCCGACTACATGTCGGCGGCGCTCACCGACGCGGAAGAGGGCTATTACCGCCGCAAGGATCCGCTCGGTGCCGCCGGCGACTTCGTCACCGCGCCCGAGGTCTCGCAGATGTTCGGCGAGCTGATCGGCGCCTGGGCCGCGGTTGCCTGGGAGCAGATGGGCCGGCCCGATCCGGTGCGCCTGGTCGAACTCGGTCCCGGCCGCGGCACGCTGATGGCCGATGCGCTGCGGGCGACGTCACGTGTCGCGGGATTCCATCAGGCGCTGAAACTGCACCTCGTCGAGGTCGGCGAGCAGCTGATGGAGCGGCAGCGCGTGGCGCTCTCGCAATGGCAGCCGACATGGCATGCCGAGCTCGCCGACGTGCCCTCCGGGCCGTCGATCGTGCTGGCGAACGAGTTTCTCGACACCCTCCCGATCCGCCAGCTGGTGCGAGCCGGGAAAGGCTGGGAGGAACGCCTGGTCGGGCTCGACGGCGACGACCTCGCCTACGTGTTCGGTCCGACGGCTCTGACTCCGCTGCTGCCGCCGAGCCTGGAAGATTCGCTTCCCGGCACCACGGTCGAGATCTCGCCGGCGCGGATCGCCGTGGTCGATCTCCTGGCGCGGCGTCTGCTGAGCCATGGCGGCGTCGCCCTGCTGATCGACTACGGCCCGCCGGAGAGCCGGGCGGGCGGCACCTTCCAGGCGATTCGATCGCACAAGTCGTGGCCGCCCCTGGTCGAGCCCGGGACCGCCGACATCACCTCGCATGTCGATTTCGGCGAGATCGCGCGCGCGGCACGCCTGGCCGGTGCCGCCGTCCACGGTCCCGTCGGTCAGGGCGAGTTTCTCGAACGTCTCGGCATCCGGCCGCGGGCGGAGCGTCTGTCGGAACGCGACGCCGGCGTCGCCGCCGCACTCGGTCGCTTGATCGACCTCGATGAAATGGGCACCTTGTTTCAGGCGATCGTGATCGCCCACCCCGACCTCCCGACACCTGCCGGCTTCGAGACCTGACATGCCTACGCCTCATCTCGTCGCCGATGCGCTCCGACACAAGGACATCGTCCACGGCTTCTTCGGCCGCCAGGGCGGCGTCAGCCAGGGCCCGTTCGATTCGCTGAACTGCGCCATCACCACCGGCGACCGTCCGGAGGACATCGGCGAGAACCGGCGTCGGACCGCGGACGCGCTCGGTGCCGATCCGGCCAAGCTGGTGAGCACCTACCAGATCCACTCGGCGGACGTGGTCGCGGTCGACAAGCCCTGGGGGCTGGACGCGAGGCCGAAGGCCGATGCGCTGGTGACGCGGGTGCCCGGCGTCACGCTCGGCATCCTGACGGCCGACTGCGCGCCGATCCTCTTCTCCGATGCCGAGGCCGGCGTGGTCGGTGCCGCCCATGCCGGCTGGCGGGGGGCGAAGCTGGGCGTCGCCGAGGCGACGGTCGCGGCCATGGTGAAGCTCGGGGCCGATCCGGGGCGGATCGACGCGGCCGTCGGGCCCTGCATCGGCCAGGCGAGCTACGAGGTCGGGCCGGAGTTTCCGGGTCCGTTCCTCGCTGACGATCCCGCCAATGCCCGCTTCTTCCGGCCGGGCGTCCGCGAGGGCCGTTCCATGTTCGATCTTGCCGGATATGTCGGCGATCGCCTCGAGCGGCTCGGGCTCAAGTCGGTGTCGCTGCTGGGCCGCGACACCTGCGCCGAAGCCGACCGCTTCTTCAGCTACCGCCGGACCTGCCTTGCTGGCGAGAAGAAGTTCGGTTGCGAGATCTCCGCCATCGCGATCCGGGGCTGATCCATGGCGCTCCACTTCACCCGCGAAGAGCTGGCGGAGCGCCGGGCGCGCACCGTCAAGGCGATGCAGGCGGCCGGCCTCGACGGCCTCTTGATGTTCCGTCAGGAGAGCATGTTCTACCTGACCGGCTACGACACCTTCGGCTTCGTCTTCTTCCAGTGCCTGTATCTCGGCGCCGACGGCCGCATGATGCTGCTGACGCGCTCGCCAGATCTCAGGCAGGCGCAGCTCACCTCGGTGATCGAGGACATCCGCATCTGGGTCGACCGCGACGGCGCCTCGCCGGCGACCGAGCTGAAGGGGATCCTCGAAGAGTTCGGTTGCCGCGGGAAGACGCTGGGCATCGAGTGGGAGGCCTATGGCCTCACCGCCCGCAACGGCCGCCGGCTCACGGCCGCGCTCGACGGCTTCTGTCATCATGAGGATGCCTCCGAGCTGGTGAGCCGGCTACGCCTCATCAAGAGCCCGGCCGAGATCGCCTATGTGCGGAAGGCGGCGGCGCTGGCGGACGACGCGCTCGACGCCGGCATGGCGACCATCCGCCCCGGCGTCGACGAGGGCGAGATCCTGGCGGCGATGCAGGGTGCCGTGTTCAAGGGCGGCGGAGACTATTCCGGCAACCCCTTCATCATCGGCTCGGGCCCCGGCGCGCTGCTCTGCCGCTACTTCACCGGCCGCCGCAAGCTGGACGCAGAGGACCAGCTCACCCTCGAATTCGCCGGCGCCTACCGCCTCTATCATTCCTGCCTGATGCGTACCGTGCGCGTAGGCCCGCCGATCCCGCGCCAGTTGGAGATGCACGCCGCCTGCAGGGAGGCGCTGCTCGCCTGCGAAGACGCCCTCAAGCCCGGTGAGCCGATCGGCAAGGTGTTCGACGCCCATGCCCGGGTCTTCGATCGCCTGGGCTTGCGCGAGCATCGCCTGAACGCCTGCGGCTACAGCCTCGGCGCCCTCTTCCAGCCGAACTGGATGGACTGGCCGATGCTCTACACCGGCAACCCGGTGCTCGCCGAGCCCGGCATGGTCTTCTTCATCCACATGATCCTGATGGATTCGACATCGGGCGTCGCCATGACCCTGGGCCGCACCAGCCTGATCGGCCCGCGCGGAGCGGAGCCGCTCTCCCGCGCGAGCCTGGACCCGCTGATCGTCGCTTAGGCGGCGTTCTCCTTGGCGTATTTCGCGATGTCGGCGTGGGTGGCGAACCACACGCCGGTCTTCGTCTTCATGTGCTGGATCAGCTCGTCCAGCAGCGAAAGCCGCGAGCGGTGTCCGATGATGTGCGGGTGCATGGTCAGGATGTACATCCCGCCTTCCTCGTAGGCGACGTCGAACTCCTTGGTGAAGATCTCCAGCACGGCCGAGGGCGGCGTGTAGGGGCGGAGGCCGGTGAAGCGGTGCATGTTGAAATAGACGGCGTCGTCGCGGATCCACTCCGGCGGCAGCTCGACCACGCCGGTGGGCTTGCCGTCCTCGTTCAGTTCATAGGCGTCGTCGTCGGCCATCAGGGATGAGTCGTAGTAGAGGCCCATCTCGCGGATGATCGCGAGCGTGTTCGGGCTGAAGTCCCAGGACGGCGTGCGGATGCCGACGGGACGGACGCCGGTGACCTTCTCCAGCGTATCGGCCGAGCGCAGCATCAGGTCGCGCTCGATCTCGCCCGGCAGGATCGAGTTCAGCTCGTGGATCCAGCCATGGATGCCGACCTCGTGGCCGCCGTCGACCGCGCGCTTCTGCTCGTCGGGATAGAGCAGCGCCACCACCGCCGGCGTGAAGAACGAGGCCGGGACCGAGTGCTTCTCCAGCAGCTTCATGATGCGGGGGATACCGGCGCGGGCACCGTAGTGGCCCATGGACATGCGGCCCAGCGACTTGCCGCCGTCGCGGAGCTCACCCGATTCATGATCGGAATCGAAGGAGATGCCGACGGCGACCCGGGCGCCGCCCTTCCAGGTCTTCGGCCTCAGCGCCCGTCCCGGCCGGATCTTGCCGGCGACGGCGCGCCACTTCGCCTCCGACCACTGCCAAGGCTGCTGGTCGTCATTGTCGACGGTCTTGGCGACGACAGGCTCGGGGGCGGCGGTCATGGCGGTTTCTCCAGGCTGAGGGCGATCAAAGTCTACCCGCGGCCGGCGACCGGGGCTATGACTGTGCGGGCCGGAAACGAGGAGCCGATGGACGACTGGACCGAAGGTTATATCGCCGATGTCGACTATCCCCAGGGCTACTACCGCGAGCTGACGCCGCCCTTCCTCGCCTTCGCGCTGCTGGCCAAGGGGATCCGTCCGCCGAACCCGTCCGGAAAGCTGCGTTACTGCGAACTCGGTGCCGGGCACGGCTTCACCTGCAATGTCGTCGCGGCCACCCACCCCGACGCGGAGGTGTGGGCTACCGACTTCAATCCGAGCTTCGCCGCCACAGCCCGGCGGCTTGCCGATTCCGCCAGCACGCCGAACCTCAAGGTATTTGATTCCTCATTCGAGGAGTTCGCCGCGCTCGACCTGCCGTCCTTCGATGTGATCGTGCTGCACGGCATCTATTCCTGGGTGATGGCCGAGCATCGGAAGTCGATCGTCGACTTCATCCGCGACCGCCTTGCCTTCGGCGGCGTCGTCTATGTCAGCTACAACTGCCTGCCGGGCTGGGCCCCGATCCTGCCGCTCCGCCGGCTCCTGAACGAGATGGCGCAGCGGGCCACCGGCACCACCGACGAGCGCATCGAGAAGGCGCTGGTCGAGGTTGAGGGGCTGGTCGCGCTCGGTGCCAGCTATTTCGATGCCAATGCCTCCGCTCGTGCCCAGCTCGACACCATCCGGCAGATGCCGCGCGAGTACGTGGCCCATGAATACTTCAACCGGATCTGGACGCCGCTCTACCACCTGGATGTCTCGCGCCAGATGCACCAGGCGAAGCTCACCTTTGCCGCGTCCGCCGATCTGGCTCACCACGTCGATCGGCTTTGCCTCGCCGAGGAGCAGCAGAAGAGGATCGCCGGAATCGACGATCCCTCGTTCCGCGAGACGGTGCGCGACGTCTTCCTGAACCAGCAATTCCGGAAAGACATTTACGTACGCGGGCCCGAGCGCCTGCCGGCGTCCGAGAGGCGCGAGCTGTTGCGCGCCACCCGCTTCGCGCTGGTTGTACCGCGAAACCTGATCGAGGCGGCGGCCGAGTATCCGCAAGGCCGCTACTCGCTCGACAGCGGACCCGCTGCCGAAGTGCTGGACGCGCTGGCCCAGGGGCCGCGGACGCTCGCCGAGATGGTCTCCGCCACCGACGCGGCGGATTTCGAGAGGAAGGTCGAGGCGCTCGTGATCCTCGTCGGCACCGGCCGGGTCGAAGTGGCGCTTCCTGCCACCGGCGAACGGGATCGAGCCGAGCGCGCGAGGCGGCTCAACCGCGCCATCCTCGAGCGGGCCCGTCACGGCGACGAGTTGCAGTTCCTGGTCTCGCCGGTGCTCGGCGGGGCCGTCAGGGTCGACCGCATGCACCGCCTGTTCCTGCTCGGCGAGGTCCAGGGACACAAGGACACCGCGTCCTTCGCCTATGCGATCCTGGTGGAAGAGGCAGCCGCCAAGAAGGCCCAGGGCAAGGCAACGCGGCCGCCCAGCCCGCTCGGAGTCATGATGATCGCGCAGAAGTTCGAGCAGGAGCAGCGCCCGGTGCTGGTGCAGCACGGGATCGTGGAGCCCGTCAGCGCTTAAGCCAAGTTCCGAGGCGGCGCGCCGCCTCGGCCATCGCCTCGGTCGATCCGGCGAAGGAGATGCGCATCGTCCGCTGGCCGCGCTGCGGATCGAAGTCGATGCCGGGCGTCACCGCGACGCCGGTGTCGGCCAGGAGGCGCTTGCAGAAGTCGGCGCTGTCATTGGTGACGTCGCCGACGTCGACGTAGAGATAGAAGGCACCGTCGGGCGGTGCGAAGCGATCGAGGCCGGCCTTCGGCAACGCGTCGAGCAGGACGGCGCGGTTGGCGGCGTAGCGCCGGACATTGGCTTCCAACTCGTCCTTGCAGGCGAAGACCTCGACCGCCGCGACCTGCGAGATCGCCGGTGGCGAGATGAACAGGTTCTGCGCCAGGCACTCGACCGGACGGATCAGCTCCTCCGGCAGCACCATCCAGCCAAGCCGCCAGCCGGTCATCGAGAAATACTTCGAAAAGCTGTTGATGATGATGGCGCGGTCGGTGAGCGCCAGCGCCGTGGTCGCCGGCTCGGCATAGGTGATGCCGTGATAGATCTCGTCGGAGACCAGCCGGATGTCGCGGCGGCCGCAATGCTCGGCCAGCCGGCGGAGATCGGCCGCCGACAGCATCGTTCCCGTCGGGTTGGCCGGGCTCGCCACGATCAGCCCGTCGAGATGCCCCGCCTTGTCGAGAAGCGCCGGAGTCGGCTGGAAGCGGGTGGCCGGCCCGACTTCGACCTCGACGACCTCGATCCCGAGCGCTGAGAGGATGTTGCGATAGGCGGGGTAGCCCGGCGCGGTGACGGCGACGCGGGCGCCGGCGTCGAAGGCGGCCAGGAACGAAAGGATGAAGGCGCCGGAGGAGCCGGTGGTGACGACGATCCGGCGCGGATCGACGGGAATGCCGTAGCGGTCGCGGTAATGCGCAGCGATCGCATCTCTGAGAGGTGGGATGCCCAGCGCATCCGTGTATCCGAGGACGTCGCGGCCCAGCGCCGCCTTGGCCGCTTCGATCACCCGCGCCGGTGCGCCGGTCGAGGGTTGCCCGACCTCGAGATGAAGGACGTCGGCGCCCGTCGCGGCCCGCTCGTTCGCGGCGCGAAGCACGTCCATGACGATGAAGGGCGGGATGCTTGCCCGCCGGGCGACTCGCTCTGTCATCGGCTAGCGCGGGCGGGTACCACCGGTCCCGCCGCCGGCTGGGGCGGCGGCGCCACCGGCACCACCGCCGAAGGCGAGGCCGGCGCCCCGCGGATCGGTCACCGAGCGGCAGGTGGCCCGGCCGCGGATCAGCTCGTCGGGGCAGGAGACGGCATTGACGAATCCCAAGGGCGAGGTCTCGGCGGATTTGAGGCCGCCGCGGGAGAGCGAGTCCAGAGGCAGGCCGGGCTCGCTCCGTGCGAGATCGGCCGCGCCGTCATAGGCGACGCGCGGGCGAGCGATGATGGCGGAGATCTCCTGTTTCTCCGACATGGCGGCCCAGGCGACCTGGGCCAGCGCCGCCGGTGCCGCTCGCCCGGAGGCGGAGGCGGCGAGGTAGATGACGCCGTTCCCGGGCGCAGCGGCGACGACGCCGACCGCGCGTGGGCCATCGGCCGTCGGCGGCGGGGCGGCGAGGATGCCGGTGCCGGGGAGCACGCGGCCGGTGCCCCAGGGGGCGTTGAGCCCGAGCGCGCAGGCGGCTACCTGACCGTTCTTGTCGGCGGCGACGAATGACGTGGCGCCGGCACGCGGCGGCGCGATGGGTCCGAGCGTCTTGGCGGGCCGCTCGTGGGTTCCCGCTCTCGCGCGTACCGTCAGGGCGGCGATCTCTCCGCTCGGTGGCACGATGTCGGCGCGGCCCTGCGACAGCGCCTCGGCCAGATGGCCTTCCGCCGCCGCGCCGGCCTCGGCCCAGAAGCGAGGCTGGTCGGCAGCGCCGGGACTGCCCTCGACGCCCTGCGCCAGGAGCCGGCCGAAGAGCGCCGCCGTGGGCGGGCTCTCGCCGACGATGACGAATTGCTGCTGGCTGCTGATGCGGATGACGGGCGGGGCGGTGGCTTGCGGCAGATAGCCGCGAAGCGCCTCGATCGGCAGGGTCCCCTGCGATGCTTCGGCGATCATGCGCGGCATTGTGCCGAGATAGAGCTCGCCGGCACCTCTCTGGCGCAGTTGGCCCAGGATCGTGGCGAGGTCGAGCTGAACCAGCAGGTCTCCCTCGCGAATCAGGGTGCCGCTGGGGGCGAAGATCCGGGCCGTCGCCGAATCGCGCGAGAGCTCGGCTGGTGCCAGGGCGAGATCGTGGGCGAGGGCGCGGCTGACCGGGGTGCCGAAGCGGGCGGCGGTCTCGGCAGGCCCCAGCAGCTGCGACCAGGCGATGCGTCCGTAGCGGGCATGGACGAGCGCCAGGCCCCGGACCAGCGCCGGAATGGCGATCCTGCTCCCTCCGGCGGTCGTCGCCGGGAAGTCGAAGAGCGTCGGGGTCACGGTGCGGCCGTCGAAGGTGACGCAGGCACCGCCGCCGCCGAGGCCGGCGGAGGAGGGAAGGGTGACCGCGAGCGTGAAGCCCATGGCGACCGCGGCGTCGACGGCCGAGCCTCCCGCGATCAGGACGTCCCGGCCGGCGATCGCGGCCCGGGGTTCATCGGCGGAGACTCCCCCGAAGAACCCCTCGACCGGCTCGATGACGCCGGGTTGATTGGAGCCCCCGCAGCCGGCGACAATGGCAACGAGCAGCGCCGCGGCACATTTCTGCCATGATCGGCGGGGAGAATTGGCCAGTGATGAGGAATCGAGCAAGGTGATCGGCGTTCTCAGGCGGCGGACGGCCGCGCTCGCGCTGGTTGTGGCCGCCGTTTTCGCGTGTTCGCTTCCGGCGGCAGCGCAGCGGATCTCCTTGATCCGAGACGCCGAGACGGAAAATACCATCCGCGCGTACGCGACGCCAATATTCCAGGCGGCCGGGATCGGCGGCGACGACGTGCACATCTACATTGTACGCGACGGCCAGATAAACGCCTTCGTCGCCGGCGGGCAGAATCTGTTCATGAACACCGGCCTGCTCTTCCGTTCAGAGTCGGCGAGCCAGGTCATCGGCGTGATCGCTCATGAAAGCGGCCACATCACCGGAGGCCATCTGTCGCGCCTGCAGGACGAGCTGAAGGGGGCGACCGCGATCCAGATCCTGTCGATGGTGCTGGGCGCGGCCGCCGCGGTGGCCGGCCGGGGCGATGCCGGCATGGCGATCATGGGGACCGGCGCCAGCGTCGCCACTGCCAACGTGCTCAGCTTCAGCCGCGCCCAGGAGTCGGCTGCCGATCAGGCCGGTCTCACCTACCTTGAGCGGTCGGGTTTCAGCGCCAAGGGGTTGCTCGAGTTCTTCGAGATCCTGTCCGGCCAGGAGATGCTTTCGCAGGCGCGCCAATCGCCCTACATGCGGACCCATCCTCTGACCCGCGAACGGATCGATTCGGTTCGGGCCTCGATCCAGACCTCCCGTTACGCCAACGCCTTGCCCCCGGCCGAATTCGACCGCATGCACAAGCGCATCAAGGCCAAGCTGTTCGGCTTCATCGAGCAGCCGGCGCGGACGATGCAGACCTACAAGGAATCCGACAAGTCCGAGGCCGCCCGCTACGCACGGGCCGTCGCCTATTACCGCATCCCCGACATGGCGCGCGCCCTGCCGCTGATCGACGGCCTGATCGCCGAGTTCCCCCAGGATCCCTACTACTGGGAAATGAAGGGGCAGATGCTGTTCGAGAACGGCCGGGTGCCGGATGCGGTCACGACCTTCGCCGAGGCGGTCCGCCTCTTGCCGACGGCGCCCTTGATCCGAGTTTCCCTGGCACAGGCCCAGCTCGAGCTCGACCGGCCGGCGGAGACCCGCTCGGCGCTCGCCAACCTCAACGCGGCGGTGCAGAAGGACCGGGACCACGGCCTCGCCTGGCGGTTGCTGGCAATTGCCCATGGCCGCGAAGGACGGGTCGGAGAGGCCGCTCTGTCGCTGGCCGAGCAGGCCATGGTCGACAACCGCTTGCCCGATGCCACCCAGCAGGCCATTCGCGCGCAGCGCCTGCTTCCGGAGGGATCGCCGGGCTGGCTCCGCGCCCAGGACATCAAGATCCAGGCGGACAGCAAAAAGCGCAAATAGAGGCCCGCCGTTTCACTCGAACGTGCGTGGACTTCCGGGCGGGCCGTCGTCATATTGCGGCACATTCTCCTCGAAAGGCCGAGCATGCGTCGGGTCGTCATCGCCGTTCTACTCGTGCTGGCAGCGAGCCTACCTGCGGCCTCCCAGGGCTTCGCCCCGGACCAGAAGAAGGCGATCGAGGAGATCGTCCGCGCCTACATCCTGAAGAACCCGGAGATCATCCGCGAGGCGGTCGAGGCGCTGCAGGCGAAGGAGCAGCAATCGGCCGACGAGCGCCGGGCCGAGTCGATGGCGAAGCTCAAGGACGAGCTGATCTCCGATCCGTCCTCGCCCGTATTGGGCAATCCACAGGGCGACGTGACCGTGGTGGAGTTTTTCGACTACCGCTGCCCCTACTGCAAGCGGACCGCGCCGGTGGTCGATCAGCTGGTCAAGGATGACGGCCAGATCCGCCGGGTGATGAAGGAGTTTCCGATTCTGGGACCTGAGTCGGTCTTCGCCTCGCGCGCCGTCCTCGCCGCCCATGCCCAGGGCAAGTACGAGGCGCTGCATCGCCTCCTGATCGGGTCCAAGGGCGCGCTCGACCAGGACACCGTGTTGAAGCTCGCCAAGGAAGCAGGGGCCGACATGCCCAGGTTGAAGCGGGACATGGCCTCTCCCCAGATCGATGAAGCGCTCAAACGCAATCGCGATCTCGCGGGCGCCCTGGAAATCACCGGCACGCCTGCCTTCATCATCGGCCGCGAGTTCGTGCCCGGCGCGGCCGACCTCGAGGCCTTCAAGGCCGTCGTCGCCCGCGCCCGCAAGGGCTGACCCGCGCTTAAGGCTCCGCGTCCGGCTGCTTCGACGGCTGCGCCCGATCGAAGGCGGC
>CAXNIC010000005.1:0-35711 GCA_964201945.1 Alphaproteobacteria bacterium
CCGAGCTTGGCGAAGGTGAAGAATTCATGGCCGCGATCCTTGCCGGCCGTGCACTCCGCTTCGACGCGGAACGATGCGCCACCGGGGAGGACCGAGTTGAACTCGCAGGTCATGAACGGGCTGTCGAGGCGGCGAGCCGTCAGATGAACGGGCGGCGGCTGGCTGTCCCTGGTCTGGCACAACTCGGCCTTCATCGCCCACTTGCCTTCGAACGGCAGAGGCTGCGCCACGGCCGTGCCGGCGGGCAGCAGGGTCGCGAGAAGAAAGAAATGGGCGCGCGGGTGAAGGCTCACGACGTCCAATCTAGGCGGGTCCGGCAGGTGGAACCAGTGTCTCCGTCGGCATCCGAAAGATGGCAGAATGGACGCTCGCCGGGGAGGAAGACGTGCCGGAAACCGTGGATGCCATCATCGTCGGCGGCGGGCTCGCAGGTCTGGTCGCGGCCGCCGAGCTGGCCGACGCCGGCAGGCGTGTTGCCATCGTCGAGCAGGAAGGTGCCAACTCCCTCGGCGGCCAGGCCTTCTGGTCGCTGGGCGGGCTGTTCATGGTCGACACGCCCGAGCAGCGGCGGCTCGGCATCCGCGACAGCCATGCGCTCGCGCTCAATGACTGGATGGGCTCGGCCGGGTTCGACCGGCCAGAGGATCACTGGCCGCGAAAATGCGCCGAGGCGTTCATCGACTTCGCCGCCGGCGAGATGCGGCCCTGGCTCCACGGCCTCGGGCTTCGCTGGTTTCCCGTGATCGGCTGGGCCGAGCGCGGTGGCGCGCTGGCCCATAACCATGGCAACTCGGTGCCGCGCTTCCATCTGACCTGGGGGACCGGGCCGGGTGTGCTGGCACCCTTCGAGCGCCGGGTCGCCGCCCATGTCGCGAGCGGCCGGATCCAGCTTCGCTTCCGACATCGGGTCGATCGCGTTATCCGCAGCAACGGCACCGTGACTGGCATCGCCGGCAGCCTGCTGGAACTGTCGGACGCCAGGCGTGGCGAAGCATCCGGCCGCACGGTGATCGGCGATTTCGAGCTCGGCGCTTCGGCCGTCATCGTCACCTCCGGCGGCATCGGCGGCGACCAGGATCTCGTCCGCCGCAACTGGCCGGCCGATCGCTTAGGCCCCGCGCCGAAATTCATGGTCACCGGCGTCCCCGCTCATGTCGACGGGCGCATGCTGGCGATCACGCAGGCTGCCGGCGGTGCCGTCATCAATGCCGATCGCATGTGGCACTACACCGAAGGCGTGCGGAATTGGGCGCCGATCTGGCCCGGCCATGGCATCCGCATCCTGCCCGGGCCGTCCTCGATGTGGTTCGATGCGCTCGGCGAGCGGCTGGAGCCGCCCTGCATGCCAGGCTTCGACACCCTGCGCACGCTGAAGCGCATCCTTTCGACTGGGCATGAGCATTCCTGGTTCGTGCTGACCCAGGCGATCATCAAGAAGGAATTCGCGCTCTCAGGGTCCGAGCAGAATCCGGACTTCACCTCAGGAAGCTGGCTTGCGGTCCTGAAGAACCGACGCGGCGCCCGCGCGCCGGCGGCGGTCGAGGCGTTCAAGCAGCATGGCGCGGACTTCGTCGTCCGCGACACGCTGGCCGAGCTGGTCGACGGCATGAACCGGCTGACCGGCGAACCTCTCATCGACTATGAGCGGCTGCATAGGCAGATCGCTGCCCGCGATCTCGAGATCGACAATCCGTTCTCCAAGGACGCGCAGTTGACGGCGATCCACGGCACCCGGCGCTATCTCGGCGACAAGCTCATCCGCACGGCATCGCCGCACAAGATCCTCTCGCCGGCGCACGGACCGCTGATTGCCGTCCGCCTCAACATCCTGACGCGAAAGACCCTGGGTGGCCTCCACACCAACCTCGACGGACAGGTGCTGGACGCGGCCGGTGCGTCCATCCCCGGCCTCTATGCCGCGGGCGAGGTCGCCGGGTTCGGCGGCGGCGGCTATCACGGCTACAACGCGCTCGAAGGCACCTTCCTCGGCGGCTGCCTCTTCTCCGGCCGTAGCGCCGGCCGCCACGCGGCGCGCTCGATCTAGACGGTTGCCGTTTCGCCGACGCGGCCTCACAGTCCGGCCGCATCCGGCACCCAAACTTGCTCCCGTGACAGACCCGATCGCTCGACAATACCGGCCCCTGCTCGGCATCGCGCTCATGCTGGTGTTCACCACCATGGCGAGCGGGCTGGATACGTTCACGAAGTGGATGACGGAGTGGTACTCGGCGCCGCAGCTCATCTGGATCCGCTACACCTCGCAGACCCTGCTGTTCATGGGTCTCATCCTGCCGCTGGGCTGGCGCCGGGTGGCGGCGACGCAGATTCCGCATCTGCAGGCGGCGCGCGGGCTCGCGCTGCTGGCCTCGTCCTTCTTCTTCGTGATGAGCCTCAGCCTGCTGCCCTTCGCGACGGCGAAGGTCCTGTCCTTCATCTCGCCGATGCTGGTGGCGGCGGTCTCGGCGGTCATCCTGGGCGAGCGCATCGGCGCCGCGCGGACGGCAGCGATCCTGGCCGGGTTCGCCGGCGTCGTCATCGTCATGCGCCCGGGCACGGTCTCGATCGAGCCGGCCATGGCCTTTCCGCTGCTGACCGCCGTGACCTATGCCGCCTATCAGCTGCTCACCCGTCATGCCGCCGGCATCGACGCGGCAGTGCCTAGCCTGTTCTACACCTCGTTGGTCGGCTGCCTGCTGCCGACCTTCGTGGTGCCATTCTTCTGGACGCAGACACCCTCTGCGGTCGAGTTCGGTATCCTGTTCGTGCACGGCATCCTGGCCGGGCTCGGCCATTTCGTCCTCATCAAGGCGCTGTCCTATGCACCGGCCTCCACGGTGGCGCCGTTCGGCTATGCGTCGCTGATCTGGGCGGTGGTGTTCGGCTTCCTCGTCTTCGGCGAGCTGCCGGATTGGACGACGCTGGCGGGCGGCATCGTCATCGCCGCCGCCGGCGTCTGGCTCGTCCGGCTCGAAGCCCGCTCGGCCCCGGCTCGCTGACATGGCTTCGCCTATTGCAGTGATCGGCGCTGGTCCGGCCGGACTCATGGCGGCCGACCTCTTGAGTGCCGCCGGCCTTTCGGTGACCGTCTACGAGCGGATGCCGCAGCCGGGACGGAAGCTGCTGATGGCCGGCCGCGGCGGGCTCAACCTCACGCATTCCGAGCCGTTCGAGCGCTTCATCGAACGCTATGGCGAGGCGTCGTCGTGGCTCAGGCCGATCCTGGAGGCCTTCCCGCCGGCGACCCTGATCGCTTGGGCCGAGGGGCTGGGCCAGCCGACCTTCGTCGGCTCCAGCGGGCGCGTGTTCCCGAAGACGCTGAAAGCCTCGCCGCTCCTGCGCGCCTGGCTCGCGCGGCTGACGGCGCAGGGCGTGGTCATGCGCACGCGCCGCGAGTGGCGGGGATGGAACGATGCCGGCGATCTGATCTTCGACGCCGGCGACCTCGTCGAGACCGCCCAGGCCGACGCCACCATCCTGGCGCTCGGCGGCGCCAGCTGGCCGCGCCTGGGCTCGACCGGCGCCTGGACGACGATCCTGGCCGCGCGCGGCGTCGCCGTCGCGCCGCTTCGGCCGGCCAATTGCGGCTTCACCGTTCCCTGGAGCGAGACGTTCAAGGAACGCTTCGCCGGCACGCCGCTGAAGACCACGGGCTTCTCCTTCAACGGACGCAGCCTCCGGGGCGAGGCCGTCGTCACCGCCTATGGACTGGAAGGCGGCGCGATCTATGCGCTGTCCGCGCCGCTCCGCGATGCCATCGACAAGGCCGGCAGCGCCATCCTGCACCTCGACCTCAGCCCCGATCTGTCGACATCGCAATTATCGGCGAAGCTGGAGCGGCCCCTTCGCGGGCAATCCGTGGCCACCTTCCTCAGGAAAGCTGTCGGCCTCGCGCCGGTCGCGATCAATCTGCTGCGGGAAGCGCATGGCGTGGCGCTGCCGACCGATCCTGCGGTCCTTGCCGCGGCGATCAAGTCGGTGCCGATCCGGCTGACCGGAACGCAGACGCTCGATCGCGCCATCTCCTCGGCTGGCGGCGTCGCGCTTTCGGCTGTCGACGAGAACCTGATGCTGCGCAGCCTGCCGGGCGTCTACGTCGCCGGCGAAATGCTGGACTGGGAGGCGCCGACCGGCGGCTACCTCCTGCAGGCGACCCTGGCGACGGGTGTCGCCGCGGCGAAGGCGATACTCACCAAAGCCGGTCGGTAGCGATCGCCGCGCCTTCGGCCAGGGACTTGAGCTTGGCATAGACGACGTCGGTGTCGACCCGGCCGACACCGGCGAAGGTGGAGAAGCCGCAATCGGTGCCGGCCAGCACGCGCTCGCGGCCGACGATGCCGGCGAAGCGACAGATGCGTTCGGCCACCAGCTTCGGATGCTCGATGTAGTTAGTGCAGGAATCGAGCAGGCCCGGCATCAGCACTTTGTCGTCAGGCAGCTTCGTCTCCTCGAACACCGCCCATTCATGCGCGTGGCGGGGGTTGGCGGCCTCGAACGACAGCGCCTGGGCACGGACTTTCAGCACCGTCGGCAGGATGCGGTCGAGGTCGATGTCGCAATGATGCGGCCCCTCGTAGTTGCCCCAGCAGACATGGAGGCGGACCATCGAGGGCGGGACGTTGCGGAGCGCATGGTTCAGCGCCTCGACATGGCGCTCTGCGCGGGCGAGGAACACCGCCTCGCTGTCGTCCTTGAACATCATGTGACGGCCGACGGCGAGATCGGGCGAGTCGATCTGCAGCACCAGCCCGGCCCGATTGATCTCCTCGTACTCCGCCTGCATGGCCTCGGCGAGCGCTTCCAGGTAGGCGTCGTCGGAGGGGTAGTGATCGTTCGGCTGGAACATGGCGATGACGCCGGGCGAGGCCGCGTTCATGAAGCCCTCGGTCACCCGCGCGCCACCGAGGGCCGACTTGAAGTTGGCGATGTCCTCGCGCACGGGACCTAAGTCCTTGACCTTGATTGGCCCGGTGCAGCGCGGCCGGCGGTAGCTGGGGCCGCCGCCACGGGCGACGCGCTGGGCGTAGCCGGGGAAGGTCTCGAGGTCGGCGGGGATGCGCCTCGGGCTGTCGCCCTCGAAGCCGGTCAGCCGGTCCTTGATGTAGGTGGCATAGCTGATCTTGCTCATCTCGCCGTCGCTGACCACGTCGACGCCGGCCTCGGCCTGGCGTCCGATCACCTCGGCGACCGCCTCGGCGATCGTCTTCTTGTAGCCGGCATCCTCGACCTGGGTTCCGGCTTCCTTGCCGAAGACGAGGTCGCAGACGGCCTGCGAGCGCGGCAGGCTGCCGACATGGGTGGTGAGGATCCGGTCGGTCGACAGACGCATAAGCCACCTCGCTCCTGGGGGCTGGAAGCCCCGAGGGAGCGGAGGCTAGCGCCGATAGGTGCCGGCCGGAAGGGCGGGTGCCGGAGCCGGGATGCGGCTCCGGCACCGGATGGCTTAGCGATAGACGTGCACGATCTGGTTGGTCGTGGGTTCGACCAGGACCGTCCGCCCGTTCACATAGGTGTAGCGATAGGGTGACTGCGGGATGTCGTACATCACCACCGAACGCGGCAGGATCGCGCCGACCACCACCTCGCCCTGCAGATAGACCGGGTCGACCCTGTGGGTGGTCACGTAGGTCTGCACCTGCTGAGGCGGCTGGATCACGGTCCCGACCCTCAGGGTCCCCAGCGACGGCCCGACGATCGGATCGCCGACGAAGATCGGCGCGCCGGCCGGAACGGTGCTCGCCCGCTGCTCCTGATAGACGATGGTCGGCACCTGGACCTGGGTCCGGACCTCCGGCATCACCACCATCCGTCCCTGGAACTCATGCGCGAGGTAGGTCGCATAGGTCCAGCCGGTGCGGCCGTTCCAGGAGACCTGGCACCAGGTGCCGGCATCGACGCAGCCCTCGACTTCGACGATGGCCTGGCGGTCGATGGTGCCGATGACCGGATAGGCCGGGCCTGGCCCGGTTCGGAGCGCCACGTCGGTCACCACGGTCGCGGGAAGGCCGAAGGCCGCCGACGGCAGGGCGAGGGCGGTGGCGGCGGCCAGAACGAGGAGTTTGGCGTTCATGGAGTCTCCCTCCACAAGAGGATCCCCCATCAGGAAAACGACCGAGCCGGCCCTTTGTTCCTCTCTTGGGGGGAACCGATTGCCTGCTCACCCTGTTACCACACCGCGCCCGAGCGGGCGCCTTAGCGGAGGGAGTCACATGAACTTTTCACGGAACGGCCTGATCATGGTCGGCGCGATTCTGGCGCTTGTCGGTATCATCGCGCTTGGAATCCCGCGGATCACGACCCAGGAAACCAAGGAAGTCGCCCGCATCGGCGACCTGAAGATCCAGGCGACGGAAGACAAGTCCTACTTCATCCCGCCCATCGTGAGCGGGGGCGCTCTGCTTCTCGGCGTCGTCCTGATCGGCGCCGGCGTGATGACCCGTCGCGCTTAAGGCGCGCTTAGAGCGGGTCGCCCGTATCGGGCACCAGCCCGACCTTGGTGATGGCGGCGACGGCGCAGACCTCGTCGTTCTCGGACGTATCCCCGGTGACGCCGACCGCGCCGACGACCTGGCCGGCGGCGTTGCGGATCAGGACCCCGCCCTGGGCCGGGACGACGCGGCCGTCGCTGGCCGCCATCAGCGCGCTCATGAACACCGGCGCCTTGGCGCTGCGGCGCGCGAACTCGCGTCCGGCGAAGCCCATGCCGAGCGTGCCCCAGGCCTTGCCGAAGGCGATGTCGAGCCGGAGCAGGCTGGTGCCGTCATCGGCGAGGTAGGCCTTCAGGGCGCCCCGCGGGTCGAGCACGGCGACGGCGAGCGGGTTCATCTTCTGCGCGCGGCCATGGGCCAACGTCGCCTGGGCGATCTCTGTCGCGGCTTCGAGCGTGATGGATTCGGACGGGATCGTGAGCGCCATGTCGGGGACTCCGGAAGGATGGGGAGACGGTCTTAAGCCGGCTGGCGGAGGCGGCGCCAGAGAAAGCCGATCAGAGGCGCGATCAGGACGATCGCCGCAATCGCCAGGATCGAGGCCGAGAGCGGGCGATCGACGAAGGCCCACCAGTCGCCGCGAGACGCGATCAGTGTGCGGCGGAACTCCTTTTCGATCAGCGGCCCCAGCACCAGGCCGAGGATGACCGGGGCCAGCGGGTACTTGTAGCGGCGAAGCAGGAATCCCAGCACGCCGATGCCGAACATCAGATAGAGATCGGTCACGTTGCGCCCCAGGCTGTAGACCCCGAGCACGCTGAAGGCGAGGATCATCGGGTAGAGCAGCGCGTCCGGCACCTTCAGCAGCTTCACCCAGAGCCCGACCAGCGGCAGGTTGAGCACCAGCAGCATGATGTTGCCGATGTAGAGGCTGGCGATCAGGCCCCAGACCAGCTCCGGATGCTTCTGCAGGAGCAGCGGCCCGGTGTTGATGCCATAGCCCTGAAGGGCGGCCAGCATCACCGCGGCGGTGGCCGATCCGGGAATGCCGAGCGTGAGCAACGGAACCAGCGATCCGCCGGCCGAGCCGTTGTTGGCGGCTTCCGGCCCGGCGACGCCCTCGATCGCACCCTTGCCGAACTCCTCCGGGTTCTTCGCCACCTTCTTCTCGACGCCATAGGAGAGGAAGGTCGCGATGGTGGCGCCGGCGCCGGGCAGCACGCCGATGACGAAGCCGATCGCCGAGCCGCGGAGCCAGGGGGCGAGCGAGCGCCGCCACTCGTCCCGCGTCATCATCAGCGAGCCGGCTTCGATGAATCGTGGGGCCACCTGCTTTCGAAGATTGCCGAGGCCGACCAGCACCTCGCCAACCGCGAACAGGCCGATCGCGGCAACGACGACGCCGACGCCGTCGAACAGCGTCGGGATGCCGAAGGTGAAGCGAAGCGCGCCCGAGGTGATATCGATGCCGACCATGCCGAGGACCAGGCCGAGCAGCGTGCAGAGCGCCGCCTTCATCGGCTGGCCGCCGCCGATGCCGGTGACCGAGCAGAGCGCCAGCAGCATCACCGCGAAATACTCGGCCGGGCCGAACTTCAGCGCCAGGTCGACCAGCGGCTGGGCCAAAACCATCATCAGGAACGTGGCGATGGTGCCGGCGACGAACGAGCCGATGGCGGATGTGGCGAGCGCCGCGCCGGCGCGTCCCTTCCGCGCCATCTGGTAGCCGTCGATCGCGGTGATCACCGACGAGCTTTCGCCCGGCGTGTTGATCAGGATCGAGGTGGTCGAGCCGCCATACATGGCGCCGTAGAAGATGCCGCCGAACAGGATGAAGGCGCCGACCGGATCGACCAGCTGGTAGGTGAAGGGAAGAAGGAGTGAGATCGCCAGCGACGGGCCTATGCCCGGCAGCACGCCGATCGCCGTGCCGATCGCGGTGCCGATCAGCGCCCACATCAGATAGTAGGGCTGCAGCGCGATCGCGAAGCCGGACAGGATGCCTGAGAAGCTTTCCACTCGGATCGTCCCCTTGAGGCCGGACCCTGCTACTGGAACAGGGGGGCGAGAATGCCGTTGGGCAGCCGCTGCAGCAGCACTTCGGTGAACAGGTAGAAGAAGAAGAGCGAGAAGACGAGGGCGGTGATCAGGTTGCGGAGCCATCGCTTCGGGCTGAAGAAGGTCGCGAGCCCGAACAGGAAGAGCGTGAAGCTGACGATGAATCCCAGCGGCTCCAGCGTCGCGATCAGCGCGAAGAAGCCGATCAGGACGGCCCAGACCGCCGGCCAATCGTCGATCCGCGTGTCGTCGCCGTCGAGCGGCACCACCGTCATCTCGCCGACGCCCCGGCCGAAGAGGCCGGGGGCGACATCGCGGAGCCGGCGCCAGACGATCGCGATCGAGACGCCGAGCATGATGGTGCCGACGATGATCGGGAAGGTCCCGGAGCCGACCGAGATGTTCCGCGGCGGCTCGGGGATCTTGGTCGCCAGCCAGATGAACAGGGCGGAGAAGGCGACGAAGAAGACAGCGAAGGCCGTCTCGACCTTGCGGTCGAGCGGCCCTCGCGATCCGGACTCGTCGCTCACTTGAGCAGGCCGAGCTGACCCAGGAGTGCCTTGGAGGAGTCGTATTCCTTGTCGAGCGAGGCGACGAAGGTGTCGGTCTCGAGCGAGTCGGCCCACTGGTTCTTCTCGAGCTCGGCCTTCCAGGCGGCGGTCTTTGTCACTTTGGTGAGAGCGTCGCGCCAGTACTTGACGACGTCGGCGGGCATGCCGGGCGGGCCGAAGATGCCGCGCCAGTTCTGATTGAAGACATCGTAGCCCTGCTCGATGAAGGTCGGGATGTCCTTGAAGTTGCCGCCGAGACGCTTGTCGGAGCTGATCGCCAGCGCCCGCATCTTGCCGGACTGGACGAAGTCCATCATGTCGAGACCGCCCATGCCGACATCGACATGGCCGCCGAGGATCGCCGGGTTCGACTCGCCGCCGGAATAGGCGATGTAGGTCACCTTGCGCGGATCGCCGCCGAGAAGCTGGGCGAACTTGGAGACGACGATGTGGTCGGAGTTGCCGAGGCTGGCGCCGCCGAAACGGAGGCTGCCGACGTCCTTCCGCAGCGCCGCCTCGACGTCCTTGAGGCTCTTGATCGGCGACTCGGCGCGAACGACCATGATCTGGTATTCGGAGAAGATCTTCGCGATCGGCGTCAGCGTCTTGTAGGAGTTCGGCGTCCCCAGCGTCAGGGGCGTGTAGATCACGTGCAGCGCGAAGGCCGAGAGGCTGTAGGGATCGCCCTTGCGGGGGCCTGCCATCTCCGCCATGCCGAGTTCGCCGCCGGCGCCCGGCTTGTTGAACACCTGGATGCGCTGGTTGACGATCTTCTCGTCGACCAGGACCTTGGCGAGGGTGCGGCCGAACAGATCGACGCCGCCGCCCGGCGCGAAGGCGACCATCAGCTCGATCGGTTTTGCCGGGTAGTTCGCCTGAGCAGATGCGACAGCGGGTGACAGCAGCGCGGCGGCGATGGCGGCCGCGCGTAGGACGTTTCTTGCGACGTTCGACGAGCCCATGGGTTCCTCCGTTTGTCGACTTCTTCCGTGGCTTAGATCACGCCGTCGGCCTTCAGCTTTTCGAGCTTTTCGCCGTAGCCCAGCTTCTTCAGCACCTCTTCGGTGTGCTCGCCCAGCAGCGGCGCCGGCGTCTCGACGCCCCCCGGCGTCTCCGAAAGCTTCACCGGCACGCCGATGACGCGGAGCTTGCCCGCAGTCGGGTGCTCCTGCTCGACGATCATGTTGCGAGCGATGACCTGGTCGTCCTTGGTCATACGGCCGACGTCGTTGACCGGCGAGGCCGGCACGCCTGCCTTCAGCATGACCTCGACCCAGTGATCGACCGGCTTGGTGATGAAGATCTCGTCCAGGATCGCGTGCATCTCCTTGGCGTTCGCAGTCCGCTTCTCGCGGCTGACGAAGCGCGGATCGGATGCCAGGTGCTGGAGTCCCATCGCCTCGACGAAGCGATCCCACAGCGCCGGGTAGCTGGCGAAGATCGAGACGTAGCTGCCGTCGGAGCAGAGGAAGAAGCCCGAGGGCGCGTTGCCGTCGTGGCGGTTGGCCTTGTTGCCGCCCTTGGCATGATCATAGGCGGCGAGCGGGCTGTACATCAGCGAGAGGCCGGCCTCCAGCAGCGACATGTCGACTTCCTGGCCCTTGCCGGTCTTAAGACGACGGCTGTAGGCGGCCATGATGCCGTAGGCGGTCCACATCGAGCCGACGACGTCGCAGAGCGCATAGCCCATAGGCACCGGCGCGCGGCCGTCCATGATCGTGGTCGAGGCGAGCCCGCTCGCCGCCAATGCGATCATGTTGACGCCGGGGTAGTCGGCCTTCGGCCCGGTGTTGCCGTAGCCCGAGAGCGAAGCGTAGATCAGGGCCGGGTTGATCTTCTTCAGTGCCGCGTAGGTCAGGCCGAGCTTCTTCATCGTGCCCGGGCGGAAATTCTGGATCAGGATGTCGGACGAGCGGACGAGGTCGAAGAAGACCTCCTTGCCGGCGTCCTGCTTCAGGTCGAGCGTGACGCTCTTCTTGTTGCGGTGGAGCATCATGAAGATGACGCTCTCGCCGCCGACGTAAGGATAGCCGCCGCGCGCTTCCTTCTCCTGGCGCGGGCTTTCGATCTTCAGCACCTCGGCGCCCATGTCGCCCAGCATCATCCCGCAATAGGGGCCGGCCCAGGCATGGGTCAGCTCGAGCACGCGCACGCCTTCGAGGGGACCGCTCACGAGGCTTTTCCTTCCCTGATCCAGCTGCGCTTGTCCGAGGGCTGGCCCGCCCAGGCGGTGCCGACGGAGGTCTTGGTGCCGTCCTGCCTTTCGACCCAGAGCCGTACGGTCACTCGCGGCTTGCCGTCGACCTCGCCCACCTCGGTGACGAGGCCATGAGGCGTCAGCCTGTCGCCGCCGTAGACCGGGTGGATGTAACGGGCCGAGATCTTGCCGCCATAGACCCAGGCGTCTCCGAAATTGCGCTCCAGCATCTCATGATAGAAGGCCATCTGATTCTGGCCCGAGGCGATGGTCTTCGACATGCCGTCGCGCTTGGCGGCTTCGGGGTCGCTGTGGGAATTCGAGCCGCGGTCCCAGACCACGCGCTCGAACAGCACCATCTTCGCTTCCTCGATCTCGCGGGTGAAGCTGGCGAGCTTGTCGCCGACCTTGAGCGGCTCAGCCATTCTTCTTCTCCCACTTGCCGGCGACGTCCGCCAGCGCCGGGCGCGTCGTCGGGCGGGCGAGCCCGACCAGCCGGCTGATCTCGATCAGGCGCCCGTCCTCGTCGGTCGCCGTCGCCTCGATGATCAGGTAGGTCTTCTCGCGGCGGATGTATTTGTCGGCGACCGTCGCCTTCACGAAGATCCGCTTGCCGGCGATCGGCGGGTTGAAGAACTGGGAATCGTGCCCGGTGTTGGGGACGCGCATCACGGCCCGGTACTTGCGATAGAACAGGTTCGCGGGATGGCGGGCGGCGACGGTTGGATATGCGGCGGTCGGATTGCCGACCACCTCGCGATAATCCGCGATCATCTTCTCGGTCATCACGTAGTCCATGGTGCCGAGGTCGTCGCCGACCGGGATGGACTCCCAGACCGCATTGCTTTGGTCAGCCTCACTCACGGGCGCGCTCCTCTCCCGACGATGTGACGGTAGCGCTATCATCGCCGAAAGTCCGGTGAAAGCGGGTCCGAATCCGCAGTTCGACGAAACGAGGCAACGTCCGGTGAGGCACGGGTCGGGGGCCCGGCGGCATCCACGCGCAGGCCGTGGTAGTCTGGTGTGTCCAAGACCCCCAGGGAGCGGCCTGATGAGTGTCCTTCGCATGATCCCGTTGATCGGCTGCATCGCCGTGGTCTACGCCCTCCTCGCGGTGGCCGGAACCGACGTTCCGGCGCGGCCCCTGGCCTCGTTCGGCCTGCCGTCGGGGGTGCCTTGGAATGTCACAACCGGTGATCTGCTCCTGCTCCTCTCCGTCGTCGCTCTTTACTTCGAGGTGCTGAAGGCGACCCGCACCGCTCAATCCTCGGTCGTCGATCACATTCTCTCGCTCGCCGCCTTCGTCGCCTGCCTGCTTGGCTTCCTGCTGGTGCCGTCGCTGGGCACCTCGACCTTCCTCATCATCATGGCGATGTCGCTGTTCGACGTGATCGCGGGATTCACCATCACGCTGAGCTCGGCCCGCCGCGACCTGGCTCTGTCCACCGACCGCCTCTAGGAGCCTCCTCATGAAAGCCTGCGTCCTCCACGCGCCGAAGGATCTCCGCTTCGAGGAAATCGCGGATGAAGAGCTGGGCGAGGGCGACGTCCGCGTCGACGTCGCCGCCGGCGGCATCTGCGGTTCCGACCTGCACTACTTCTTCCATGGTGGCTTCGGCACCGTGCGCCTGAAGCAGCCGATGATCCTCGGCCACGAGGTTTCCGGCACGATCGGCGCGGTCGGCTCGGGCGTCCGCTCGGTCAAGGTCGGCCAGCTGGTCGCCGTCGACCCTGGCATCGCCTGCGGAACCTGCCGCTATTGCCAGGACGGCCTGCAGAACCAGTGCCTCGACATGCGCTTCTTCGGCAGCGCCATGCGCTTCCCGCATGTCCAGGGCGCGTTCCGTCAGAGCCTCACCATCGGCGAACGCCAGGCCCGTGTGTTGCCGGCGACCGTCACCGCCTCGCAGGCGGCCTTCGCCGAGCCGCTGGCGGTGGCGCTCCACGCCATGACCCGGGCAGGTGCGCTGCTGGGAAAGCGCGTGCTGGTCACCGGCTCGGGCCCGATCGGCGCGCTCACTGTCGCCGCCGCGCGGATGTGCGGAGCGGCGGAGATCGTCGCGGTCGACGTCGCCAAGGCGCCACTCGCCGCCGCGCTGAAGATGGGCGCCGACCACGCCATCGACGCCTCGGCCGATCCGGACTGGGCGACGCGCTACGAGGCGAACAAGGGCACCTTCGACGTCGCCTTCGAGGCATCCGGCAACGAGCGCGCCACGCGTTCGGCGATGATGGCGACCCGTGCCCGCGGCATCCTGGTCCAGCTCGGCATGGGCGGCGACATGAACGTGCCGATGAACATGGCGGTCACCAAGGAGATCGATGTCCGGGGCTCGTTCCGCTTCTACGAGGAGTTCGGCTGGGCGGTCGATTGCATCGCCTCGGGCCGCATCGACGTGCTGCCGATCCTCACCGACACCATCGCCGCGACCGATGCCGACCGCGCCTTCGCTCTGGCCGGCGACCGCTCACGCGCGATGAAGGTGCATCTCAGCTTCGCCTAGAGGCGTCGTTCCAGCCGGCCGAGAGCGGTGGCGACGCGTCCGGCCAGCTCACGCCAGTCGCCTCGACGTTGTTGCCGCCAGAGGCGCATGGACGGATACCAGGCTGTCTCCTCGCCTTCGAGGCCCCAGCGCCAGTCCGGCACCTTCGCCAGCAGCGTCCACACCGGATGGCCGAGAGCGCCGGCCAGATGCGCCATCGCCGTATCCACGGTGATCACCAGATCGGTGGCGGCGACGAAGCGTGCGGTCTCGGCGAAATCGCCAAGGCGCTCGCCGAGATCCAGAAGGTTCGCGCTCGCGACGTCGGCCGCCTTCGCACCGAACTGGAGCGAGAGCCAGCGGATGCTGGGCATCGAGAGCATTGGCGCCAGGGCATCGAGGGACGCCGACCGCTGCTCGTCGCGGGCCTGGCCTGGATTGCCGGCCCAGACGAGGCCGACGGTCGGCCGAGGGTCGGGCGGAAGCGCTGCGGCCGGGGGATGCGGCAGATAGTCGGCCGCCGCCGCATCGGTGCCGAGCGCGAGCGGGAGGCTCATGATCGGTATGGCGAGATCATGAGGCGGCAGCGGCAAGGCATCATTGACGACGGTAACGGCCGGGAAGGCCGCCTGCAGCAGCCTTATCACCGACGCCGGGACCGCGAGCACAACGCGCGTGACGCATTCCGATGCTGCAGGGATGTAGCGGGCGAATTGCAGAACGTCGCCGAGGCCCTGCTCGGCATGGACGAGGAGTGTCGCCTTCGGGTTATCGGCACCGGTCCAGCGGGGCGCTTCGCTCGGTGACCGGCAGAGACCTGGAACGCGCCAGCGCCATTCGTATTCAAGGCGGCCCTCGCCGATCCGCCCGGCGGTCAGCAGCAGGACCGCGTGATTGTAGTGGTCGGCTGCAGACCCGGGCGCAATGGACAGCGCCCGCCGCGCCGCCTCCTCCGCCGCGGGGAGATGCGGAAACTCGAGCAGGCAATTGCTGAGGGTCCGATGGAAGCCCTCATGCGCGGGAAGGATCGCGAGGCTGCGCCGGGCGCAGGTGACGGCCGCGTCGAGCGCGCCCAAGCGACGAAGGCCGTCGCCGAGGTTGTTCCAGATCTCGGGGTCGCCGGGCGTGAGGAACGCTGCACGCCTCAACCGACTGACCGCTCGGCTGGCGTGACGCACCAGGTCGGCGATCCCGAGATTGAGCTGCGCGGCAGCGAACGCAGGCTCGAGGGCGGCGGCGCGGCGCCAGGATCGCGAGGCCGGGACGGTGTCGCCGGCGGCTTCCTCTGCCTTCCCGAGATTCACCCAGGTGATGGCGTCCGCGGGATTGTTCCAGAGGATTCGCCGGAGGAGCGCGATAGCGACCGCGGCGGCGCCTTGACCGAGCGCCAGGAGCGCCAGGGTGCCGGTGACGGCGGCGCGGCCGGGGTCGAGGACGAGCGCGCGCCGCAGCAGCCTCTGGGCAAGATCGGGCGCGACTTGGGAGAGAGCCAGGGCGGCATCGATGTGCGCGGGCTGTGCCGCGATCGCCCGGTGAAGGGCGGCGGCGTTCCCGCCGGTGGCGCCGAGGAGGAACCACCCGTCCGCATCGTCCGGACGCAGGACGAGGTGGCGCAGGATGTCGCTCCGGGCGATGCCGGTCTCGGACGTCACGCTCGGCGGTCCGCGCCCGGCTCAGGGCGCTGTTTAGGCCGCCTCGGTCTTCCGCATGGTGATCGCGCGGCGGCGCTCGATGAACTGCTTGTGGACGGCGAGCGCCTCGTCGGTAAAGTCGCCGAGGGCGCGCGGCTGCAGGTCGAAATTGCCGTAGCGGTTCTCGCCGCGGACCAGTGCCGCCGTGTCGCGCATGCCGGTGGTCTGTCGCACATGCGCCGGCACGTAGCGGATGACCAGGCCGATGCGGCGCTCGTCGGTCTCGTTCGGGCCTGAGCCATGGGCGATCTTCACGTGATGCAGCGACATCTGCCCGGTCGCGAGCGGCATGTCGACGCAGCGCGCCGGATCGACCGCCACCTGCATCTCCTGGCCGCGGGACAGCATGTTGTCCTGGCCGAAGGTGTCCCTGTGCGGCGACAGCTCGCCGATATGCGATCCGGTCATCACCTGCATGCATCCGGCGGCCTTCGTTGCCGGGCTGAGCGCGACCCACGCGGTCAGGACCTCGTAGGGCTCGAGGCCCCAGTACTTGGCGTCCTGGTGCCAGGAGAAGAACGACTTGGCGTGCGGCTCCTTGGTCAGGAACGCCGATTCCCAGCAGAGGATGTCGGGGCCGAGCAGACTCTCGACCCGGTCCAGGATGCGCGGCGAGCGGATGATCTCGTCGACGGTGGTCGAGTAGAGGTTGGGCATGGCGATCAGCGACCGCGGCAGCGGCCCGCCCAGCTTCGCCTCGAAGCTCTCGAGCTTCCGGCGCGCCGCGACGACCTCGCCGGCGTCGAGCACGTCATAGGGGAAGAGATAGCCGTCGCGCTGATAGCGGGCGACCTCATCGGACGAAAGCGCATGGCTCATCGGATCTTCCTCTTTACGCCGCGGCCTGGCCGATGCCGCCGCGGTCGGCGCCCGGCTCGATCGAGCGCCACAATACTTCATGGCCCTTCGGCAGTGCCCGGCTGTTGGGAAGCGCGAGCCAAATCCGGAGCAGGAGCCGGTCCTGGCCGGAGGCGGCGTCGTCCTCAAAGGGCGTGCGGCCGTGATAGATCACGTGGTTGTTGAGAAGCTGCATGTCGCCGGGCTCGAAGCGCATCTCGAAGGACAGTTCCTGGGCGAGCTCCATCAGCATGTCGATGCCCTGGCGCTGGGCCTCGGTCAGCCGCGGCACCTCGCCCATCTTCTGGGCGGCCTCGATGTAGGTCAGCGAGTAATGGCTGGTGAAGCGGCCGTCGCGCTGGCCGAAGATCGGCAGCGGATAGGCCAGCTTCTCGCCGCCCGGCTCCTCGCCGAAACGGCTCCGCCAGATGTCCTCGTAGAGCGCGGCACAGAGCTCCGGCCGCCGTTCGAGCATCACGTTGTGGACCATGGCCGAGCTCGCGAGCTTGCTGACGCCGCCGGCCTTCGCCTGGCGGACGCAGAGAAGCCCGACGGCATCGCAGCGGTCGGTGTGGAAGCGGAGCTGGCCGTTGGTGAGCGTGCGCGCATAAGAGGATAGGAAGGTCTTGCCCTGGCCTTCGTCCAGCTGGCCGTAGCGCTGGCCGGCAAGCGCGGCGCCGCCCTCGTCGCGGATGGCGCGCATCAGCTCGCCCGACTTGTTCTGGTTGAGCGGCCGGCCGAGATTGGCACCGAGCCCGAACCAGATCCGGCGCAGGTCCTCCTCGGCATATCGGGCGACCGGCAGGCCGCGCAGCTTCACCATGCCGCAGCCGGTCTCGAGCTCATCGCGGATGTCGTCGAACAGCGCGGCCATGCCGGGCAGCGGAAACTCCGCCTTGCCGATCGCCGACCAGGCAAGGTCGCGGTGCTTGGCGGCCTGAAGGGCTGAATCGATCTCGGCGACGGCGTCGGCCGGAAGGTCGCGCACCCAGCGGGCTGACGCGGCGATGTCGCGCCCGTGCCAGGCTGAGGCGCCGGAGATCGGCCGGGGGAGGGTGGTGGTCATCGGCGGTTCCTTGATTTCGCGCCAATGATAGCGCGCGCGGTCGGGGTCGGGCAAAGTAGAAGCCGCTTAGCGCCGCGCCCGGAGCCGTTCCTGTCCCATCCGTTCATCGATCTCGTGAAGGATCCGCCGACCCGGCGGGTCTGGGTCGGTCTCAGCCTGCAGAGCATCGCCGAGGAGCTGCTGCGGATGGCGGTGATCTGGCTCGCCATCGACATGGTCGGCGCGGCCGCAAGCTTTCTGCCGGCGGCCCAGTTCATCGCCGCCTTCGTCGTCAGCATCCTCATCGGCGCGGTCGCCGATCGGTTCTCTCCCCGGGGGACGATGGTCTGGGTCAACCTGATCCGCGCCGGCCTGGCGCTCCTGCCGGTGGCGATGTTCCTCGCCGATCTCCTCTCCTTCCCGATGCTGATGCTGGCCGCCGTCGCCATGTCGTCGCTCCGCGGCGTCTACGACCCGGCGCTGCAGGCGAGCGTGCCGAAGCTCGCGCCGTCGCCGGGCCACATGCAGGCGATGAACGGGCTGTTCGATTCCACCCACCGCATGGCCCGCCTGATCGGGCCGTTCATCGGCGGGTTCCTCTCACTGGTGCTGCCGGTCATCCACTTCCTGACGGTGACCGCGATCGGCTACGCGCTGAGCGCGCTGGCGATCCGCGGCGTCGGCCGCGGCCTCGACGTGCCGCATGGGATCCAGGGATCCGCCGGCGTCGCCGGTGCGATCCGGCGGATGCTGCAGGGGGTGACGGTGGCCCGGCGCGACCGGCCGGTCGGCCGCATCCTCATCGCCAACTCCGTCAACCTGTTCGGCTGGATTCTGGGTTTGACGCTCGGCATCCCGATGCTGATGGCGAGCCATCCGCCATCAGGCTTCGAGGACCAGCCGCTGGTCGCGCTCAGCTGCATCATCGGCGCCTACGGGGCCGGCGACTTCTCTTCCAACATCTGGGTCGCGAACCGCTATCCGGCCGACCGCTGGCGCTTCATGTTCACCGGGTATCTTGTCCTCGGCCTCGGCACCGCCTGCCTGCCGCTGCCGATCATCATCGGCCTCGGCTCCTGGGAGCTGCCGGTGATGATGGCGATCGGCTTCATCGGCGGCTGGGGCGGGCCGATCTTCTTCCTGCCGATGCTGACGACGCTGCAGACCCGGGTCTCCGGCGCCGATCTCGCCGCGGTGTTCCGGCTCCGGATCGCGCTGACCTCGGGATCTATGGCGCTGAGCTCGCTCACCGGCTCCTGGATGTTCGCCGGGCCGGGGCCGATCTTCACCGTCATCTTCGCCGGCCTGTTCATGGCAGCGACCGGCTGCGTCGGCCTCCTCGCGCGGCCGCCGGAGATGTCGGCGGCCGCGTCGAAAGGGGCTTAGGCCGTCGCGACGTAGCCGTCGCGGCGGGGATCGCAGCCGCCGGTCATGGCGCCGGAGGCCGGATCGATGGTGATCCCGTGCATGCCGCCGACGGACATGGTCCAGGGAACATAGTGCTCGGCGTCATGGCCGCGGGCCTTCAGCGCGTCGACCACTTCCGCGCGGACGCGGCCTTCGACCTGGACCTTCTTGCCGTCCCACAGGCGCGCGCGGGGCGCCTCGATCGCGTCCTGGATCGGCAGGCCGAAATCGACCAGCTGCACCATGGTCTGCGTCTGCGTCTGGCAGATGCCGTAGCTGCCGGGCGTGCCGAGAGCCAGCACAGCCTTGCCCTTCCTCGTGCCGATCGAGGGTGCCATCGGCAGGGCCAACGGCCCGCCCGGACGCATGTAGTTGGTGCCCTTCGGGTTGATCTCGCCCCAGTAGAGGAAGTTGTTGGAGCAGACGCCGGTGCCGGGGATGACCACGCCGCCGCCGAAGCCGGCGCCGAGGCTCTGGGTCAGGCAGATGACGTTGCCGTCCTTGTCGGCGGCGGAGAAGGAGGTGGTGTGCTCCTTCCTGTTGTCGATCGGCTTCGGATCGGTCCATTGCTCGGTCGGTGCGTCGATCGGCTTGCCGTCGGCGACGCGCTTCCTCAACTTGGCGACGAAACCGTCGGACAGCAGTTCCTTCAGCTTCTTCGGGGTCGGGTTGTTGTTGAGGATGCGCGCCTCGGCGGCGACGCGGATGGCGCGGTAGACGATGTCGAGATGCTCGACGCCGTTCCGCTCGAGGCGGCCGAGATCGAAGCCGTCGAGGATGCGGAGCGTCAGCAGATACTGGAAGCTCTCGCAGGGCGGGGGCAGCGAGTAGACGGTCATGCCGCGATAGTCGGCGGTGACGGGCTCCAGCCACTCGGGCTTCACCGCGTCCAGGTCCTCCTGGGTCAGGCAGCCGCCGAGCTTCTTCATGTGGCTTAAGAACGCCTTGCCGAGCGCACCTTTGTACAGATAGTCGGGGCCGTTCTTGACGATCGCCTCGTAGGTCTTGGCGAGGTCGGTCTGCTTAAGCACCTGGCCCGCCTTCACCGCGCCCTTGCCGAAGGCGTAGTTCTTGTTCCAATCCTCGTAGAAGGCTTTGTATGGCTTGAGGTCGCGGGCGGCTTCGATGAACTTGTCTTCGTTGAAGTTGGTCAGCACGACGCCGTCGCGTGCCAACTCGATCGCGGGTGCGAACACGTCCTTCAGAGACTTCTTGCCATAGGTCTCGACCAGCGTGCACCAGCCGGCGAGGTTGCCCGGCGTCGAGCAGGCGAGCGGGCCGCGGTGCAGATCCTCACGGTCCTTGAATCGCGAGACCGGCAGCTTGAAAGGAACCTTGGTTATGAAGTCGAGCGTGCGGACCCGCTTTTCCTTGGCGACGTACATGGTCGCCATGCCCATCCCGGCGAGGCCGGACATGTAGGGCTCGGCGACGTTCAGCACGGCAGCGGTGGCGGCGATGGCGTCGAAGGCATTCCCGCCTTCGCGCATCAGGCGGGCGCCGGCCTGGGCGGCCAGCGGATGCGCCGCAGCGACGACGCCATGGACCGATGCGACCGGCGGACGTTTTCCGTACATGCTTCCCCCCTCGGTTTAAGCCGGGCTGCGGCTTTCGGCGGAAAGACTAGACCAGCTTCGCGCCCGGTGTCGCCTTTCCCTTTCCTATGCGAAACCGGCGGTGACGGCTTCTGCGGCGGCTGCTAGCGTCGCTGTCATGGGAATGAACACGCCGGGGCGGAGCTATCCGCCCTTCACCGACGAGAGCCGCATCCTCGCTATCGTCGAAGGCTTCCAGGCGCACACGCTGCCGGCGACCGAGTGGACCCACCAGGCACATCTCGCGGTCGGCCTCTGGCACGTGCGCCGCTTCGGCGAGGAGGCGTCGAAGGCGCTGCTTCGCGACGGCATCAGCCGCTACAACGAGGCGTCGGGCACCCCCAACAGCGACACGCGCGGCTATCACGAGACGGTGACGATGTATTACGTCTGGGCCGCCGCGCGTTTTCTCGAGACGGCGGAGGATGCGACGCTGCTCGATCTGGTCAACGGCTTCGTCGAGAGCCGTCACGGCTCCAAGGCCGGCATCTTCGTCTTCTGGAGTCGTGATACCCTGCTGTCGACGCCCGCCCGTCGCTCCTGGGTCGAACCTGATCTGGCGCCGCTTTCGGTCGGGGCTCTCACCGCCGCCGTCTTCGCTTAAATGTCGATGTCGCTCCTGTGTTGGATCTGGTTGTTCTTGTTATTTCCCCGGCGTTTTATGTAAAATATTTCTAATATCCCCACCCGTGGGGGGAGGATCCTTCGTGAAACGCATTTTGTTGCTTTCGCTGCTGCTGGCGCTCGGCGTCGCGACAGCAAGCTCGGCGCATGACACGCCGGCGGCGAAACCGTTGGCCCCGGCCTCCGGTTCGGTCCTGGCGCAGGCGCCGGATGCCGGACTGTTCAAGAGCCCGGCCGGCGACGCGGCCCTCTCGCGCGTGCAGACCAAGGCTGCCGATCCGCTGCCGCCCGAAGTCTTCCGCCGTCGGGTGGTGGAGGCGGATCTCGCCTATCTGCAGGCCAAGGTCATGCCGTAGGTCGCGCCGGCCGATGCCGGCTCGGCCAAGCGGGTCCAAACGAGCGCCGACGCCGTCCGCCTCAACCTCTTCGCCGACGTGGTCGTCGATGCCGTCATCGAGACGTTCCAGCACACCCAGTCGGGCGACCTCGTCTGGCAGGGTCGTCTCGCCGACGGCAAGGCCGGTTCGGTCCACCTGGTCATCGCCAAGGGCAAGATCACCGGCTCGGTGACCGCGGGCGGCATGACCTATGCGATCTTCCCGGACAAGCAGGGCAATACGGTCATCGACCAGATCGATCCGGCCGGCTTCCCCAAGGTCGGGCCGCACCCGATCCCGGATCCTCCCAAGGGCGAGAAGCGGGGCGATCTGCCCTTCTGGCAGGCGCCGGCGGACGGACCCAGCATCGTCGGCGATCCCAGCAGCATGACGATCGTCACTCTGCTGGCGGCCTACACCGATGCGGCCTCGGCCGAGTCGGCGGACATCCAGAGCGAGATCAATCTCGCCGTCAGCCTCGCCAACACCGCCTTCGCCAATTCGGGCATCAACATCACGCTGCAGCTCGTCGGCACCATCGCCGCCACCTACGTGGAGGCCGGCAGGTCGGCGTCGACGGTGATCAACGATGCGCGGCTGGGGATGGCGGGCTCGGGCGAGCTGTCCGAGCTCTACAGCGCACGGCGGACCTACAGCGCCGACCTCGTCGCCCTGATCGTCAGGAACTACAGCGCCTTCCAGGCCTGCGGCATCGGCTACATGCCGCTCAACCCCACCGTCGCCTATGCGCAGTACGGCGTCTCGGCTTCGATGCGCGGATCCTGCATCACCAGCAACCAGACCCTGGCGCACGAGATCGGCCACAACATGGGCGTCGCCCATGACCGCTACGCCGTCCGCATCTACAACGAAGGCCCCTGGTACGGGTCGCTTCCCCAGGACTACGACTATTTCGGCTATGTCGACACCGGCGCCCGCGAGATGGACGTCATGTCCTATTTCGACGCCTGCGGCGCCGCCGGGGTCAACTGCACGCGGGCGACCCGGTTCAGCAATCCGAGCCGCACCTTCACCAACGGCTCCCCGTCCGGGATCGCGCTCGGCCAGACCGATCCGGCGGACAACACCCGCGTTCTGAACATCAACAAGGACGTCGTCGCACAATGGCGGCCGACCACGTCGACGGGCGTCACGCTCACCGTGGTCAAGAGCGGGACCGGCAGCGGGACCGTCACCAGCAGCCCCGACGGCATCAACTGCGGCAGCACCTGCAGCGCCTCGTTCACCTCCGGCCAGTCGGTCGTACTGACGGCGACGGCGTCCAGCGGCTCGGTCTTCTCGGGCTGGTCGACGTCCTGCTCGGGCACGTCGGCGACGGCGGCCGTCTCGCTGTCGTCCAGTGCGTCCTGCGGCGCCGCCTTCACGGCGTCGTCCACTGTCACGCGGCCGGCGAACGATGCCTTCAGCGCGGCCACCACCATCACCGGCACGTCCGGCTCGACCACCGGCAGCAACATCAACGGGACCAAGGAGACCAGCGAGTCCAATCACGCCGGCAACTCCGGCGGCAAGTCGGTGTGGTGGACCTGGACCCCGAGCGGCAGCGGCAGCACCACGATCACCACGGTCGGCAGCAGCTTCGACACGCTGCTCGCGGTCTACACCGGCACCGCCGTCGCGTCGCTCACCGCCGTCACCTCGAACGACGACATCTCGACCTCGACCCTGCAGAGCTCGGTCACCTTCACCGCGACTGCCGGCCAAGCCTATCTGATCGCCGTCGACGGCTACTCCGCCGCGTCCGGATCGATCGTGCTGAACTGGACGCAGACGGTCGGAACGACCGGGCCTACGAACAATGCCTTCTCGAGCGCGATCGCGCTGACCTCGGCCTCCGGTACCACCAGCGGCAGCAATACGTCGGCGACGAAAGAAACCGGCGAGCCGCGCCATGCCAGCAACGGCGGCGGCGCTTCGGTCTGGTGGAAGATCACGCCGACGGAGGCCGGCCGCGTCACCGTGAATACGGCCGGCAGCAGCTTCGATACGCTGCTTGCCGTCTACACCGGGTCGTCCGTCAGCCAGCTGACGACCGTGACCTCGAACGACGATACCGGCGCCACGCTGCAGAGCGCTGTCTCCTTCACGGCGACGGCCGGCACCACCTACTACGTCGCCGTCGACGGTTATGACGGCGCGACCGGCAGCATCGTCCTCGCCTATACCGGCGGGCCTTCGGCGTCGTTCACGGCGCAGACTGGGTGGTGGTGGGCCCCAACCGCGCCCGGCAGCGGCGTCGGCATCGAGCAGTCGGGAAGCAACCTCTTCGTCAGCGCCTACCTCTACGACACCGACGGCACCGCCGTCTGGTACGCGGCGATGGGGACAATCAGCGGCAGCACCTTCAGCGGCAGTCTGGTCGAGTACAGCGGCGGCCAGACGCTCAGCAGCTCCTATCGGGCGCCGGCCGTGCAACGCATCCTCGGCACAGTGACGATCCTGTTCACCAGCACCACCACCGCCACCATCTCCTGGCCGGGAGGGACGACGCTGGCGATCGAGCGCTTCAACATCGTCTCGGGCGGCGTCACTGCGGGCAGCGCGACCGGCGATCCGGAGAAGGGCTGGTGGTGGAGTTCGTCGGAGTCGGGGCGAGGCTACTTCCTGGAGACCCAGGGCAGCACCCGTTCCTTCTACATGGCCAGCTACATGTACGACACCGACGGGTCGGCGGTCTGGTACGTGACCTCGGGCACGCTGCAGGCCGGGGTGTTCGGCGTCGGATCGATCTACACGGGTTATCTCGTCGAGTATTCCGGAGGGCAGACGCTCGGCGGGACCTGGCAATCGCCCTCGCTTGCCGGCCTCAGGGGCGCGATCACGCTGGAATTCACCAGCTCGACCCAGGCGACGCTGACGCTGCCGTCGGGCACCCAGGTGACACTGACGCGCTTCACCTTCTGAGGACGTTGCCGTCGGCGAGGCGTCAAGAAAGCGAGTCGCGACGATCAGTTGTCACTGGTTACCGCGGCGGGCGAGCCGATAGCTTCACCAAGGGGGGTGACGCGACAGGCGGAGTTCGAATGTTCAGGTCTCTTTCGGTCGCTAGCATGGCGGCTGTTCTAGGCATCGCTTCCTTCGCTTTCGCGCACGATCAACCGAGATCGCAGGTCTCGCCGCCGGTGGCCCTGGCAAGCCCCGCAGGGACCTCCGAAGCCGGCCTCTTCCGCAGCGCCGCCGCCACCAGCCAGATGTCCGGCGTGTTGAGCCGGGACACGGCGACCCTTCCGCCCGAGATCGCCCGCCGGCGGCTAGTCCAGATCGACGGAACCTATCTGCAGTCCCGCGTGATGCCCCGCGTCACCTCGCCGGCTGCCGACGGACGGCCGAAGCAGGTGGAAGCCGTCGGCGATGCGGTCCGGCTCAATCTCTTCGCCGACGCGGCGGTCGATGCCGTGCTCGACAAGTTCCAGCACACCCAGTCCGGCGACCTCGTATGGGAAGGTCGCCCCGCCGGCGGCCAGGACGGCAGCGTCCATCTCGTCGTCTCCCGCGGCCGGATCACCGGCGCGGTGACGGTCGGCGGCCTCAGCTACTCGATCTATCCCGACAAGGACGGAAACACGGTCATCGACCAGATCGACCCGGCCGGCTTCCCCAGGGTCGGCACTCATCCGACGCGCGATGTTCCCGCCGGCGACAAGCCGATGCTGGCGCCGTCCTGGATGGCTCCCGCCGACGGGCCCAGCATCGTCGGCGATCCCAACACCATGACGACAGTGACGTTGGCGGTCGCCTATACGCAGGCGGCGGCCTCGCAATCCGCCGACATCCTGAGCGAGATCAACCTCGCGGTCGCCATGGCGAACACCGCCTACGCCAATTCAGGCGTCAACATTACCCTGCAGCTGGTCGGCACCGTGGCCGCCTCCTACAACGAGGGCAGCAAGTCGGCCGGCACCGTCGTGTCCGAGGCCCGCTCCGGCCTCAACGGCTCTGGCGAGCTGTCGGAGCTCTATTCAGCCCGCCGCGCCTACGGCGCCGACATCGTTGCGCTGATCGTCAGGAACTACAGTGCCTTCCAGGCCTGCGGCATTGCCTACATGCTGCTGAACCCCGACGTCTCGGACCGCTCATACGCGGTCTCGGCGACGATGCGCGGCTCCTGCCTCAGCAACCAGACGCTGGCGCACGAGATCGGCCACAACATGGGCCTGGCCCATGACCGCTATGCCGTCCGGAAATACAACGAAGGCCCCTGGAACGGCTCGCTGCCGCAGAACTACGACTACTTCGGCTATGTCAGCACGTCCGCGCGCGAGCTCGACGTCATGTCCTATTTCGACGCCTGCACCGACGCTTCGGTCAACTGCACGCGGGCGACCCGGTTCAGCAATCCGGATCGCACTTTCACCAACGGGGCGCCCTCCGGCATCGCGCTCGGACAGACCGACCCCGCGAACAATGCCCGTGTGCTGAACGTCAACAAGGATGTGATCGCGCTCTGGCGGCCGTCCGATCCCGCCGGGCCTGTGCTCACGGTCGCCAAGAGCGGGACGGGCAGCGGCACCGTGACCAGCAGCCCGTCCGGCATCAGCTGCGGCAGCACCTGCACCGCCGTCTTCACCTCGGGCCAGACCGTGACCTTGACCGCGTCCGCGGCCAGCAGCTCGGTCTTCTCCGGATGGTCCGATGCGTGCTCCGGGTCCGCCACGACTGCCAGCGTCGTGATGTCCGCCAGCGCGTCCTGCACCGCGACCTTCACCCTGAACACGACGGTGACGCGGCCGGCCAACGACGCCTTCGCCTCGGCCACGGTCGTCACCGGCACGTCGGGGACCGGGACCGGCAGCAGCGTCAACGCGACCGAGGAAACCGGTGAGCCCAACCATGCCGGCAACCGCGGCGGCAAGTCGATTTGGTGGAGCTGGACGCCGGCCAGTGCCGGATCGGCCACCATCGGCACCGCCGGCAGCAGCTTCGACACGCTGCTCGCCGTCTACACTGGCTCGAGCGTGAGCGCGCTCACACTGGTGGCCGCCAACGACGACAACGGCCGGTCGCGACAGAGCTCGGTCACCTTCAACGCCACCGCCGGACAGACCTACACGATTGCCGTCGACGGCTATAACGGCGCCTCGGGATCGGTCGCGCTGAAATGGACCGAGACCTTCGGCTCTGCCCCGGCCAACGATGCCTTCGCCAGCGCCGTCGCCATCACCCGGGCGTCGGGCACGGTCAGCGGCAGCAACCGCTTTGCCAGCAAGGAGACCGGCGAACCGTCTCACGCCGCCATCACCGGCAGCGCGTCGGTGTGGTGGAAGATCACGCCGACCCGCTCACGCCGGATCCGGCTCAACACCGCGGGCAGCAACTTCGACACGCTGCTGGCGGTCTATACCGGCTCGGCCGTGGGCCAGCTGACTCCGATCGCCTCCAACGACGATGCGGGCAACACGCTGCAGAGCAGCGTCTCGTTCTTCGCCAGCGCCGGCACGACTTACTACATCGCGGTCGACGGCGACGGCGGTGCAACCGGATCGATCGTGCTTGGATTCACCGGCGGGCCGTCGACGTCGCATCAGGTCGAGACCGGCTGGTGGTGGTCGCCGACGCAACCCGGCAGCGGCATCGCCATCGAGCAGTCGGGCGACCAGGTCTTCGTCGGCGCCTATCTCTACGATGCCCAGGGACGCTCGGTCTGGTACGTCGCGATGGGCCAGATGAACGGCACGACCTTCACCGGCAAGCTCGCCGAGCATGCCGGCGGCCAGTCGCTGCGCGGCTCCTACCGCTCGCCCTCGCTCCGCCGCATCGTCGGCGACATGACCATCGCCTTCACCGGCGACACCACCGCAACCGTGACCTGGCCCGGCGGCACGCTCCCGATCGAGCGCTTCGACATCGTCTCCGGCGGCGTCGCCGACGGCAGCGTCGACGGCGATCCGGAGGCCGGCTGGTGGTGGAACGAGGAGGAGTCCGGCCGCGGCTACTTCATCGAGACCCAGGGCGGCAACCGCACAGTCTATCTCGGCGGCTACATGTACGACACCGACGGCGCGCCGGTCTGGTACATCGCCGCCGGCGGGCTCCAGGCTGGGACCTTCGGCTCGGGCCTGACGCTCACCAGCGACTTCTCCGAATATGCTAACGGCCAATCCATGGGCGGCGCCTGGCAGGCGCCGCGCTCGGCCGGGTCCCGCGGTACCGTCTCGATCCAGTTCGTCAGCGCGCGTGAAGCCATCCTGACCCTGCCCGACGGCAAGCAGGTGACGCTGACGCGCTTCGTGTTCTGAGGCCGGACGGATCGGGTTGACACTTTCGCCGTCATGACGCGCCATGAAGCCTCCTGATACGGGGGCTTCATGGACTATCGCCGCGTCGGCCGCACCGGCCTCAAGGTCTCGGAGATCTGCCTCGGCACCATGACCTTCGGTCACGGCGCCGACCAGGCGGAGACCGACCGCATCGTCGGAACCTCGCTCGATGCCGGCGTCACCTTCTTCGACACCGCCGACGGCTACAACGCCGGCCAATCCGAGATCATGCTGGGAAAGGCGCTGGGATCGCGCCGGAAGCAGACGGTGATCGCCAGCAAGGTGTTCAACCCGACCGGGCCGGGGCCGAACGATTCCGGCATGTCGCGCTCCCACATCCTCGACAACATCGAGTCCAGCCTGAAGCGGCTCGGCACCGACTACCTCGACCTCTACTACATCCACCACGTCGACATCGAAACGCCGCTGGACGAGATGCTGCGGGCCTTCGACGACCTCGTCCGCCAGGGCAAGGTCCGCTACATCGCCTGCAGCAACTACGAGGCCTGGCGGCTGATGGAGGCGATGTGGATCTCCGACAGCCGCGGCCTCGAGCGTTTCGCCTGCCACCAGCCGCAATACAGCCTGGTGGTGCGCGACATCGAGGAAGAGATCGTGCCGGCCTGCGACCTGAAAGGGCTCGGCATCGTCTGCTGGTCGCCGCTGGCCGGTGGCTATCTCGGCGGCAAGTACAAGTCGGGTGATGCCAAGGTCGCCGGCACCCGCTCGGCCGAGGGCTGGGCCTATCCGTCGAAATATTTCTGCCCGCAGGCGGACGCGGTTCTCGCGGCGCTGCTGGATGCCGCGAAGGAGATCGGTCGCAGCCCCGCCGAGGTGGCGCTGCGCTGGGTGCTCGACCGGCCGTTCATGACCAGCGCCATCGTCGGCGCCCGGACGGCCGCCCAGGCTGCAGAGTCGATGAAGGCCGGCGGCTGGCACCTGCCCGCCGAGATCTACAAGAAACTGGACGAGGTCTCAGCCTTGCCACGGCGATACCCGCGATCGATGGAGACGGGAATGGATCTGCGCCGCGCCGCCGCTGTGAAGATGCCGGGGATGAAGACCTCATGAGCTCGCCTGCCGATCGTCTCAGGAAGGCGCTGAAGCGCGGCCGCCTGACCGTCCCCAGCTGCTATGACGCGCTCGGGTTCCGCATGGTGCATCAGGCGGGATTCCCGGCGGGATTCCTCTCGGGATTCTCCGTCTCGGCGGCGAAGCTGGGCGTGCCCGATGCCGGGCTCCTCTCCTACGGCGAGATGGCAAGCCAGGCCCGCGACGTCGCCGCCTCGGCGCCGATGCCGCTGATCGTCGATGCCGATACCGGCTTCGGCAATGCGCAGAATGTCGGGCGGACGGTGCGGGGCCTCGCCTCGGCCGGTGCCGCCTGCCTGATGCTGGAAGACCAGGAGAGCCCGAAGCGCGACTTCGGCGCGCCGGGCGCCGTCGTCTCGCGCGCCGATGCGCTTCGCCGGGTCAAGGCGGCGGTGCAGGCGCGCGATGCGGGCGCCGACATCCTGATCATCGGCCGCACCGATGCCCGCAACGCCGCCGGCGCCGCCAGCGGCATGAAGGAGGCCCTCTGGCGCGCCGACGCCTTCGCCGACCTCGGTGCCGACATCCTGTTCGTCACCGGCCCCCACGACCGGAAGGAGCTGGAACGCATCCGGGCGGCGACGAAGCTGCCGCTGATCGTCCAGGTCGACGAGCCCGGCCGTGCGCCGCTGACCCCGGCGGACGTCCACAAGCTGGGCTTCACCATCGCGCTTTATGGCGTGACCCTGGTCTTCGCCGCCGCCGGCGCCTTCCGCGACGCCATCACGCACATGAAGGCCGGCCGGCCGCTGCCGCCCGAACGCGCGGTCACGCCGGCCGAGATGGCGGAGATCGTCGGCGTCCCCGCCTATCTCCAGGTCGACAAGGATCTGAAGAAGCGTCAGCGCCCGTAGCGGTTCGAAGCTTCCTTCGCGGCTTCCGCCTCGGGCTTCAGCGTGGAGCCGGTGGCGTAGAGCTCGGCGACCTTGCCGCGCTTGCGGATGCGCCGCACCTCCTCGCCATAGCTGGCGAAGCCGCCGGCCTCGGAGATGCGGCCCTTGTCGCGGCCCGAGACCTCGATCTCGCTCGCGTCCATGAAGGGATCGAGCAGGGACGGCGTCGCCACCATCACGCGCTCGCCCATCGGCACCAGGTCGAAGCAGCCCCAGAGGCTCCACCAGCGGCCGGTCCAGTCGGCGATCCGCCGCGCCGGAACGCCTCTCTGGTGGAAGCGCCTGAGAATGTGCATGCAGCCGTCGAGGAACTGATGCGACAGGCCGTCGGCGGAGTTGGTGAGCACCGAGATCGTCATGTCGTGCGCTGGGATCGTCGCGGTACGAGTGATGAATCCCGGGAAGCCGCCGGAATGGCCGAAATGATCCCAGCCGCCGAGCGTGCCCGAGATGGTGCCGAGCCCGTACCAGCGCTCGAGCTGCGAATGCGGCACCTTCCAGTGGCGGCGCGACATCTCGCGCCGGCTGGCGACCGAGAGGATGCTCTTCTTCGCACCCGGCGAAAGCTGGTTGAAGAACAGGGCCAGGTCATGCGCGGTCGAGACGAAGCCGGTCGCCGAGGCGAGCCCCTCGGTCGAGGTGTCGCTCGGCAGGATGACGCGGCGGCCGAGCGGAAGCTTCGAGGAATGGCCTTTGGCGAGCGGCGCGCCCTTCGCCAGCGGCATGTCGGGGCGCGTCTCTCCGAGGCCGGCGGCGTCCACCACCTCGCGCTTGATCCAGGCGTTGTAGCCTTCTCCGGTCACCGCCTCGATGACCTGGCCGGCGAGGCCGAAGCCGTGGTTCGAGTACTTCATGCGCAGATTGGCATCGATCGGCTGCGGCTCGGCGAGCTCCTTCAGGAACTCTTTCGCGCTGAGGAAGGGCCGGCGATGGGTCCATTGCCCGGTGTCCTTGCCGTCGCGGATGATGCCGGCGGTGTGCGAGAGCAGCTGCGCCACCGTCGCCTTCGCGACCGCCGGGTGCAGGCCCTTCACGTAGCGGCCGGCCGGATCGTCGAGCTGCAGCTTGCCCTTCTCGCGCAGCTTCATGATGCCGGCGGCGGTGAAGCTCTTGGAATGCGAGGCGACGCGCATCAGGTGCCGCGGCGTCAGCTCGATCTTGCGGTCCGCATTGGCGTAGCCCCAGGCTTGCTCCAGCACCACCTTGCCCTTGTGCACGATCGCCAGCGCGCAGCCGGGTTGCTCGGTCAGGCGCATCTGGAAGCCGAGCCACTCGGGGATATAGTCGAGGCCGGCTGAGAGCCATCTGTCCATGGGTCGTCTCTTCTCTTTCAAGGGAATGCGCGAAGATAGCGAGGGAAGGGCGGGCGCGGCAAATGCCGATCACGCCAGCGCCAGCCGGCGCGGGCGCATGGAGAGGAGCCAGAGCGCGATGCCGACATTCACCAGGTTCCAGGCGATGCCGTTGATGAACGCCGCCTGATAGGAGCCGGTGAGATCGAAGATGGCGCCCGAGAGCCAGCCGCCGGCGGCCATGCCGACGATGGTCGACATCAGAACCAGGCCGACCCGCGTTCCCGCCTCCTCGGCGGGCAGATGCTCGCGCACGATGATCGCGTAGCTGGGCACGATGCCACCCTGGGCCAGGCCGAACAGCGCCGAGACGACGTAGAGCGACATCAGCCCGTCGAAGGGCAGGTAGAAGAACAGCGTCAGGCATTGCAGCGCCGAGCCCAGCAGCAGCGTGCGGACACCGCCGATGCGATCGCAGATCCAGCCCGAGGCGAGCCGGCTGATCACGCCGCAGCCCAACATCAGCGCCAGCATCTCGGCGCCGCGGGCGACGCCGTAACCCAGGTCGCCGCAATAGGCGACGATGTGGACCTGCGGCATCGCCATGGCGAGGCAGCAGGTGATGCCGGCGATGATCAGCATGGTCTGCAGCGTGCCAGCGGAGATCGGCAGCTTGCCCAAGGTGCCGCCGGCTCCGGTGGAGGCACCATGGCCGCGCGGAGAGGGCCGCCTGAGCAGAAGCGCCAGCGGCAGCATGGTGACGAGGCAGACGACGCCGATCGCCATGTAGGTGTGACGCCAGCCGATCGCCTCGACCAGGTTCTGGATGATCGGCGGCCACACGGTGCCCGAGAGATAGTTGCCGCTGGCGCAGATGCCGACGGCCATGCCGCGGCGGCGGTCGAACCAGTGCGAGACGTCGGCGACCAGCGGCCCGAACACCACCGAGCAGCCGAGGAAGCCGATGCCGATTCCCTGGAAGACGATGAACAGCCAGAGACTGGTGCTCAAGGAAGCGCCGACATATCCGACGCAGAGCATCACGCCGCCGAGCAGGATCGGCACGACGACGCCGAACCGGTCGGCGAGTTTCCCCATGAAGACGCTGCCGGCGGCGAAGCCCATCATCGTCGCGGTGTAGGGGATCGAAGCGCCGCCGCGGGCGACACCGAACTCGGCCTGCACCGCCGGCAGGACGACGACCACCGACCACATGCCGACGCCGCCGATGGTGGCGATCAGCAGCGAGATCCAGAGACGCGTCCAGGCATAGGGCGACTCGATGCCTGCGGCATCGCCCGCCGTCATGGAATGAGACACGGATGACCGTTCCCGAGAATGGGCCGGGGACAAGGGGGAGGGCGCCGGACCCCGGCGTCCGTGCCGCTTCACCCTTACGGCGGGAACAGGCTCCCGGTCCAGTACGATTGCCGGTCGAGCGGACGGCACGAGCGGCTTATCATCGGCACCCATGAGCGACGAGACCACGATCCGCACCCAGCGGCGGCGGACCAACAAGCTGATTGCCGACCATGAGGCGGAGCGGCTCCGGCCGTTCTTCGATCCGGAGATCAGGCTGATCGCCGGCGACGGCACGTTGATCCAGGGCGCCGATGCCGTGGTCGCGGCCTTCGACGGGCAGTTCGACGACCCCACCTTCGTGACCTATCTCAGAACCACCGAGTCGGTGACGATCGACGGGGACGGCAAGCGCGCCGCCGAGCCCGGCACCTGGGTCGCGACATGGCGGGGGCCCCGCGGCGACATGCATGTCTCGGGGCGCTACCTCGCGGTCTGGAAGAAGCTCGGCAATCAATGGGTGATCGAGTCCGAGCTCTTCATCACGCTCGCCTGACACCGCGGCGTTTCGCGCGCCTTGGCGGCTGATGCTCTCATGATAAGGTGACGTCCAACCTCTCCTCTCCTTCCGGTTCCCTTCCCCCATGTCCTCCTCTCCCGCGCCCGCCCAGCTCACCTGGCGGGGCGTGCGCGACGGCCTGAAGCTTGCGCCGCCGCTGCTTCTCAGTTCCTCTCTTTACGGGATCATCTTCGGCGTGCTGGCGGCCCAGGCCGGGCTCACCTTCGCCGAGTCCGGCGTCATGAGCGCAACGGTGTTCGCGGGCGCGGCCCAGCTCCTCATCATCGAGACCTGGGCGCGTCCGGTGCCGATCCTCGCCGTCGTCCTCGGCCTGATGGTGGTGAACGCGCGCCACCTGCTTATGGCGATCGCCATGCGCCCGCATCTCGTCGGGTTGCCGCTGTGGAAGCAGCTGCTCGCTTCCAGCGTCATCGTCGACGACAACTGGGCCCTGATGATGGGCCGTTTCGAGCAGGGCTATCGCGACGCCGGCTTCATCCTGGGCCTCGCGATGCTGGCGGTGCCGTGCTGGACCCTGATGACGCTGACCGGCCATGCGCTGGGCGGCGGCATCGCCGATCCGCAGCGCTGGGGCCTCGACTTCGTCATCGTCGCCATGTTCATCGTGCTGCTCTGCGGGCGCTGGCGCGGCCTGGCGACGGTGCTGCCCTGGGGCGTCGCCGCGGCGGTCGCGGTCGTCGCGTCGCATTGGCTGCCGGGCAAGTGGTACATCATCGCCGGCACCATCGCCGGCAGCTTCGCCGGTCTGCTGCGTGCCGATCCCGACGGGCCGCTCAAGGCGGCGCTGAAGGCCAAGTCATGACTGCCGACGCAGCCTTCGCGCTGGCGGCGCTGGCGCTGGCCGCCTTCGCTCTCCGGGCCAGCGGCATCCTCCTCGGCGGCCTCATCCCCTCGACCGGCAAGGCCGGTCAGTTGCTGCGCGAGATGCCGGGCGTGGTCATGGTGTCGCTGGCGGCACCGTCGGTGGTGAATGGCGGGCCGGCGGAGTGGCTCGCGACCGTGCTGACCGCGGCCGTCGCCTGGAAGACGCGCAGCCTGATCGGCACCATGGTCGCCGGCCTCGCCTTCATCTGGGTGCTCCGCCAGGTCTTGTAGCGGCTCAAGCCTTCACGTAGCGGAGGATGGTATCGACGACGATGGCGCGGCGCTTCGCCAGCGCGCGGGGCGAGCCCATGTCGCGTTCGAAGATCAGCGAGAATGTCGCGCGGTTGGAGACGTTGAAAAAGCAGAGCGCGCTGATCGACATGTGGATGTCGACCGGGTCGAGGCCCTTGCGGAAGACCCCGGCGGCGACGCCGCGCTGGTAGAGGCTCCGGATCGCGTCGATCACGGTCACGTTGACGTCGCCGATGGCGCGCGACTGCTTGAGATGCGCGCCATGATGGATGTTCTCCACCATCACCAGGCGGACGAAGTCCGGATTGCCGCTCTGGTAGTCGAAGGTGGACTCGACCAGCGCCGTCAGCGCCGCTTCGGGTTCCAGGTGATCGAGGTCGAGGGCGTTCTCGATGCCGCGGATGCGCCTGTAGGCTTCCTCCAGGACGGCGACGAACAGCCCCTCCTTGTCCTGGAAGTAGTAGTAGATCATCCGCTTGCTGGTGTTGGTGCGCGCCGCGATCTCGTCGATGCGCGCACCGCTGAAGCCCTTGCTCGCGAACTCCTCGTTGGCGACGTCCAGGATGTTCCGCCGCGTGCTCTCCGCATCCGGCGTGCGGGGCGATACGGCGCGTCCGGGCTTGTCTGCGTCTTCGCGCATCGTCGAGATGTCTCGGCTCCTAAGGGTCGGTCGTTCGGCCCGCACTATACCGGCGGGTGCCGGGCGGCGAACGAACTCCCCTGCTGCGGAACTTGACTGAACTAACTAGTTCGTACATTGCTATGAGCAAGAAGACAACGCCGCGTACGAACGCGGCGGGACGTTCCTAGGGAAGGACGACATGAGGCCGCAGACGCGGGCCGGGCGCGACATGCGCGGCCCCGATCCACTGCCGACCGCGACGGTGCCGTCACGATCGCTGCTGATCGGCCTGATCGGCGCCGGCATCCAGGCGTCGCGGTCGCCGGCGCTCCACGAGCGCGAGGGCGAGGAGCAGGGACTCCGCTGCCTTTACCGGCTGATCGATCTCGATGTCCTCGGGTTGCCGGCCGAGGCGGTGGGCGAGTTGCTGACCGCGGCCGAGCGGATGAGCTTTGCCGGCGTCAACGTCACCCACCCTTGCAAGCAGACGGTGATCGGGACTCTGGACCGTCTCTCTCCCGAGGCGGAGGCGATCGGCGCGGTGAACACCGTCGTCTTCGGCAAGGGCGGTCGCGTCGGCCACAACACCGATTCCTGGGGTTTCGCTGAGAGCTTCCGCCGCGGCATGAGCGGTGCCCGGCTCGGCCACGTCGTCCAGATCGGCGCCGGCGGTGCCGGGGCGGCAGTGGCGACGGCTGCCTTGTCCCTCGGCGCCGAGACGCTGACCATCGTCGACCATGTGCGCGACCGGGCGGAGGCGCTGGCGACGCGGCTGGGGCGCTATGCCGGTCAGCGCCGGATCACGGCGGAGACCGATGCGCAGGCCGCGCTTGCCGATGCCGACGGCCTGATCAACGCGACGCCGATGGGCATGGCTAAGTATCCGGGCATGCCCGTTCCGGCGGAACTGCTCCGCCCCGGCCTCTGGGTCGCCGACATCGTCTACACCCCGATCGAGACCGCCTTGCTGCGCGCTGCGCGGCAGGCCGGCTGCCGGACGCTCTCCGGCGGCGGCATGGCCGTGTTCCAGGCCGTCGAGGCCTTCCGGCTTTTCACCGGCATCGTTCCCGATGCCGCCCGCATGCTCCGGCACTTCGAAACGATGATCGCGCCGGAGCCCGTCAAGACGTCGACCAACCACATCGCAACGGGAGGATAGTCATGGACTTTTCGATGATGAGTCGCCGCTCGCTCCTCAAGACCGGAGCGGCCGTCATGGCGGCGTCCGCCACGCCCGCGCTCGCCCAGG
>CAXNIC010000006.1:0-35642 GCA_964201945.1 Alphaproteobacteria bacterium
AGTTCAACTTCTAGAGAGTCTCGTCGTGTGACGCCGATCGCCTCTGCCTTGCGGCGGAGGCGATCGCGTTTGTGAGGGGGCGATGGGTTACCAGTACGATTTCAGCGTCGTCCTCAAGTCGGCCTGGTTCGAGGCCGTGCTGATGACGATGACCTACGCCGTCGGCACCATCGTCGGCGGACTGATCATCGGCGTGGTCTGCGGCGTCGCCCTGCTGTTTCCCTATCGCTGGATCACCATCCCGATCAACATCTACGTCCAGTTCTTCCGCTGCACGCCGCTGCTGATCCAGATCGTCTGGTTCTTCTACGCGCTGCCCATCGTGCTGAACTTCAACCTGCCGGCCTGGGCGGCGGCGGGGCTGGGCCTCACGCTCTACATGGGCGCCTTCTGCTCGGAGATCTTCCGCGCCGGCGTGATGTCGATCGACAAGGGGCAGTGGCAGGCGGCGCGTGCGCTCGGCATGACCTATCTGCAGCTGATGCGGCGCATCATCCTGCCGCAGGCGATGCGGCGGATGGTGCCGCCCTTCGTCAACCAGTCGGTGCTGCAACTGAAGAACACGTCGCTGCTCTACGTCGTCGCCGTCCCCGACATAATGTATGTGAGCTCGCAGATCACCTCGAACACCTATCGCCCGCTCGAGGTCTACACCTTCGCAGCACTTCTCTATTTCGCGCTGCTCTACCCGCTGACCCAGCTGGCGCGCCGGCTCGAATCCCGTGTCGACCGCTGAGGGCGCCGGCAGATGACCATCCTCAAGCCGATGATCCGCATCACCGAACTGCACAAGCACTACGGCCACTTCCACGCGATCAAGGGCGTGTCTCTAGAGGTGCCGAAGGGCGGCAAGTATTTCATCATCGGGCCGTCAGGCTGCGGGAAGTCGACGCTGCTCCGCTGCATCAACCTGCTGGAGGACCCCTCCGCCGGCTCGATCGAGGTCGGCGACGACGTGATGCGCTTCGGGCCGGGCCATCGGATGCCGCCCGGCCGCGTTCTGGCCAAGTACCGCTCGCATGTCGGCATGGTGTTCCAGCAGTTCAACCTGTTCCCCCACAAGACGGCGATCGAGAACGTCATGGAGGGGCCGGTGGTGGTGAAGGGCACGAAGCTGCCGGAAGCGCGCGAACTCGCCCTCGACCTGCTGAGCAAGGTCGGCCTGGCGGAGAAGGCCGACGTCTATCCCTCGCAGCTCTCCGGCGGCCAGGCGCAGCGGGTGGCGATCGCGCGAGCGCTGGCCATGCAGCCGAATGTCATGCTGTTCGACGAGGTCACCTCGGCGCTCGACCCCGAACTGGTGGGCGAGGTGCTGAACGTGATCAAGCAGCTTGCCCTCGACGGCACCACCATGGTGGTGGTGACGCACGAGATGGCCTTCGCCCGCGACATCGCCGACACCGTCTGCTTCATGGATGGCGGCGTGATCGGGCAGGAAGGTACGGCGGAGGACATCCTGGTCCGGCCGCAGAACCCGCGCCTCAAGGCCTTCCTCAGCCGCTTCCTCTCCGAGCGTCCGGCGTGACGCTGCCGGCCAGTGCGGAGACCGTCGTCGTCGGGGCGGGGATCATCGGCCTGACCACGGCGCTTCATCTGGCCCGCGCCGGCCGTGAGGTCGTGGTGATCGACAAGGCTGAGCCCTGGCGTGAGGGATCCGCCGTCAATGCCGGCACCTGCGCGCTGCAGAACAAGGCGACGGACCTTCTTCCCGCGTATCGCCACGGCCTCGTCGAGTGGCGGCGGCTGGTGAGCGAGCTCGATGACGATATCGGCTTCGTCAATCGGGGTGGCCTGCGCGTCGCCCAGTCCGCCGAGGATGTCGCGGCCCTCAGGGCGGGCGCCGCCGATCAGGCGACGCAGGGCGTTCAACTCGAGTGGCTGGATGGCAACGAACTCCGAGACCGGGCGCCCTGGCTTGCGCCGACGGTGACGGCCGCGACCTTCTGCGCCGACGACAGCTTCGCGAGCCCGTTGCTGACGGGCCAAGCGCTGATCCGCGCTCTGCGCCGCGCCGGCGGCACGGTTGCCGTCGCGGGGCTGACCGGTCAACGCGCCAAGGATGACGGCTACGAGCTCACGACCACGGCGGGATTGATGCGTTGCCGCAACGTCGTCATCGCGACCGGGGCCTGGACCGATCGCGCCGCGGCCATGTTCGGCATCGACATTCCGGTCTTGCTCCATGTGAACACCCTCAGCGTCACCGAGCGTATCGGGCAGTTCATGGACAACATGGTCGTCACGCACATCGCCGGGAAGTTCACGCTGAAGCAGTTCCCCAACGGGTCCTGCATCCTCGGCGGCGGCTTCCAGGGGCGCGGCGACAAGGATAGCGGTCGGAAGGAGCTCGACCTCGATCAGCTCAAGGCGAACATCCGCTATCAATGCTCGGTGGTGCCGCAACTTCGCGAGGCAAACCTGCTCCGCTCCTGGGTCGGCTTCACTGCGATCGCGCATGACAACAAGCCGACGGTGGGGCCGATGCCGGGCCGCCCGGGCCTCTACTTCGCATTCTCGACCAACGCCGGCTTCTCGATGGGGCCTTTCGTCGGCCGTGCGGTCGCCGGCGCCGTGATGGGGCAGCCGATGCCGGATCTTCTTCAGGGCTTCGGTCCCGGTCGGTTCGCTGCATGAGCGCCGATCTCCGCCTCGGCGACGCCGGCACCCGCGGCCGCCGGGTCGTGCTCTCCATCGACGGCAAGTCCGTCACCGCCTATGAGGGCGAGACGGTGGCCGGCGTGCTGCTGGCGATCGGCCATGTCCAGTCCCGCACCAGCCCGACCCGCGGCGAGGCGAGGGGATATTACTGCGGCATGGGCCAGTGCTGGGACTGCGCGCTGGTGATCGACGGCCGGCCGAACCAGCGGGCCTGCATGACCCCGGTCACCGACGGCATGCGGGTCGAGACCCAGACCGGCTTCGGGCCGACGAGGCCGGCATGAGCGGCGAAATCCTGGTGATCGGCGCCGGCCCCGCCGGCCTGGCCGCGGCGCGCACGGCGGCAGACTATGGCGCGCGGGTGGTGCTGATCGACGACAACCGCCAGCCGGGCGGGCAATACTACCGCCATCCGGCGAGCGAGCCGTTGCGTGCGGTGCGCGACGATCTGTTCGACGAGGCGACGCGCGGCGCCGATCTTCTGGCCGCGGCGACGGGGCCGAACGTCGCGCATTATCCAGGTGCGGTCTTCTACGGTTTCTTCGATGACGGCATCGCCGCCTTCGCCCATGACGACCGCATCATCCGGGTTACCCCTGGCGCCACCATCGTCGCCGCCGGCGCGACCGAGCGGCCGGTGCCGTTTCCGGGCTGGACGCTTCCGGGCGTCATGGGCGCGGGCGCCGTACAGAACCTGCTGAAGGGACAGCGCACGCTCCCCGGCCGGCGCATCCTGGTGACCGGCAACGGTCCGCTGACGCTGCTCGCCGCCGCCAATCTGGTGCGCTGCGGCGCCGAGGTGGTGGAGGTGCTGGAGGCGGCGGCCAATCGCCCGCCTTTGGCGATGATCCCACGCCTGCTGCTGGAGCCGGGGATGCTGGCGCGCGGTATCGGCTATCGCGCCATCCTGGCCAGGCATCGCGTGCCGTTCAGGAGCCGCCACGTCATCGTCGAGGCGAAAGGCAGCACGCGTGTCGAGGCGGTGGTGGTGGCGCCCATCGCCGCGGACGGCACGGTGGACCACGCCCGCGCTCGCACGCTGGCCGTCGACACGGTGATCGCCGGGTTCGGCCTGGTGCCGGCGAGCGAGATCACCAGCTCGATCGGCTGCGAGCATGTGCACGACGCCGGCAAGGGCGGCTGGATCCCGATCCGCAACGATGATCTGGAAACCAGCCGTGACGGCGTCTTCGCCGCCGGAGAGTGCGCCGGCGCGGCCGGCGTCGAGAAAGCGCTGCTGGAGGGCGAGTTGGCGGGGCTGGCTGCGGCGATGCGGGTCGGCGCGGCCGCCGGTCCCGGTGCCGAGATCCACCGGGACGCCTTGCGCCGCAGGCTCTCCCGCCTGATGGCCTTCCGCGTCGCGATCGAGGCGATCTACCAGGCGCCGGCCTCGCTGCTGTCGCTGATGCGGGACGACACCATCGTCTGCCGCTGCGAGGAGGTGACGCTGGCCGAGGCGCGGCGCTGGGTTAGGGAAGGGGTCAACGAGGCGAACAGCCTGAAGGCGATCACCCGCATGTCCATGGGCCGCTGCCAGGGGCGCAACTGTGCGTCGACGCTCACGCGACTGATCGCGGCCGAGTCCGGCATCGACGTCGCCGAGGTGACGCCACCGCGTCCGCGTCCGCCGTTGAAGCCGATCGGCGTCGCCGCATTGGCTGCGGATCCATAAAGGCGTTCGTACCCCCTCCCCCGGCTTCGCCGAGGGAGGGGGTGCGAAACGAGGATCAGCCTCTGCGCGGCTCGATGCCCCACTGGCCGATCAGGTTTCCGAGCGCTCTTTCGAGCGCTTGGCCGACCGCAAGCAGGCGAGCTTCGGAAAACGGCGAGCCCACGAGCTGAAAACCGATCGGCAGCCGCTCGGATGTCTCCCCGACCGGCAGCACCAATGCGGGAAAGCCCGTCAGGTTGGCGATGCGGTTACTGGGCGCGAACAGGGTCCGGGCGGGATACGTCCGGCCGTCCACCTTCAGCGTCTCGACTCCGTGCGGCGCTGCCGCGGCTGAGTTGCCGGGGAGCGCAATCAGGTCGACCTGCTCGAACAGGGCGAGCCATTCGCGTCGGTACGTGGCTTTCTCCGCCAGCGCCTTGGCGTAGTCGACGGCGAGGGTCTTCCGCCCTACCTGGAGCCGCTCAAGGAGATTCCGGCCATAGAGGCGTCGTCGAAGCCGTATCCGGCGTGAGTGGCGGCCATGTCGACACTCATGATCCGGTCCCAGATCGCGGCGACCTCGTCCGGACGCGGAAGCGAGAGGGGGACGAGCGAGAGTCCGAGATCCCGCAGCCGTTCGCGTGTGTTGGCGTGCAACGCCAGCGCTTCTTTCTGGCCCAGCGCGTAGACGTCGTTGGTGGGCACGCCGACACGCAGGCCGCGGATGTCGCGTCCAAGCACCGCCAGATAACGGTCTCGCGCCACCGGCAGCGACCAGGGATCGGCCGGGTCGTGGCCGGCGATCACGTCGAGCGCGGCCGCAGCATCGGCGACCGATCGGCTCAGCGGCCCGACGACGTCGAGCTGCTCGCTGGAGGGGATCACGCCCCGGATCGAGACGAGGCCGTTGGTCGGCTTCAATCCGACCAGGCCGCAGAGATTGGCCGGGTAGCGGACCGATCCGCCGGTATCAGTGCCGAGAGAAATGGGTCCGAGGCCCGCTGCCACCGCCGCGCCGGAACCGCTCGAGGAGCCGCCGGGGTGGTATCCGATCCGGCGCGGGTTCTGCACATCGCCGAAGGGGCTGTCGGTATCCGGGGCGCCGAGAGCAAACTCCCGGAGGTTGACCTTGCCGAGGATGACGGCGCCGCCCGCGTTCAGCCGCTCGGTCACCCCGGCATCGTCGTGATCGGCTTCGGCATCCATCAGTGTTCGCGAGGCAGCCGTGGTGCGGAACCCCTTTACCCGGATGAGGTCCTTCAGGGACACCGGCACGCCATGCAGAGGCCCTAAGTCGATGCCGGCACGGAGCTGGGTCTCGGCAGCGCGCGCGGACGCCAGCGCCCGGTCGGCATGGACTTCGATATACGAGTTCAGGTCAGGATCGACCCGCTCGATGCGATCCAGCACCGCCCGCGTCACTTCGACCGGCGACAGTTCACTTGCTCGATAGCGCCGGCCCAGCTCGACCGCTTCCATCGAGCAGGGATCCGTGCCGATGTCTGCCGTTTCAGGTCGGCGGCTCATCAGTGCCTAGGCGCGTGCATAGGCGTCGTTGTCGCCGCGGAAGCCCGCCGCGACAGCGACCAGCTGGCCCGCCTGCTCGGCCAGCGAGGCGGCGGCGGCCGAGCTCTGCTCGACCAGCGCGGCGTTCTGCTGCGTCGCCGTGTCGAGGTCGCCGAGGGCCTTGTTGATCTCGGCGATGCTGCGCGACTGCTCGCGGCTGCCGGCGGCGATCTCGGGCGCGATCTCGGCGACCCGGCGGACGATCTCGATGATGCCGGCCAGCGCCTCGCCGGCGCCTCCCGCCAATTTCACTCCCTGGCCGACCTCGCGGGAGCTTTCGGCGATCAGGTCCCGGATCTGCTGGGAGGCCTGGCGCGACCGGTCGGCGAGCGCACGGACCTCCTGCGCCACTACCGCGAAGCCCTTGCCCGCTTCGCCGGCGCGGGCCGCCTCGACTGCGGCGTTCAGCGCCAGAAGCTTGGTCTGGAACGAGATCTCTTCCATCACCTGGATGATTGCGGCGATGCGGGACGACGAGCTTGCGATACCCGACATCGCCTGGACGACGCTGGCGACCGCGCCGTTGCCGCTCTCGGCTTGAGCGAGCGCGTCGGCGGCCAGTGTGCGCGCCTGTTCGGAGTTCTGCGCGTTGGTCGAGACGCTCTCGGAGATCTCACCCATGGTCGCGACCGTCTGCTGCAGGGCCGAGGCCTGGCGCTCGGTCCGCGCGGAAAGGTCGTTGCTGCCTTGCGAGATCTCGCTCGCCGCCGCGCGGATCGCATCGACCGACTCCGCGACCTGCACGGCGGTCTCTGAAAGCCGGGTGAGCATTTCCTTCTGCTCGTCGGCCATCTCCCGGTTACGGGTCGCGTTGTCCTTGAAGACCTGGACCGCGCCGGCCATCGCGCCGATCTCGTCCTTTCGCTCGCTCGCCGGGATCTCGACATCGAGCTTCCCATCGGCGAGCTGTCGCATCGTCGCCGTCATCGCGGTGACCGGCATCGAGATGCTGCGTCCGATCAGCCAGCCGCCGAGCAGGCTGAAGGCGAGGACGACGATGGCGATGGCGATGGCGTAGAGGGTGACGCGGCCGACCTGGTCGCGGAACGAGGTGATGTCGACGATCGCCTCGCTGACTCCGGTGATCCGGCCGCTGAAGTCGCGCAAGGGGGCAGCGTAGGACGCCAGAACGCGGCCACCGACGGTGAGCGAGGCGACCGTGGGGGTGCCTTTGAGGACCGCGGCGAGGCCGTCGGTGGTATGAAACTGCGGCAGGTCGGCGGTCTTGGCTCGCACACCCCACTTGCCGCCGGGGTCGGGCATCTGGACGCGCAGGTCCCCGTCGATGCCGAGCTGAATCGTCTGGAGAGTGCTGTCGCTGAGGCCGAGACCGATCTGCACCAGGCCGATCATCCGGCCGTCACGCATGACCGGCGCGCTGCCCCGCATGGCGATCACGCTGCCGCTGTCGCCGCCTTCGAGGCCTACAGTGGCCTGGCCGGTGCGGAACGATGCCGCAATGGTGGGCACGGCGGTATCGTCGTCGCCGAATCGGGGCGGGTTGTGCGCACGGAAGAAATTGATACCGGGCGGCGTGTGCAGGTGGAATCGTTCGTAGCCGTAGCGACCCTTCAGCTCCTCGAATACGGGGACGAGCATTCTGGCGGCGAGCGCACGATCGGTTTCGACGATCGACTGGGCAACGATCGGAAGCCCCGACATGGCCGTCGCCAGCTCCAGCGATGTCCGGCTGGCGCGGTTGAGTTCGCTGGTGAGCTGGTCGGAGGCATTACGGAGCACGCGCAGCTCGTTGTCGGCGATGCTCTGGTCGTAGATCACGACTGACCCCGTCAGGAGCAGGCCGGAAACCACCACCGCCAACGACGTCGTCGTCGCGATGATCCGCGCTTTGAGATTCATCCCACCCCCCGATATCCGTCCACCCTGCGGGCAAAGCATGCCCCGCCCGGGCAAGTATAGGCGTCGGTTCGGCCTCCCGAAACGGCGGGTCTCCGCCCTGTTTTCCGGGAAGCTCCGGTGGCGAGGGAACTGAAAGCCCAAATGCAGGTTTGTTTCTGGAAGTCGCCAGCTCGGTGCGCCTGGCCGTCCGCCTCGCCCCGTGGCGGGCTCCAACCCAGGGGACGACCATCGAGAAGACGTCTGCCATCCTCCAATCCCTTGCGGACAGCGAGAAGGAGCGCCTTTCGCTCCATGACGTCATCAAGGCGGCGGGGGCCCGGGCGCATGGCTTCGGGCTTCTTCTGTTCGCCCTGCCGGAGACGATTCCGGTGCCGCTGCCCGGCGTCTCGGCGGTCATCGCCGTTCCTCTGATCCTGATCGCGGCCCATTTGATCGCCTTCGGCGAGGGGGCGGGCCTGCCTAAGCGGGTCCTCACACAGACGATCCCCACCTCCGTGATCCAGAAGGTCACCAAGTTCACGGCACCGGTCCTTCGGTGGATCGAGAGCTGGTCTCACCCGCGACTGAAGGCGGTCGCCCACAGGCATCGCCTGATCGGGGTGGTCTGCCTTCTCCTCGGAATCGTCCTCCTGGCACCGATCCCGTTCGGGAATTTCGTTCCCGCCCTGGGCGTCGTCGTCATCGCCTTCGGCATGCTGCAGCGGGACGGCGTGGTCATCCTCATCGGCCTGGGCTTCGCGTTGGCGTCGGGAGTCGGGCTCTATTTCGCGGCCGAATCCCTGGCTGGGATGATCGGCGGCTGAAGGGCGAGGACATGACGCTCCGGTCCCCCTACGCCGCACCGACGAGCCGGATGGCCGCCATCGGCAGCGCCGTCGCCGTCCTGATCGCCGGAGCGGTTACGTTGCCTTTGGTCGACGTGGGGCCTCTTTCCTTGCAGATGGCTCTGCACCTTGCGGTCATGAACGTCGCGGCCCCGTTGGCGGCGGCCATGCTTTCTCCCCGGACACCCCGGAGGGTGATGAGCGTGCCGTTCTTGTGGGCGGTTGCGGTCGCACAGATCGTGCTGCTCTGGGCTTGGCATGTGCCCGGCGTCCAGCACGCCGCTGCCGACGCGATGGGACTCCATCTGGTCATGCTCGGCTCGCTGGCCGCCGTCGCCTTCCTGTTCTGGATTGCGGTCCTGGAGTCGGCGGCGACGGCCCGTTGGGGCGCCGTCGTGGCGTTGCTGCTGACGGGGAAGCTCGCCTGCCTCCTCGGCGCTCTCCTGATCTTCGCGCCGCGCGAGCTCTATCGGCTGAATGGGCTTGCGAGCCTGGAGGATCAGCAACTGGCCGGTCTGCTGATGATCACGGCGTGTCCGTTGAGCTACATCGTCGCCGGGGTCGCGATGGCCGCCCAGGCGATCGGCGATCTGGAGCGCACGCCGAAACCCCTTTCGGCCGGCTGAGACATGCGCTGGCGGGTGAGCATGGGTTGGCCTGGCCTCCTCGGCAGCCTGGCCGGGCTCGCCGCGGCAGGGCTCTGCGTGGTTCTGCTGGTGGCCTGGTCCGGGATCTACAACGTCTCCGCGAGCCGGGGGCACTGGCCGTTGGTCGAGTTGCTTCTCCGCTTCGGCATGGAGAACTCGGTCGAGGCGCATGCCCCCGACATCGTTCCGCCTCGTCTGGACGATCCCGACCTCGTCCGTCTCGGCGCCGCCCACTTCCACACCGGCTGCGCCTATTGCCACGGTGCGCCGGGCAGCCCGATGAGCGCGATCGCGCGCCACATGCTGCCCCCGCCGCCCGAGCTCACCGACCGCGTCGATCCCTGGTCCGACCAGGAGCTGTTCTGGATCGTCAAGCACGGCTTCAAATACACGGGCATGCCGGCCTGGACGACGCAGGAGCGGGACGACGAGGTCTGGGCCCTGGTCGCCTTCCTCAGGCATTTGCCGCGGCTCGATCCCCTGACCTATCGCGAGCTCGCGCTTGGCGACGTGATGACCGAACGACAGGACGGCCGAGCGATCGCGATGACGACGAGCGGCGCCGACGAAGCCTGCGCGCGTTGCCATGGCACCGAAGGCAAGGGGCCGCTGAGCGATCTGGTGCCGCGACTGCACGGCCAGCCGGCGGCGATGCTGGAGCGGGCGCTTCGGGCCTATGCGAGCGGCGAGCGGCCAAGTGGGATCATGAAGCCGATCGCAACCGCGCTCTCGCCGCGGGCGAAGCAGCAGGTCGCCGACTACTACGCGAGCCTGGCCGTCCCGCCGCCACGGACGCAGGCTGAGGCGAGCGAAGCCGGGCGGAGACTCGCGACGGAAGGCGACGCCACGGCGGAGATCCCGGCCTGCCTCTCCTGCCATGACGCACAGGCATTGGCGATCTACCCACGCCTCGCCGGACAGAATGCACCCTACATGGCGAACCAGCTTCGCGCTCTCCAGCGAGGATCGGGGGAGGGGAGCGCCACCCGGGCGATCATGGCGCCGATCGCGCGCCGCCTGAGCGAGCGCCAGATCGTCGAGCTCTCCGCCTGGTTCGCCAGCCTGCCGGCGACGCCATGACGCCTCGACGCGCAATCACATCGGTCTCGGTTCCCGTCCTCCTGAGCGGGTGCTCGGATGTGCAGTCGGCGCTGGCGCCGATGGGGCCGGACGCATCGCGGATCTTCACCCTTGCTGGCATCCTCTTTGCCGGTGCCGCCGTCGTCATGCTGATCGTCCTCGCAGCCCTCTGGATCGCGATGCGTGGATCCCCGGACGCGCGGCGCGGCCTGGCCACCGACAGGGCGGTGATCGTCGGCGGCATTGCGTTCCCCACGGTGACCCTGATCGCTCTGCTCGGCTACGGGGTGTGGGTCATGCGGGCGAACATCACCCCCGTCGATGCGGCGGCGGTGCAGATCGAGGTGGTTGGCGAGCAATGGTGGTGGCGCGTCGTCTACCGTGATGCCGAGGGCCGCCGTATCGAGAGCGCCAACGAGATCCGCATCCCGGTCGGCCGCGAGGTCGAGTTCAGGCTCACCTCGGCCGATGTGATCCACAGCTTCTGGGTTCCCAACCTCGCCGGCAAGCTCGACATGTTCCCCGGCCGCACCACCACGCTCCGTCTGTCCGCGGACCGACCCGGCGTCTATCGCGGCCAATGCGCCGAATATTGCGGTGGCGCTCATGCCCTGATGGCGATGGAGGTGGTGGCGGTGCCGGAGGCCGACTTCGCGGTGTGGCTCGCCACCGAGGCGATGCCCGCGCCCGCGCCCGTCGGCGAGACCGATAAGCGAGGGCAGACCCTGTTTCTCGCGGCTGGCTGCGGCGCCTGCCATGCCATCCGGGGGACATCGGCCAACGGCGTGATCGGGCCGGATCTGACCCGCGTCGGCGCACGTCGCTTCATTGCCGCAGCGACCTTGCCGACCAGCCGTGAGACCCTGGCCCGCGTCATCGTCGACGGACAGCACATCAAGCCCGGCAACGGCATGCCGCCGTTCCGCATCTTCTCGCCCGGGGAGCTTGATGCGCTCTCGGGATATCTGGCGGGTCTGAAATGACCAAGGCAAAGGCCGCGACGCCCTCCGGGGAGTTCCCCCACAAGCTGCCGCGTCCGAAGGACGAGCTCGCGCGGTTGAAGGAGGTGTGGGCGCTGCCCAAGGGCTGGCGCATCCTGAGCGCGGTCAACAACACGGTGATCGGCTACTTCTACATCGCCACCGCCTTCGGCTTCTTCGTGCTGGCCGGCATCCTGGCTCTCCTGATGCGGACGCAGCTGGCGGTGCCCGACAACGACTTCATCGGCCAGGAGACCTACAACCAGATCTTCACCATGCACGGCACGGTGATGATGTTCCTGTTCGCGGTGCCCGCCGTCGAGGCGATGGGCGTGCTGCTGCTGCCGCAGATGCTGGGGGCCCGCGACCTGCCGTTCCCGCGCCTCGGCGCCTTCGCCTTCTGGGCCTACCTGGTCGGCGGCTCGGTGTTCTTCTGCACGCTGTTCGTCGGCATGGCACCGTCGGGCGGCTGGTTCATGTATCCGCCGCTGAGCGGCGAGCGCTTCTCGCCCGGCGTCGGCGCGGACTTTTGGCTGCTCGGTATCGGCTTCATCGAGATCTCGGCGATCGCCGGCGCGATCGAGATCATCGTCGGCGTGCTGCGCACCCGCGCCCCCGGCATGTCTCTCGACAAGATGCCGATCTTCGCCTGGACCATGCTGATCTTGGCCGGGATGATCGTCTTCGCCTTCCCGGCGATCATCCTCGCCACCATCCTGCTGGAGCTGGAACGTGCCTTCGGCTGGCCGTTCTTCATCGCCGAGCGAGGAGGCGACGCGCTGCTTTGGCAGCACCTGTTCTGGTTCTTCGGCCACCCCGAGGTCTACATCATCTTCCTGCCTGCCGCCGGTATGGTGTCGATGATCGTGCCGGCGATGACGGGAACGACGCTGGTCGGCCATCGGCTGATCGTGGTCGCCCTGATCGCCACCGGCTTCTTCAGCTTCGGGCTCTGGGTGCACCACATGTTCACTACCGGTATCCCGGCGCTGTCGCTGGGATTCTTCTCCGCCGCCAGCATGGCGGTCTCGATCCCGAGCGGCATCCAGGTCTTTGCCTGGATCGCGACGCTGGCCGCGGGCCGCCTGAAGCTCACTGCCGCGTCGCTGTTCGTGCTGGGTTTCCTGTTCGTCTTCACCCTCGGCGGTTTGACCGGCGTGATGGTGGCGATGGTGCCGTTCGACTGGCAGGCGCATGACACCTACTTCGTGGTGGCGCATTTCCACTATGTGCTGGTCGGCGGCATGGTGTTCCCGCTGTTCGCCGCCTTCTACTACTGGGCGCCTGCCTTCAGCCGCCGGCCGCTTTCCGAACGGCTCGGCAAATGGGCCTTCTGGCTGATCTTCTTGGGATTCAACGTCGCGTTCTTCCCGATGCACATCACCGGGCTGATCGGCATGCCGCGCCGCGTCTACACCTATCCGGCCGGGCTCGGCTGGGACACGCTCAACCTCATCTCCACCTTCGGCGCCTTCGTGGTCGCCGGCGGCGTGCTCCTCATCCTGGTGGATCTCGCACGCAACCTGCGTCCGACCTTGCAGGACAGCGCCGGCAATGTGTGGAAGGCCGGCACGCTCGAATGGATGGAGAACCACGTCTATGGCGCGCGCAGCGTGCCGCATGTCGACAGCCGCGAGCCGCTATGGACGCATCCGACCATGACGGATGATGTCCATGAAGGCCGCTACTACCTGCCGGGCTCGGTCACCGGCGCGCGCGAGACCATCGTCACCTCGCCGGTGGAGGGCGCCCCGCAATGCGTCATGCGCCTGTCCGGCCCCGGCTGGGCCCATGTCCTCGCCGCGGTGTTCACCGCTGCCTTCTTCCTGCTGCTCACCGTCAAGCTGGTGACTGCCGCGATCGTCTCCGGCGTGCTCGCCGTCGTCATGATCCTCGCCTGGATGTGGGACAGCGACCCGGCATCGGCCGGAACCGTCGATATCGGCGGGGGCATCCGCCTGCCGACCTACGTCTCGGGCCCGACCCATCCGGCCTGGTGGGCGATGATCGTGCTGATCCTGGTGGCGGGCGCGCTCTATCTCTCCTACGTCTTCGCCTACCTCTACCTGTGGACCGTATCGCCGCAGGGATGGCCGTCGGCAGATGCCTTGCCGGACGCGCCAGGGCCGGCAGCCGCGGCAGGCCTTCTCGTCGCAAGCGGTCTCGCGCTGGCGGCGGCGAGCCGCGTGCTGAGCCGGAAAGATCGCTTCCGCGGTGCCCTGGCTGCGCTGGTCGCTTTCGGCGTCATCACCCTGGTCGCAGCCCTCGCGCTGGATATCTGGACCCAGTGGCGAGGAGGATTGAGGCCGGAGGCGAGCGGCTATGCCGCGATGGTCTATGCCAACGCCGTGCTGCAGGGACAGATCGTCGCCGCGATCGTGGTTATGGCCGGTTTCATGCTGGCGCGGCTTGCTGCCGGCCGGCTCGACGGGAGTCGCCGCGTCGTCTTCGACAATCTCGCGATCCTGTGGTGGTACGCGGTCGGCCAGGGCCTTGTCGGCCTGGCGCTGACCCATGGCTTCCCGCGGCTGGTCGGCTAACCGATGAAGACGGTCATCGCCCGCCCCGGATTCGTTCTCCGCTGGTTCGCCGGTCCCTTGATCTGGGCCGCGCATTTCCTCGTCGTCTATGGCTCGGAATCACTCGCCTGCACCCGCGGCGGCAGCCATGCGCTGGTGGTGATCGCGGCGACGATCGTGACGCTGGGGGCCTTGGCCGCGACGACTGCCCTCGCGGTCCGCCGCTCACGCGCCTCGGGCCAGGGCACCGCCTTCATGGACACGGTCGCCGTCGCGCTTGGGTTCCTCAGCATCACCGCCGTTCTGGCGATGGTGCTGCCCGCGTTCCTGCTCTCGGCCTGTATGGACGTCGCCTAGTCGATCCCCCGCCACTGCGTTCCCTCGAGCGGCGGCGTCGTCACCTTGTACTCGTCGGTGATCTTCGGCGCCTTCGCTAGCTTCTTCAGGTCCGGCAGCGGGCGGCGCAGATCGGGATCGCCGGCGATGGCCTGCTCGATCGAGTGCGCCGCGTGCAGCGTGAACAGGTCGGCGGCGGCGGGGCCGGTGATCATCATGCCGAACGGCGTTCCGGTCGGCTCCAGGCCCATCGGCAGCGACAGGCTGGGATTGCCGGTGAGCGAGATCATGTAGGTGAGCGAGAACCAGCGATAATAGGTCGGCAGCCGCTTGCCGTTGATCTCGTTCATGTAGAGCTGGCTCCACTTGAACGGCGGGATCGCCAGCGTCGGCGACAGGATCAGGTCGTAGTCCCCGTAGAGGGCCTGGACCGTGCGGTAGATGCGGGTCTGCTCGGCCTGGGCCCAGGCGACGTCGGAGGCGGTGTAGGCAAGGCCTTCCTCGTAATTGGCGATCATGTTGGGGCCGAGCAGCGCGCGGTGCTTGGTGTAGTTCGCCCGCTGGCCGTTCAGCATGCCGGTCGCGCGCAGCACGCCGAAGGCCTCGTGCGCGCGGCCCATGTTGGGGGAGATGCGCTCGCAGGAGCGGAACAGCGACTTCAGCTTGCCGATGCGCTGCTGGAAGGTCTTGGCGATGCGAGTGTCGACCGGGCAGGTGCCCCAGTCCACGGTGTAGCCGACCCGGAGCTTCGCGAGATCGAGCGCGACCGGATCGAGGAAGGCGTCGCTGTCGATCGGGCGAGACAGCGGGTCGGAAGGATCGAAGGCGGCCTGGGCGGAGAGGAGCAGGCAGGTGTCGGCCACCGTGCGGCCCATCGGTCCATGGGTCGGGATCATGTTCCAGCCCTGGGCGCGCTTGTCGGTCGGCACCAGGCCGGGGGAGGGGCGGAAGCCCACCACGCCGCAGAAGGCAGCAGGGATGCGCAGCGAGCCGCCACCGTCGGAGCCGGTGCAGATCGGCAGCATGTTGGTGGCCAGAGCTACCGCGGAGCCGCCCGACGAGCCGCCGGGCGTGCGCGTCGGATCGAAGGGATTGCCCGAGGGACCGTAGACCGGGTTGTTGGAATTGGCGCCGGCGCCGAACTCCGGCACGTTGGTCTTAGCCACGACGATGGCGCCGGCCTCGCGGCAGCGGGCCACCATCGCGTCGTCCTGCTTGGAGCGGTTCTTGCTGAAGATCGGCGAGCCAAAGCTGTTGATCATCCCCTCGGCATCGTCGAGATCCTTCACCCCGAGCGGCAGCCCGTGCAGCGCCGGCAGATCGTCGCCCGCCATCACCGCCTTCTCGGCCGCTTTGGCTTCCTTCATCGCGCGCGGCCAGATGGTGTCGGTCACCGCCTTCACCGCGTGGTTCACCTGATCGATGCGGGCATGACAGCTCTTCAGCAGTTCGACCGGCGACAATTGCTTGGCGCCGATCAGGCGGCGGGCCTCGACGGCGGAAAGATCGCAGGGCTCGGTCATTTCGTTCTCGTCTCTGGGGGCATTGTCACGCCGGCCAAGGTAGATCATTTTCGATGCGGATGACGAACCCAGAAGAGTCCGTGCGGCGACCGCCGCTCAAGGTGGCGATCGCCGGCCTCGGCGCGATCGGCGGCGCGCTGGCGCGTCGGCTAGGCGCCGGTGCCATTCCCGGCGTGGCCCTGGTCGCTGTCGCAGCGCGTGACAGGGAGAAGGCGCGGGCGACGCTAGGCCCGTCGCTGGATCAGGTCGAGATCAGGGGGCTCGCTGACCTCGCCGCCGTGGCTGACGTCGTGGTCGAATGCGCGCCGGCGAAGGTGCTGGACGAGGTCGTGCGTCCGGTGCTCGATGCCGGCAAACGGGTGATGGTCTTAAGCGTCGGTGCGCTTCTCGGCCATCCCGACCTGATCGAACTGGCGCGGAAGACCGGCGGGCAGATCATCGTTCCCTCGGGCGCTCTGCTCGGGCTCGACGCGGTCTCGGCCGCGGCCGAGGGCAAGATCCATTCGGTCCGCATGGTGACGCGGAAACCGGTGAAGGGGCTGGTCGGTGCGCCCTACCTGATCGAGCACAAGATCGATATCGAGCACCTCACCGAGCCGCTCCGGGTGTTCGAAGGGACGGCGCGGGAGGCGGCGAAGGGCTTCCCCGCCAATCTCAACGTCGCCGTCGCGCTGTCGCTGGCCGGCATCGGCCCGGACGAGACGCGGCTCGAGATCTGGGCCGACCCGCATCTGACCCGGAACACGCACCGCATCGTCGTCGATTCCGATGCCGCCCGCTTCGAGATGACGATCGAGAACATCCCGAGCGAGAATCCCAAGACCGGCCGCATCACCGCGCTCAGTGTCGTCGCCGCGCTCCGGAAGCTGGTCAGCCCGCTCCGCGTCGGTACCTGAGCGGCTTCAAGGAGCGTGCGAGAACATCGGCTGGCCTGGGACCGGCAGATCGGCCACCAGAACGACGCCGTGCTCCGCCTCGGTGATGTAGAGGCGGCGGTTCTCCGGGCCGCCATAGGCAAGGTTGGTCGTGAAGAGGCCCCGCGATGAGCGGATGCGGAATTCAGGCTCGCCCAGCGGCGTGAAGGTCCAGACCGTGCCCATGCGGTGATGGCAGATCGCCAGCCCGCCCTCGCGGTTCATGGCGAGTCCGTCCGGCCCGCTGAAGCCGCCCGAGAAGGTCTGGAACACGCCCACACGGCCGAGACTTCCGTCATCGTTGAGCGCGCAGCGCCACACTGCCGGACCGAAGGTCGCCGCCACGAACAGGTGATCTTCCGCCGGGTTCAGCACGATGCCATTCGGGTGCGGCACGTTGTCGAGCAGGAGATCGAGGCGCCCGGAGGCGGTGTAGCGGAACACCCGGCCGGTCGGGTGGCGGAGATCGGTCTCGCCCTGGTCGGTGAAGTAGAGATCGCCGTTGCGGCCGAACACAAGATCGTTGACGCCCTGGTACCCAGGCTGCAGCCGGTCGTGTCCGACATAGGGCTCGATGCGTCCGCTCGCCGGGTCGAGCCGCAGGATGCCGTTGATCTTGTCTGCGACGAAGATCTCGCCCGAGCGATGGATCTTCAGGCCGACCGGCCGGCCGTCATAGGCGATGACGAGCTCGACCGAGCGGTCGGGGCCGATGCGCAGGATCTCGCCGAACGGCGGATTGGTGACGTAGAGGTTGCCGTTCAGGTCGAAGGATGGACCTTCGAGGAAGGAGTGGATCGGGATCGCGTTCCCCCGCTGCGGCGAGACGCGCGGCGTCCAGCCCATGGCCGCGACCACGTCGACATGGACCGTGGTGGGTAGGTCCTGCGGCGGAGCGAAAAGGCTCAGGCTTTACCCCTGGTAGGGGACTGCGAGATGGGCGAGGCAGTCGCCGCGGCGGCTGCGCGCCTGAGCGCGGCGGCAGATGACCATGCCGGGCACGGCGAAGCGAAGCTCGATCGCCGGCCGCGTCGGCTCCTCGATAAAATGGAGGCGGCCCGCAAGCTGCCCGGCCTCGACCTCGATGCCGAGCTCGACGAGCGGCTCGAAGATGCCGGCGGCCGGCGCGTAGACGAAGCCCTCGCGGCCGGTCCAGGTCATCAGTCGTGTCGGCGCTTTCGGCGTCGGCGGCGTCCAGCCGGGCAGGATGCCGAGGTGGCGGAGCTGGTTGCGAAGCCCGGTCTCGATGATGCCGAGGCCGTGGCGGGAGAGGCAGCCACGGCCGCCGAACTCGCCGCCGAGTGCCGCGACGCCGAGGCTGTGCGCGCAGGGCTGTGCCGCCCGTCCGTCCCGCGCCTTGCGGATGACGGCGATCGGCGGTGCGAAGGCCTTGAGCAGATCGAGGCTGCGCCGGTCCAGCGCCTCGTTACCCGACAGCATGACGCCGGCATATTCCAGGTATTCGAGCGAGCTGCCGCCCGAATGCAGGTCGTGATAGGCGGTCGCGAGCTGCATCAGCACCGATGACGTGTACCAGGCGATCTGCGCCGTCGGCCCGCCATCCGGATCGCCGGGATATGCCCGGTTGAGGTTGCCCTCGTCGATCGGCGAGGTGCGCCGCCCGGCTTCCGCCGCCGGGTAGTTGAGAGCCGGCACGATGATGACGCGACCCTTGATCGCCGTCGGTTCCAGCTCGCGGGCGAGCCGCATCAGCGCGACCTGGCCCTCGTATTCGTCGCCATGGGTCCCGGCGGTGTAGAGCATGGTCGGCCCGTCGCCGTTCTTCACCACCACGATCGGGATCTGGATCTGCCCGTAGGCGGAGTCGTGCTGTGACCACGGCATCGAGAGATTGCCGGCCTGCTTGCCGTCGCGGGCGAAGTCGACGTCGGTGACGATATGGGAGCGGGGGGCGGAAGTGGTCATGGGATCTCGCGAGGCGGGCGAAGCGGCCACGGTAGCGTCGGTCATGTTGTCTGGCAACATTGCCTGTCATCTGGCGATTTGGCAGGATGGTCCGATCTTCTGGAGGCCATATGTCGGACAAGCCCAACCTGCTCTTCTTCATGACGGACAACCATACGCGGGGCGCGCTCGGCAGCGCCGGCCACCCCATGGTGCAGACGCCCACTTTGGACCGGATCGCGGCGGGCGGGGTCCGCTTCACCACCGCCTACAGCGCCAGCCCGGTCTGCTGCCCCTCGCGGGCGGCGCTGGCGACCGGCCGCTATCCGCACCAGACCGGCTTCTGGGACAACGCCATCGTCTATGACGGCTCGGTGCCGAGTTGGATGCATCGCCTGAGGGACGAAGGCTACACGGTGGTCGGCATCGGCAAGCTGCACTATCGCAGCAGTGACGACGACAACGGCTTCACCGAAGAAATCATGCCGATGCACATCGTCGACGGCAAAGGCGCGCTGGTGCATCTCCTGCGCGGCCAGGACGACGAGCCGCTCAGCGTGGGCCAGTGGGAGCTCTATCTTGACCGCACCGGCGCCGGCACCACGGTCTACCAGGACTACGATCGCCGCATCACCGCCGCCGCCGTCTCCTGGCTCGAGCGCAACGGCGGCAAGGGACCCTGGGCGCTGGTGGTCTCATATCCCAGCCCGCATCCGCCCTTCACCGTGCCGCAGCGGCTTCTCGACCTCTATCCGCCGGCGTCGGTCCGGTTGCCGGAGGACTTCGGTCCCGACCGGCGTTCGATGCATCCGGCGATCGTGCATTTGAGGAAGCAGAAGGGCACGCTCGAGATCACCGATGAGGCGGCGCTTCGGCGCATCGTCGCCGCCTATTACGCACTGATCACCCATGCCGACGAGCAGATCGGCGAGGTGATGCGCACGGCGGACTCGCTCGGCGTGCTGTCCTCGACCCGCATCGTCTACACCGCCGACCACGGCGAACTGACCGGCGCGCATGGCGTGCTCGGCAAGTTCAGCCTCTTTGAGGGGGCGATCGGGGTGCCGCTGATCCTCTCCGGTCCGGGCTTGCCGGCTGGCGCCACGATCGCCGACACCGTCCATCACGTCGACCTGATGCCGACCCTGGTCGAGCTCGCCGGCGGCGCGGCGGATTCGGATCTTCCCGGAACGTCGCTCTCCCAGGTGATCGCCGGCCGGGTTCGGCCGCGCGTCGGCTTTGCCGAGTATCACGCAACCGGTTCCTTTGCCGGCAGCTTCCTGCTGCGCGATGGCACCGACAAGCTGATCTATCACGTCGGCATGCCGCGCCAGCTCTTCGACCTGGCCGCCGATCCGGAGGAGTGCCACGACCTGATCGAAGCCGGCCGCGGTGCCGAGACCGCCGATCGGCTGGAAGCCAAGCTGCGCCGGATCTGCGATCCCGAAGCGGTCGATGCCCAGGCCAAAGCCGATCAGCGCGCCCACGTCGCCGCTGCGGGAGGGCGCGAGGCGGTGCTGCAGACGGGCGCGCTGGTGTTCAGCCCGCCGCCCGGCATCGCCGCCGAACGCGCGCCGACCACCTCGATCCGGGCCTAGGCCCGCGGCCGCGCCCGGGCGTATTCGCCCTGGCGGCGATAGTCCTCGTGGTAGCGGCGGACCTTGTCCTCGTCGACCGTGACGCCGAGGCCTGGCTGATCGATCAGGCCCCAACGCGGGCCGGTGGCGATCGGGATCGGCGTGCTGACGATGTCGTCGGCGAGGTACTGCGCCGTCTGCTGGTGGCCGAGGCAGGTGGCGGGCGCTGCCAGCATCGCGTGCTGCCCGGCCGCGGCGGTCAGTCCCAACTCGCCCCAGGTGTGCTTGCAGACCACCTGGCCGAGGCGGTCGGCGGTGCGGCAAAGCGTGAGGAAGCGCCGCATCGTGCCGACGTAGAAGGGGCTGAAGCAGAGATAGGGGGCGGAGCGAGCGAGGATCAGCCGCAAAGCCTCGGCCTCGCCCCATAGGCCCTCGTTGACGCAGAGCGGCGCCTCGGTGCGGCCGGCCAGGATCTGCATGCTCTCCACCGGCTCGATCGGCACTGGCGCCTCGGCGAAGTCGATGTCGAAGCGCACATGCCAGTCGCCGAGGATCCGTTCGGCCTCGGGCAGCGTCCAGGACTGGTTGGCGTCGATGCGGAGCCGGCGCTCTGGGCCGATGGTCGAGCGCACCGCCTCCAGCATCGCTTCTTCCTGCGCCCGGTCCTTGCCGACCTTCAGATAAAAGACGCTGTAGCCGCGCTCGACGCCTTCGCGGCATTGGGCCGCGACCTCGTCCGGCGTGCCCCAGGCGAGGTAGTAGAAATAGTCGACCTCCTCGCGCCGGGCGCCGCCGAGCAGGCGGTGGACCGGCTGGCCGGCCGCCTTCCCGCAGATGTCGAGCAGAGCCATGTCGATGCCGGCGAAGGCGAGGCTGGCGGTCATCGACTGGTAGCGCCAGCGGCCTTCGACCAGGACGCGATCGAACACTTGCTCGCCCCGCCACGGATCGCAACCCAGCACGAAGGGCATGGCCGAGCGCACCGCGGCCTCGACGCTGGCGGTATCCGCCGCGGTATCGCATTCGCCCCAGCCGACCAGCCCGTCGTCGGTCTCGATCCTGACGATGATGGCGGAGACGCCGGCGGTACTCACCACCGAGCTCTGCTCGTTCTGGCGATAGGGCACACGGACCGGGTAGGCGTCGAAGCGGGCGACCTTCATGTTTTCATGCCTTGCGATGGGCTCCGGCCAATTGCATTATGTCAGTCAAATTTGTCAACAAGGGACGGGATGCTTTCCGAGCACCTTCATGCGGAGATCGTGAAGCGGGTCGGCGCCGGCGAATGGCCGCCGGGAACGCGGCTCCCGACCGAGGCGGAGCTGTGCCGCCTGTTCGGCGTCTCCCGGCCGGTGGTGCGGGAAGCGTTGTCTCGGCTCCGCTCCGACCGGGTGATCGAGACCAGGCAAGGATCGGGCAGCGTCGTGCGGACGCCGGCGCCGGCCGCTGCCTCCAGCTTCTCGCCGGTCGCCAGCATCGCCGACCTCATCCGCTTCTACGAGTTCCGCATCGCCATCGAGAGCCAGACCGCGACGCTCGCCGCCGAACGGCGCAGCGAGGCTGATCTCGCGGCGCTCGAGCGGACGGTCGAGCGGGTACGGCGCTCGCATGCGGCCGGCCGGCTCGACTTCGCCGCCGACTTCGGCTTCCACATCGCCATCGCGGATGCCAGCCGCAACCAGTTCTTCGCCTCCGCCATGCGCCTGATCGAAGACCAGGCGCGGTTCGGGATGAACCTCTCGGACTATTTCTCGCGCCAGCATTCCAAGGCGCGCATCAGCGACATCGCCGACGAGCACCAGCAGATCCTCGATGCTATCCGCGAGCGCGATGCGGACGAGGCGGGATTGCTGATGACGCGCCACCTGACCTCGGCCAGGCAACGCACGGTCGGCGACGACGTCCTGGTATCACCCTCGAAGTCTTGAATCCGGAGGCCCGATCATGACCCTGACGACCAAGGCCGTGCTGGCGGCCCTCCTTCTTGCCGGAGTTGGCACCGCCCAGGCCCAGACCGTGTTGCGCTACGTTCCGCAGTCGGATGTGAGCATCATGGACCCGGTGGCGAACACCGCCGGTGTCACGCTCCAGCACGCCTACATGGTCTACGACCAGCTTTTCGCTGCCGACGAGCGCTATGTCGCTCAGCCGCAGATGGTCGGCAGCCACGAGATTTCTGCTGACGGTCTCACCCACACCTTCCGGCTCCGGCCCGGCCTCCGCTTCCACGACGGCACGCCAGTCAGGGCGGCGGACGCGGTGCAGTCGATCACGCGCTGGTCGAAGAAGGATTCGAACGGCCAGAAGCTGACCGAGTTCGGCATGGTGCTCTCGGTCGTCGACGACTCGACCTTCCGCATGACGTTGCGTGAAGCCTTCGGCCCGGTCGCGTCGTCCTTCGCCAAGATCGCGGCGAGCGGCCTTGTCGTCATGCGCGAGGCCGATGCGAAGACCGATCCCAACACGCCGGTCACCGCGACCATCGGCTCCGGCCCGTTCCGCTTCAATCGCGAGCTGTGGTCGCCCGGTAACCGCCGCGTCTACGACCGCAATCCCGACTACGTTCCCCGCTCCGAGCCCGCCAGCATGTTCGCCGGTGGACGCATAGTGAAGGTCGACCGGGTCGAGTGGCAGATCATCGCCGACGCCAACACCGCGGTCTCGGCGCTGGCGGCGGGAGAGGTCGACATCTATGAGACGCCGCCGAACGACCTCGTTCCGGTGCTGAAGCGCAATCCCAACATCACGGTTAAGGTCCACAACAAGGCCGGGAACATGGTCTATCTCAGGCCGAACCAGCTGTTTCCGCCGTTCAACGACGTCCGCGCCCGCATGGCGCTGATGCACATGATGAACCAGGAGGACTATCTGAGATCGGCGTTCGGTTCCGACGAAGCCAACTGGAAGTCCTGCTGGGCGGTCATGGTCTGCGGCTCGGCGATGGGCAGCGAGGCCGGAGCAGAGCGCTTCGGCAAGCCCGATGCGGCGAAGGCGCGCCAGCTTCTCAAGGAAAGCGGCTACAATGGTGAACCCGTGCTGGTGCTGCAGCCGACCGACCAGCAGGTGCTGCGCGACCTGGCCGAGGTCGCGATCGCGCAGATGAAGGCGATCGGCATCAATGTCGACGTACAGGCGGGAGACTGGGCGCAGATCAGCCAGCGCCGCGCGAAGAAGGACGAGCCGGCCAAGGGCGGCTGGCACCTGTTCGCGACGACGACGCTGTCGGTCCTGATGTTCGACGGCGTCTCCAACTTCCCGATCGTCTCGACCTGCGACAAGGCCTGGTTCGGCTGGCCCTGTGACAAGGATCTCGAGGCGTTGCGCGACCAGTGGATCCGCGAGCCCGACGACACCAAGCGGAAGGCGATCGCGGTCAAGCTGCAGGAGCGCGCCATGGCCAGCGTGCCCCTCGTCCCGGTCGGCCAGGCCTTCTCGCCTGTTGCCTATCGCAACTCGGTCACGGGCTTCCTCGAAGGGCCGGTTCCGGTGTTCTGGAACGTCGAGAAGAAGAGCTAGGGCCGGACTCCCGGCGCTTCCAGAGGCATGCCGCGGGCGCGGCTCATCAGATAGAGCTCGATGTCGACATATTCGGGCGCGCCATAGGCGTAGGGCTCGGCCCGCATGCCGATCAGGCAGTTGCGGAGCCGCCGCTGCAGCGAGCCCAGGCTCTGCCATTCCAGGCGATAGATCGGATAGCCGGTCGGGTGCGCCTGGGGGATGGTCGCGGCGGCCAGCTTCTTTCCGTGATTGTCGTCGTGGCATTGGGCACAGGAGAGATTGAGCTGGCCCTGCCGGCGGGTAAACAGATCGGCGCCGGCCGCCAGGAACGGGGCAAGGCGGGGATCTGCGGGCGGCGTGATCGGCATCTCGCGGGACTGTCTCGCCACATAGGCACTCAGAGACAGCAACTCCCGGCTCTCATAAGCAAAGGCATCGGCCTTCTGGTTGTCGGTGCGGCAGAGGTTGATGCGCTGATCGAGATCGATCGGCCGGCTGGTCCCGGTCGAGAAGGCCGGGTAGCGCGCGGCGACGCCGGCCATGCCGGACACGGCGCCATGGCAGTCGGCGCAGGACTTGGCGGCCGCGCCCTGGCGGCGATCCCAGAGGGCTTCGCCCTGGAGCAGCCAGAGCGTGCCGGGATTGGCCGCGTCGTCGTCCTGCATCGCCTGCACGGACGATCCCATGTCGTGATAGCCGGAGCGCCGCTCGGCCTCGGGGATCTCGGCGCTTGCGACCGCTGCCGTCAGCGCGAGAACGGCGAAAAAGACCGCGCTGGCCGTCATGCCACCGTGATGGATGCGGTCTCTTCGACCTTGAAGCCGTTGTCGCCGACCCAGCGGAAGAACAGCACGCCGGTCTCGGTCGCCACCGTGAAGAAGGAGACGAAGGGGTTGGCGGCGATCGCCGACGACATCTTCAGGCGGAAGACCTCGACGCCGTTATAGGTGCAGAGGAATTCATCGATGATGTCGCGCGGGATCATCGTGCCGTTGGTGCCGACGCGGAAGCCGGTCTCCATCGGGTGCTGGATCAAGGTCTTGACCTCGATCACCTCGCCGCGCTTGGCGGACTTCGGCATGCGGATGAGGGCGTTGCTCATAGGGTGAGATCCTCGACGCAGGCGGCGATGGTGACGATCACGTTCGCGCTCGCGGTCCAGAAGCTGCCGTCGCTGAGTTCGGCGATCGCCACGAGCTTCTGGGACTCGCGGAGCTTGATATGGGCGGAGACGCTGGCGCGGCCGGCACGCGGACCCAGATAGGCGTTCATCACGTAGGGCTGCGGGTTCCGCTCGTTGAAGACGTGGATCGCCTTCACGTGATCTCTGGCGGTCATCGGGCTCTCGACCGATACTTTCATCGGCACCGCGTTGCCGTTCTCGACCAGGGGCGGGATGTCGAGTGTCACTTTGCCGGGGTTGAGCTTGGCCGATCCCACCACCTCCTTGATCGCCGCCGCCATCTCGTCCGAGGTGGCGCTGGCCGGCGAGAGAGGGATCAGCGTGACCAGCGCCGCGCCGGCGGTCGCCGTGCCGGATTGGACGAGGAAGCCGCGCCGGGTCATGTCGGTCTTATGATGTGTGTCCATCGCGATCGATCCTAGTCCTTCAGGGTCGTCAGGTAGGCGACGACGTCTTCGATCTGCTCAGCTGAGAGAATAGGCTTTTCCACGAACGAGCGGGCAACCCGCGTCAGGCCCTCGGTCCGATAATAGGGCGGCATGATCGTAGCAGGGTTGATCCTGGCCGCATCCACGATCCTCAAGCGCAGCTGCCCTTCGGTCCAACGGCTTCCGGCACCTGAGAGTTCCGGGGCCAGCGAGCCCTGGAATCGCTCCTCGGGAAACGGGCCGGTGTGGCAGAGGAGGCAGAGCCCGACCTGCCGGTTGGCGACGACGGCTCGACCCTTCTCCGGATCGCCCGGTTTTCCCGTCAGCGAGGCGGAGATCGTGTCTCCCTCGACGACTTGGGGCCGCAACCCCTGGGCGGCGAGAGGCGAGGCGGCGAGCGAGGCAGCCAAGCCGAGAGCGACGAGATCAGCCCGGAACATGAGTCCTTCCCGGGAAGACGGGGGCGGCCGAAACCGCCCCCTCTCGCTTACGCCTTCCTCAGGTCATGGTTCATCACCGGCAGCGTGCGGATGCGCTTGCCGGTCGCAGCGAAGATGGCGTTGAGCACGGCCGGGGCCGCGACGGCGATGGTCGGCTCGCCGACGCCACCCCAGAAGTCGCCCGAGGGCACGATCACCGCCTCGACCTTCGGCATCTCGTCCATGCGCATGACGTTGTAGGTGTCGAAGTTCGTCTGCTCGATCGCGCCGTCCTTGACCGTGCATTCGCCGTAGAGAGCGGCCGACAGGCCGTAGACGAAGGATCCGGCGATCTGGCGCTCGATCTGCGCCGGGTTGACCGCATGGCCGCAGTCGGTGGCGGCGACGATCCGGTGGATCTTGAGCTGACCCTGGTCGCTGACCGACACTTCGGCGACGGCGGCGACGTAGCTGCCATAGCCCATGATCTGCGCCAGGCCCTGGTAGACGCCGGCCGGCTGCTTGCCCCAGCCCGCTTTCTCGACCGCCGCGTTCAGCACGCGGAGGTGCCGCGGCTTCAGCATCTTCCGGCGGAACTCGAGCGGATCCTGGCCCGAGGCATGGGCCATCTCGTCCATGAAGCATTCCATGAAGATGGCGTTCTGGTTGGTGTTCACGCCGCGCCAGAAGCCCGCCAGCACATGCGGGTTGCGCATCGCATGGTCGACCAGGAGGTTGTCGATGTTGTAGCCGTAGGCGCTCTCGGTCCCGCCGTTGTTGAAGCCCTGGAACACCACCGGATCCATGCCGTTCTGCATGTTCTGCGGCGCCAGGGAGGCGAGGATCGACTGTCCGGAAAGGCGGACATGCAGGCCGGAGACCTTGCCTGACGCGTCCAGCCCGGCGGTGAGCTTGCACTGCATCACCGGGTGGAAGGCGCAATGCGTCATGTCCTCTTCGCGCGACCACACCAGCTTGATCGGCGTGCCCGGCATCTCCTTGGCGATCAGCACCGCCTGGCGGACATAGTCCGACCGGCCGCGCCGGCCGAAGCCACCGCCGAGCAGGGTCTTGTGGAAGTCGCACTTCGCCACCGGATGGCCTGACGCCTCGGCTGCCGCGGCCAGCGCCGCTTCGCCGTTCTGCGTCGGTCCCCAGGCCTCGCACTTGTCGGCGGTCCAGAGAGCCGTGCAGTTCATCGGCTCCATGGTGGCGTGGTTCTGATACGGATAGCTGTAGGTCGCCTCGATCTTCTTCGGCGCGCCGGCGATGGCCGCCTTGGCGTCGCCGGCCGTGTTGCCGACGAAGGCGTTCTGGGCGGTCAGGCCCTCGGCCAGCATCGCGGTGATGTCGTCGTTGTTGATCTTGCCGCCGGGGCCGTCGTCCCACTCGACCGGAAGGGCTGCGAGCGCGGTGCGGGCCTGCCAGTAGCTGGTGGCGATGACGGCGACGCCCTTGCCGTCGACCGCAACCACCTTCTTCACGCCCGGCATCTTCTCGACCTTCGCGGCATCGAAGCTCTTGAGCTTGCCGCCCTGGACAGGCGAGTCCTTGATTGTCGCCGTCAGCATGTTCGGCAGCTTCAAGTCGATGCCGTAGATCTGAGCGCCGGTCAGCTTGTCGCGGGTATCCAGCCGCTTCACGCCCTTGCCGGCGATCTTCCAGTCCTTCGGATCCTTGAGCTTGACGTCCTTCGGCGGCTCGATCTTCGCGGCCGCGGCCGCGACCTTGCCGTAGGTCGTGGTCTTGCCGGTGCCCTTATGCGTGATGACGCTGTTGGCGGCCGAGCACTCGGCGGCCGGGACGTTCCAGTCCTTCGCCGCCGCCTGGATCAGCATCTCGCGCGCGGTGGCGCCGCCCTGGCGGACGTAGAGGTTGGACTGGCGGATGCCCTGGCTGCCGCCGGTCGAGAAGTTGCCCCAGACGCGGTTGCGGGCCAGGTTCTGGCCGGGCGTCGGATACTCCGTCGTCACCTTGGCCCAGTCGCATTCGAGCTCTTCGGCGACGAGCTGCGCCAGGCCCGTCAGCGTGCCTTGGCCCATCTCGGAGCGGGCGATGCGGATGACGACCTTGTCGTCGGGATGGATGACGACCCAGGCGTTGATTTCCGGGACGCCGGTCTGTGCCTCGGCGCGGCTGAACGGAACGCCGAAGCCGAGCGAGAAGCCGCCGGCGATGGCGGCGGAGCTGGCGAGGAAGCTGCGGCGATTGAGCGTGGCTGTGGTGGTCATGATGTGATCCTCCCTCAGCCTTTCGCCGCGTCGTGGATCGCGGCGCGGACCTGCTGGTAGGTGCCGCAGCGGCAGATGTTGGTCATCGCCGCGTCGATCTCTTCGTCGGTCGGCTTCGGCGTGGTCTTAAGGAGCGCCGCCGCCGCCATGATCATGCCGCTCTGGCAATAGCCGCATTGCGGCACGTCGTTGGCGAGCCAGGCTTCCTGGACCTTGGTGAGCGTGCCGCCTTCGGCCAGACCCTCGACCGTGGTGACCTTGCGCCGGCCGACCGAATTGAGCGGAACCTGGCAGGAGCGGTTGGCGACGCCGTCGATATGGACCGTGCAGGCGCCGCACTGGGCGACGCCGCAGCCGTACTTGGTTCCCGTCAGTCCGATGTCGTCTCTCAGGACCCAGAGCAGTGGAGTCCGCGGATCGGCATTCGTCTGGTAGATCTTGCCGTTGATGCTGATGGCAACCATGCGCCCAACTCCCTCGTTTCAGCCGGCATTCGCCGTGCAGGATGTCGAGGCCAAGAGTAATGCCAGTCAGGCGAACTCACCCTCACAATGCGGAGAGGGTGGGCGCGGCCGATGATAATCCACTCCTCTGCGGACCCGCCGGCTGAATGACCCAGGACTGATTTCGAGCGCGGAGCCTCAAATAAAATTCGAAAACACTGTAAGAAAATTTGAATGAATATTTGGTCTATCTATTGATGTTTCTCGAAAAATTCACATATCTGAAATTGACGCATCTTTTTTGATTGTGATGGCCGAATATGACGTTGCGCACCCCTTTCTCCCCCATGCACTCAGATCTGAATGCCTTCCTTTTCGCTGCGATCGGCGAGGACAAGCTGGGGCTGGAGCTGACCGTTGTCTCCGCCATGGCGCGCTCTGGTCTGGATCCGTGGGCGGAGGCGACGCGGCTCTCGGCCTTGTCGCCGCGCGCGGCCGCTCAGGGGTTGAGTGAAGTGATCACCAAGTCCTCGAACGGCGCGGACTTCGGCGACGTCGATGCCATCGCTGACCGGCTGGTCCGCCTGCTGCCGAAGGCAGGGCGCGTGCCGGCGGTGCGCGCGACCGGGAAGCTGATGGTCACGCCTTCGAACGCGGCGTCGGTGGTGTGTCTGGTTCTGGCCATCGCCTTCCTCGCATGGACGATGACGGACAGGTCGGCCGGCGTCGATGACGGAGCCCCGAGTCTGGCCACGAACGGCGATACGCCTCGCCGTCCGTGATCGCCGGGAGCGTCCCTTAGCGGAGCGCCACCGTCTGAATCCCCTCGCGGCGCTTCGCCTTCGCCCCCTTGACCTTGCCGCGGATGGACGCCGACTCCCGCTCCTTAGCTGCAACCTGCAAGGCCACCCCGGCGCTGACCGGCTTGGTCGGCGCGGCCGCCTTGGCGGGAGTGAAGTCGAACTCGGCCGTGGAGGCGAGGCGGACCGCCTTGCTCAGGTTGGCCGCGAGCATCGTCGGCGCCGGGTCGGTATCGGCCGGCTTCGGTCCCTTCGCATGGAGGAGGCGGAAGCCGCCGTCGAGAAGCGTGATCATGTGTGCGTCGCGCGCACGGCCGGAGGAGCCGCCGAACACCACGCCGATCACACGGCGGCCGTCGCGCTGGGCCGAGGCGACGAGGTTGTAGCCGGAGTCCCGGATGAAGCCGGTCTTGATGCCGTCGGTGCCTTTGTAGAGCGCGAGCAGCCGGTTGTGGTTGAAGTACACGCGGCCGCGATAGCTGAACTGCAGGGTCGAGAAATACCGGTACTCGTTCCGGAAGTCGCGCAGCAGCGCCAGCGCCAGCAGCGCCATGTCGCGGGCCGAAGACACCTGGTTGGGATTGGGCAGGCCGGATGCGTTCACGAAGTAGCTCTGCGTCATGCCGAGCGCATAGGCCTTTTCGCTCATCAGGCGGCCGAACTCGAGCTCCGATCCGGCCAGCGCCTCGGCCAGCACCACGGCGGCGTCGTTGGCGGACTTGGTGACGAGGCCGAGCATCGCCTGCTCGGTGGTGATCTTGTCACCGGCCTTGAGGCCGAGCTCGGTCGGCGTCATCGAGGCGGCATGCGCGCTGACCGGCAGCACCTGCGTCAGCTTGATCTTGCCCTTCTTCAGCGCTTCGAAGGTCATGTACATCGTCATGATCTTGGTGAGCGACGCCGGATGCAGGATCTGGTCGGCATTGCTCGACGCCAGCACCAGGCCGGACTCGGCGTCGACCACCACCGAGGCGTAGCGGTCTTCATTGGTGAACATGGGGATGGGAAGCGCGTGCGCGGGGCGAGCCGGGAACGACGCGATCGCAAGTCCGACAATCACAGAGAAAAGCACGCCAATCCGCTTCGCCGTCATCGCCGCCTCCGCCAGGTATCCCCCCTGACGGTGATTTTTTGACACGTTTTGAGAACCGTGTCCGCAATCTCTGTTGACGAATTGTCACAAGAGCGAAGATTTGTATTCAAATGCCGCTCGACGAGGGCTCGCGCGGCATTCGCGCGGACAAGTGTACCGCAGGCGCGCATGTGGGTACCGCGGCGGGGGCCGCGAGGGCGTCAAAGCGACGCGAGCGCCCCTGCGACTCGCTCCAGGGTCAGGTCGATTCCCTGCTCGTCGATGATCAGCGGCGGGGAGAAACCCAGTGCCCCGCCCGGCTTGGTGACGGTGGAGACGCCGTGGCCAAGGCAGGCCCAGAGACCGTCGCGGGCCAGCGACGAGGCCGAGCGGCTGCGCTCGCGATCGTCGTTGAGCTCGATCGCGGCCAGGAGCCCCTTGCCGCGAAACCCGCGGATGATCGGGAGGCGCTCGGCCAGCGACACGACGGCGCGGGCGGCGTAGTCCCCGAGCCGGGCGGCGCGCTCGGCCAGCTTCTCGTCTTCGATCACCTGGATCGTGGTGAGCGCGACGCGCGTGGTCAGCGGATTCTTCTCATGCGTGTAGTGGCCGAGGTTGAGCTCGGGCGCGACGTTGAGATCGGCATCGGCGATGACGGCGGCGATCGGCAGGAGGCCGCCGCCCAGCGCCTTGCCGAGGACGACCGCGTCGGGGATCACCTGATAATGCGAGAAGGAGAAGAACTTCCCGGTCTTGCCGAGGCCGGATGGGATCTCGTCGAAGACGAGGCGGGCGCCGTGGCGATCGCAGATCGCCCGCACGGCCGGCCAGAGCCAGGGCGGCGGTACGTGGCAGTTCGAGCGGATCGGCTCGGCGACGATGGCGGCGATGCCGCCCTTGGAGGTCGCAAAGGTGCGCTCGATGTCCTGCACCATGCGATCAGCACCGCCGCGAGCCTCGTCCCAATAGGGGGTGACATGGTGCCGCCCGGGTTCGCGAAGCGAGAGGCGCGGGTCCACCGCGACGCTGGAAAGGCCGAAGGCGCCGAAGCCATGGCCGTGATAGCTGCCTTCCAGCGACACGATCTCGCTGCGTCTGGTCGCGACCAGGGCGAGACGCATGGCGATCTCGATCGCATCCGATCCGCCGGTGGCGAACAGGACCTTGGCCTTCCTGCCAGGCCAGTGCGAGAGCAGCTTCTCGGCCAGCAGCACGGCGGGCTCGTTGGTGAAGCGGCGCGGGCTGAAGGGCAACTCGCGCGCTTGGTCTATGAGAGCCGCAACCAGCTTCGGATGAGCATGGCCGAGATGGTGAACGGTGTTGCCGTGGAGATCGACGTAGCGTCGCCCGTCCAGATCCTCGAGCCAGATCCCTTCGATGCCCCGAAGCCCGGAGAGGCAGGGGCTCGATCCCTCCTGGTGGAAGAAGGCGTCGGCATCGCGTCGCACCAGGTCGGTGGCGGCGGGTCCCAGCCCCTCGGCCCAGGCTTGACGGTTCATCGGCTGCCCGCTTCGAGAAGTTCGACCCGCCCGCCGGCGACGACGCTCGCGGGCTCGGTGCCGGCCCGGCGTGGCATGCGGACCGACCGGCGCTCGTAAAGCCAGATCAGGATCATGGCGGCGCTGGCGAAGGCCAGGAGGACGACGCTCTTGGCGGCGGCGAGTCCGTACTCGCCGGAGGTCGCGTGGTTGTAGATCGCGACCGAGGCCAGCTTATGGTCGCCGGAGACCAGGAAGATGATCGACGACAGCGTGGTGAGGCCGTCGACAAAGACATAGAGCATGCCCAGCATGAAGGCGGTCCTGAGCATCGGCAGCGTCACCTCAAGGAACCGTGTCGCGAGGCCGGCGCCAAGGCTCTCCGCCGCCTCGTCGACCGAGATGTCGAGCCGCTGGAGCGCGGCGCGGCCGGCCAGAACGCCGACGAAGAGGTTGGAGAAGAGGATGTTGAGGACCAGGATCGTGCCGGTCCCGGTCAGCGACAGCGCCTTGATGCCGAAGGGCAGGTTGAAGGCGACGATGTAGCCGATGCCGAAGATGATGCCCGGCAGGATGGCGGGCGTGAGGGCGAGGAAGGCGATGAGATTGGCGCCGGGCGGCTTCACCCGGTCCACCACATAAGCCACGAGGATCCCGAGCAAGCCGCCCAGCGGCCCGGCGATGCCGGCGATCTCGACCGTCTGCCAGACCACCGACAGGTCGGCATCTGAAGTACGGCCAAGCCCGGCGTCGAGGCCACCGATGAAGTGACCGAGGGTCATCTGCCAGTCGACACCCCAGACCCGGGTGACCGACCCCAGCGCCATGGTCGCGTAGATGGCGACGACGAGAAGCGCGACGATGCCGGCGATCCCGGTCAGCGTGATCCGCCAGGACAGCGGCAGCGGCAGCTCGGGCGGCGTGCCTTCAGCCGTGGAATAGCGGCGCCGGCGGCCGATCGTCTCCAGCACCAGGAACAGCAGCAGCGACGGCATCAGCAGCCAGACGCACAGCGCGGCGGCGAGCGGCGTGTTCCGGAAGGCGGTCATCTCGTCATAGAGGATGCCGGCGATCACCGGCGTGTCGCGGCCGAGCACGAGGGGGTTGCCGAAATCGGTGAGACTAAGAATGAAGGCCAGGACCAGCGCCCGCTTGATCCCGGGCCAGGCCAGCGGCAGCGTCACTTCGCGGAAGATGGTCCAGCGTCCGGCACCGAGTCCGGCGGCGGCCTCCTCGATGCGGCCGTCCTGCTTCCTCAAGACGTTGTCGAGCACGATCGTCGCCGCCGGAACGAAGGACAGGGTCTGGGCGACGATGACGCCGAAGAAGCCGTAGAGGTTGGTGACGTCGGCATCGATCAGGCCGAACGTCTGGTCGAGCAGGCTGTGGGTGATCAGACCGCGGCGGCCGAACAACATCAGCGTAGCCGTCGCGATCAGCACCGGCGGCGCCACCAAGGGCAGCAGCACGAGACCGCGGACCAGCCCCGGGCGGGGCACGCCGCCGCGATTGATGCCATAGGCGAGCGCGAAGGCGATGGCGACGGTGAGCAGGGTCGCCGTCGTGCTGAGCTTCAGGCTGTTCATCGCCGCTCGGCGGAGATGCGGGTCGTCGAGGACCGCCAGGTAGTGGTCGAGCCCGTGGCGGTATTCGGCCCCGTTACGCAACTCGTCGAAGGCGACCGGCGTCACCTTGTCCTTCACCTGGAAGGCGAGGGCGACGCGCTTGTGCAGCATGACGACGGCGATCGGGTACTCCGCCTCGACCGTGGCGCGATCGATCGGCGGCAGTTCCGCAAGGGCCTTTGCCGATGTCGTCGCCTGCTCGGAATAGGCGGCCTTGGTGTTCCATCGCACCTCTTGGCCGGCTAGGCGGAAGGCGGCGGCGAGCGCTTCCAACCGCTCGCGTTCGGTGGCGCTCCCGACCCAGCGCTCCATCGCCGGCTGGCGCCGGTCCGCGGGCATAAGGTCGAGAGCCGCCGTCGTCACTTCCTTCAGCCGCGGCAGCGGCATCGGGCCGGAGATGACGACGCTCTCGCCGAGGATGGCGCCGATCGGATAGGCGATGAAGATCCCGAGAAGACTGATGACGATCGCAGCCAGGAGCCATCCCGGCCCGCGCCGGGAGAGATGCCTCACGGCGCGGCGCCGGCGAGCAAGGCGGCGGCGCGGTCCCGGTCGACGCGGAGCGCCACCGGCGCGCCGGCCTGCAGGCTGGTCGCTGCAGCCAGCGACGGGCAATCGACGATCAGGCTGGAGCTGGCGCCGAGGCCGACGCGCAGCCTGACCGTGGAACCGAGAAAGGTCACCGCCTGGACATGGCCATGGAAGTCGGCGTCGTCGGCGCTGGCGAGCGACAGATGCTCCGGACGATAGACGGCGGTGGCGAGGGCGCCTCGCGTCGCCGTCCGCGGCAGCCGGGCCGGCCAGAGACGCCCGCCGGATTCGATCCCGCCGTCGCCGACATGACCGTCGACCAGGTTCGCGGTGCCGATGAATGCGGCGACGAAGCGGGATGCCGGCTGGTGATAGATCTCGGCCGGCGTGCCGATCTGCTCGATCCGCCCGGCCCGCATCACCGCGACCCGGTCCGAAAGCGCCAGCGCCTCGTCCTGGTCATGGGTGACGTAGAGCGCGGTGACGCCGAGCCGGTCGACGATGGCGCGGATCTCCTCCCGGAGCTTGGCGCGGATGCGGGCATCCAGCGCCGACAACGGCTCGTCGAGAAGAAGGACGCCGGGATTGATCGCCATGGCGCGGGCGAGGGCGACGCGCTGCTGCTGGCCGCCCGAGAGCTCGTGCGGGTAGCGGTCGAGCAGCCGCTCGATCTCCATCAGCCGTGCCAGCTCGCTGATGCGCTTCTCGATCTCGGCGCGGGGCTGGCGGGCGACCTTGAGGGCGAAGCCGATGTTGTCGGCCACGGTCTTGGTCGGGAACAGCGCATAGGACTGGAAGACGAATCCCATGCGGCGGGAGACGGGAGCGACGTCGGTGACGTTCTCGCCGTCCCGCCAGACGCTGCCCGCATCCGGCGCCGCAAAGCCGGCGACGATGCGGAGCAGCGTGGTCTTGCCGCAGCCGGAGTCGCCCAGCAGCGTGACGAACTCGCCGCTCTCGATCTCGAGATCGACGCGATCGACCGCGACGACCTCGCCGAACCGCTTGGCGACCTGACGTATCGAGAGCTGCGACACCGGAGCGCCTATTGCTTGACGAACCGGGACTCGAATTCGCGGCGGAAGGCGGTGGCGTCCAGCGGGCGACGCATCTGCCAAAGCGTGATCTGCTTCAGGTCGACCAGCCCGTAGCCCGGCACCGCGGTCGCGCCGACGACCTTGCCGAGGACCTTGGCTGCCTCGTCGCTGGCCATGAAGTCGAGGAATAGCTTGCCCTCGACCGGATTGGGGCCGCCCGCGACCAGCCCGCCGCCTTCCGAGACATTGGGCGTGATCCGCCCATAGACGACCTCGACGGGGCGCCCGGCGGTCTTCAGCTCATAGCAGGTGGTGTCGAAGGAGAGGCCGATCGCGACTTCGCCATTGCCGGCAAGTGCCGCACCGCCCGAGCCACCATCCGCGTACTGGTAGACGTTCTCGTTCAGATTCTCGACGAACGTCCAGCCGAAGGCATCGACGAAGGTGGAGAGGATCGACATGCCGGTGCCGGACTTCAGCGGCGAGGGGAGCGAGATCTCCTTCTTGTAGACTGGCTTGATCAGGTCTTCCCAGGTCACCGGCATCGGCAGGCCCTTCTGCTCGAGGCGCGGCTTGTTCACGACCATGCACATCGTGGTCGCGAAGTAGCGGACGTAAAAGCCGTCCGGATCGTTGAACTGCGGGGAGATCTTCGAGCCCTTCGGCGCGTAGGGCTCGAATACGCCGGCCTGCTTCAACTGCTCCAGCGCGATGTTGTTGACCAGGTAGACCACGTCGGCCAGCGGCTTCGCCTTCTCGGCGATGGCGCGCTCGGTGATCGGCCCGGTCGAGCCGCCGACGAATTTCACGTTGATGCCGGGATGGGCCTTCTTGAAGGCCTCGACCAGCGGCGCGCT
>CAXNIC010000007.1:0-35345 GCA_964201945.1 Alphaproteobacteria bacterium
CAGGCCATGGCCGAGCCGCTCCGTGTCGGCGGCTTCGTTCTCGCGGCATTTGCCGCGAATCTGTCATTCCAGCTTCTCGGTGCGGTGGCATTCTCGCGCCTTCCCCGGCGAACCGCCCTGGCGCTCGGTGTCACCAGCGGCAACCGAAACCTTGCTGTTCTCGTAGGGTCGCTCGGTGCCGCGGCGCCGCCGGACGTTTTCCTCTATTTCGCCGTCGGGCAATTGCCTATTTATCTGCTGCCGGGCCTGCTCGCCCCGATCTACCGGAGATTGGCCGGCTTACAATCATGACAATCGGGGGCAAGGTGACGAGACCAGCGATGCGAGGTCGTTTCTAGGCGATGGCGAGCGCGCTCTCGAAGACGCGCGGTGGCGGCGCCTGGGCGAGACGCGGCCTGATCGTGCTCGGCACGGGCGTCGCTGCCATCGGCTCCTACGCGCTGACGCTGGGCGACCCGCAGCCGACGCGGGACCTGGTGGCGCAGGCGACCCTGGTCTTCGGTGCCATCTGCGTGGTCATCGACCTGTGGATGTCGCGCCGCATCCGGCGCGCCGGCGGCGTCCAGGCGATCCGCACCGGTATCGGCACCGGCCCGAAGGCCGCCGGCAGCCGCTTCTGGATCCAGGCCGAAGGCATGCGCTTCGTCCAGCGGTTCGACGACGCCTCCAACCTCAACCGCGAGGCGCTCTCGCTCTTCCGCGAAGCGAAGGATCCGCAGGGGATCGGGCTCGCCATGCTGGGACAGGGCGAGATCGCCGAGGCGCAGACACGCTATGCCGATGCGCAGAGTGCCTATGCCGACGCGCAGCAGCAGTTCATCGAGGCCAAGGACGAGCGCGGGCAGATGCGCTCCCTCTTGCTGCAGGCGCGGGCGCAGTCGCGCCAGAACGCCCTCGACCAGGCCCGCACCTTCTACGAGCAGGCGCGCGAAATCGCGATGCGGACCGGAGACAAATACTCCGAGGGCGAGGCCAGCCTCGGCGTCGCCGAGATCGCAGCCCGTCAGACCAAGCCCGAGGAGGCCGGCACCGGCTTCGACTACGCCCGCTTCGCCTTCAGCCAGTCCGGCGACCGGTCGGGCGAAGCGCATGCGCTGACCTGCCGCGCCGATCTGGATCGGTCGAAACGGTCCACCACCGACGCGGTGACCCGCTACGAGCGCGCGCTCACCATCTACAAGACCATCAGCGATCCGATCGGCGAAGGCGTCGTCCGCCAGTCTCTCGCCGAGATACTTCGGGTCATGGAGCGGCCGCGCGAAGCCCGCGACTCCGCAGTCGCCGCGGGCGAGCAGTTCAAGATCGCCGGCCGGCGCTTCGGCGAGGGCGAGCTGCTCTCGGGCCGCGGCGATCTCCGGCGCGCCACGCTGCGCTTCGCCGGCGCCCGCACCGCCGCCGCCCAGTGCACCAGCATGTTCGTCGAGGCCAAGGACAAGCCCGGCGAGGCCCGCGTGCATATCGGCATCGCCGAGCTCGAGCGCCTGGTCGGCAACCTGAACGAGGCCCGGAGCCAGTATGAGAAGGGCCGCGCGCTCGGCCGCAGCGCCCAGGATTCGACGATCGAGGCGGAAGCGATGAAGGGGCTCGGCCATATCGAGCGCCAGGGCGGCAGTACGCGCCAGGCGCATGAGATGATGCGCGGTGCCTATGTCCTCTACCGATCGATCGGCGGCCAGCGCGAGCAGGCCCAGGCGCTGCTCGATCTCGGCCAGCTCGACGGTCTGCTCGAGAACCACGATCTCGCCAAGGTCAACTTCACCCATGCCCGCGCCATGTTCGGGCGCATCGGCGACCGGGCGGGCGAGGCGACGTCGATGCGCGCCATCGGCGACCTCGATGCCGCCCGCGGCCGGCTCGATGCCGCCTGCATCGCCTATAGCGAGGCAAGGATGCTCTACCAGATGATCGGCGACCGCGTCGCCGAAGCGGATGTGCTGACCATGGTCGGGATCGCCTGCGTCGAGTCCGAGCGCCAGACCGCCGTCTCCGCCATCAACTACGCGGCCCGCCTCTATCGCGCCGTCGGCTGCGTCGAATGGCAACGGCGCCTCGCCGGCTATCACGGCCGGCTGCGCTGATGCGCTGATGCGCTGGATCCTGCTGGCCTTGCTGGTGCTGGCGCCGGCCTCGGTCGAGGCTTGCGCCGACTTCGCCCGGGCGCCGTCGAGCCGTTGGTCGACCGCGCGCGACGACGGCGCCTCCTGGCTCGTCACTCCCTGCGGCGAGCGGTTCTTCTCCCTCGGCGTCAACGTCATCGACGGCGGCACCTCGTATCCGAACCGCGAGCAGCGCTATCACTGGAGCCATTTCGACCCGACGGTGGCGGACTGGGCGAAGCGGAACAGAGTCCGCCTCGGCGGGTGGGGATTCAACACCGCCGGCGGCTGGTCGCTCGAGTCATCCACGCTCGACCTGCCGTTCACGCCCAATCTCGAGCTCGGCCGGAACGCCCGCTTCCACTGGTTCGATCCCTATGCACCCGAGACGGAGACGCGCCTCAACCAGATGGCCGTCCGGTTGGTGCGCCCCTATCTCCGCGATCCGCGCCGCATCGGCTACTACACCGACAACGAAGTCGGCTGGTGGCGGGGCGCGCTCTTCACCTTCTACATCCAGGAACCGGCCCGCAGCATCACCAAGCAGCGGATGATCGAGGCGCTGGCGCAGCACTACAAGGACGACTTCCAGCGTTTCGCCCGCGACTTCGTGGCACCGAAGGGCGTCGCCTCGTTCGCCGACCTACTGGCCAGCGAAGGCGAGCCGGTCCGCCTGAAGCCGGGCGGACGCGGCATCGACTTCGTCCGGCTCTGGGCCAAGCAGGTGTCCGGCCTCTATTACAAGATGACGGCGGCGGCGCTGCGCGCGGCCGATCCCGAGGCGCTGGTCCTCGGCGACCGCCTGCCGATCTACTATGACCCCGACGCGGTCGCGGCAATGGCCGGCGAGGTCGACGTCGTCTCGACCAACTACAACGTCGATGCGCCTGACGGCTGGCTCGCCCACTACTTCTTCGACGGCATCTCCAAGATCACGCAGCGGAAGCCGGTGCTGATCTCCGAATGGTTTTTCGCCGCCCGCGAGAACCGATCCGGCAACGACAACACCGGCCATCTGATGACGGTCGACACCCAGGCCGAGCGCGCCGCCGGAGCAGGTGCCGCGGCACGACGCTTCGCCCAGCTTCCCGATGCGGTGGGCGCCCACTGGTTCCAGTTCCACGACCACCCGCCGGGCGGCCGCGCCGATGGCGAGGACTATAATTTCGGCCTGGTCGACATAGCCGACCGGCCCTATGAGGAGCTGATCGCCGCGTTGGGCAAGGCCAACCGCGAGGCCGCGGCCGTGCACGCCAGGCCCGGCGCGCCACCGTCCCGCGCCCGCACCGCGCTGCCGAGAGCCGACGTGCGGATCGGTGACGGCGTGCTCACCGACTGGCCCAAGACGCGCGCGCTGCTTCCCCCGCTGATCCCCCAGCCGAACGAGATCGCCTTCGGCGAGGCCTATGCCGCCTGGAGCCGCGACGGCCTCTCGATCGCCGTGATCGGCATGGACTACTACGACCTCGATCTCCTGGCTTATGCCGGCGACTATCCGCGCGGCGAGAGCTTCCGGGTCGATCTGGGCATCGATGCCGGCGGCGGGCCGCAGCGCTTTCGCATCCACATCGTCCCGCCGCGCGAAGGCCTCGCCGGCGGCTCTCAGCGGATGCGGGCCGAGCTCTGCCGGGTGGAGGACACGAGCTGTGCGCCGGTGCTGAGCGGGAAGGTCCATTACTTCGGTGCCGACCAGCCGCGCATCACCTTCGAGGCGCTGATCCCGTGGTCGGCGCTCGACGTCGAGGCACCGCCGGCGGACGGCATCACCTTCGAGCTGGCGGTGATGGCCTGGTATCGCTCACGCTGGATGTCGCTGACCGGACGGCCGCCCTCGCAGGCGATGAACGAGCCGTCGCGCTGGCGGCCTTATGCGCTCGAAGGGCGCTGACGGCGTCTCGCCGCTCTAGGGCTCCCCCGCCTTCTTCCGGAAGTCCGCCAGCTTCTCCCGATAGCCCTTGGCATCGCCGTATTCGAGGAACTCGGGATATCGGCGATGCGGCGAGCGGATCAGCTTGGCGTGCTTGATCGGGCACCAGTACTGCTCGGTGCGGCTGGCGATCTCACGGGCATAGGCGATGACGCCGTTCGAGTAGCCGCAATAAAGGCAGTTCAGCTTCTCGATCGCGTTCAGATAGCTGAGCTTGTGCCGGTCGATGGCGATGTAGTCGGCGCGGCGGACCCGGCGAATGCCGAAGATCGGAAACGTCGTCCATTGGTGCAGGGTCGCCAGAAGATCGAGAAGCGCGATCGCGAGGATCACGGCGTAGGTCGCCGGGACGGCCACCAGGGACGAGGGATTCATGGACCAGAGATAGGAGAGGATCCCGATCCGGTGGCCGCGCTGCTCGGCACGTTGCGAACCGGAGAGTCTCCCATTGGGACGGGTGTCCTCGGTCCGCCGCTGCTCCTCGTCGATGGCCGCATCCAGCTCCTGCTCGAGCCGTCTGAGCCGGCCCCTGAGCTCGGCAACCTTGTCGCTCATGAGCGCCCGCTCCCGCTGACCGTGTCCAGGCAGGGGGCGCCCGGGTGGAGCGCAGCATAGGCCCCTAGGACACCGGCGCCTATGCGCGCATCAGGCGTTCAGGAATTCGTTCACGGCCTTGGCGACGAAGCGCTCGTCCTCGGGGCTAGCCAGCGGGTTGCCGGCGCGATGACCCCAGATCGAGCGGATCGGCACGAGCCGCGCGTTCGGCATGCCGGCGACCTCGATCTCGTTGTCGGCGACCTGGAAGTACAGATCGTGGTCGCCCGGCATCACCAGCGCAGGGCAGGTGATGCCCTTGAGCGCCGCCTTGAAGTCGCCCTTGTACTTGTCGTTGGCCGAGATGTCCCCGTATTGCCACGTCCAGAGCTGAGCCAGCAGGTTGTTGGCCTCGCGCCTGAGGAAGTAGTTGGCCTCCCAGCCATGCACGAGGAAGTCCTCGAGCGAGGCGAAACCCTGCTGCAGGTAGATCTTCTCGCGATACCAGGTCTGCGAGATGGCCCAGCCGGCATAGACGCGGGACATGGCGCGGAAACCGCGAACCGGCACGCGATGAAACCATCCGTCCTGGAAGGCCTCGTCGGCGGTGAGCGCGGCCCGAACGCCCTCCAGGAAAACCTTGTTGTGCTCGCTGGTCTTGGCAGAGGTGCAGAGCGCGATGATCCGCCCGACCGATTCCGGGAACAGCGCCCCCCAGTGATAGGCCTGCTGGCCGCCCATCGACCAGCCATACACCGCCTTCACCTTCTCGACGCCGAAGACCTCGCGCATCATCCGACGCTGAGCCACGACGTTGTCGTAGACGCTGACGTTGGGATAGCGCCCCTTGTCGAGCGGCGGCCCGACATTGCTCGGCGAGGTCGAAAGCCCATTGCCGAACATGTTGGGGATGACGACGAAGTATTTCGACGGATCGAGGATGCTGCCGGGCTTGATCAGCCAGTCGATGTCGCTGTGCTGCGCCGAATACGAGGTCGGGTAGACGATGACGTTCGACTTGTCGGGCGCAAGCGTGCCGTAGGTGGTGTAGACGATCTTGGCACCCTTGAGCGTGATGCCGCACTGGAGGACGACGTCACCGGCCTCGAAGACCTTGGCTTCGGTTGTCATGGGCGCCCCGTGATCCGGCGGAGGATCTGCTTCTGGGTTTCGAAATAGCTGGGCGCCACATGGGCGAACCGGTCGCCGATCTCGCGGTGAGCCTGCGGCAGCCGATGGAAGGGGATCGACGGATAGAGATGATGTTCGGCATGGAACGGCATGTTCCAGTGGACCAGATGCATCAGCGGATTCACCAGCGTCGAGCGCGTGTTGGTGAGGCCGTTGTCGTCATCGCTGCAGAGCGTGTGCTCGGAGAGCAGCATGACGCGGAGGATCGGCTGCGCCATCGCCACCGGCAGCAGCCAGAAGAGCCAGGGTCCCGACGGATCGAGCCAGGACCAGAATGCGAAGACACCGAAGAACACCGCCAGCATGGCGATCACCGACCGCCGAACGCCGACCCGCTCGCGCTCGGGGATGTAGGGGAAGTCGCGCCAGTCGCCCCGGACGATGCGGCCGTAGAAGTCGACGCGGCTGCGGTAGTAGCCCCAACCGCTTATCCGCAAGATGTACTCCCACACCGTCCGCGGCAACGGGCCTGCGAGCTCCGGATCCTTGGCCGGGTCCTGGGTGTGGCGGTGATGGGCGTAGTGGAACAGGCGATAGAAGCTGGAGTTGATCAGCGTCGGCACGCTGGCAAGCCAGCCGATGACGATGTTGAGCTGGCGGCTCTTGAACGCGGTGTAGTGGACGCTCTCATGCACCGGCGCGAACAGCGCCACCAGGAACCAGCCCTGGAGCAGCATCGCCGGCACGATCCAGAGCGTGCCCCGGGTCAGCGCCACCAAGGTCGCACCGCCGGCGATCAGCAGAAGATGGATGAAGATGCGGGTCAGACCCTGGGCATCCGACCGCTCGCTTAAGCGGCGGAGATCGGCCGGCGCCAGCACCCGGTCCGGGCGCGACTGGATCGCCGGATCCGGCGCGGCGGTTTCGACAAGAAGCATGGCCCCTCCCCTGCCGAAGGATTATGGCCGCTGGGAGGTCGACGACGCAACGAGCCCGACGCTTCAGGGCTTCGGCGGGAGCGCCGGCCGCCGCAGCCGCCAGGGCGCCGCCTGCTCATAGGCATGGGCGACGGCCATCGCCGTGGCGTCCGCGAAGGGGTGGCCGACGATCTGGAGCCCAAAGGGCAAGCCGGTGGCGGAAAACCCGCAGGGAACGGTGACCACGGGCAGCCCGGTCAGGTTGAACGGCATGGCCAGGGAGTGACGCTTGAACATGCCATACTTGTCGACGCCGTCGATCCGGGGGGCCGGCCCGGACGACGCGGCCGTGACCAGGATGTCGACTCCTTGCATCGCCGCGCTGGTTCCGGCCACGAGTTCGTGGCGAAGGCGGATCGCCTGAACATAGTCGGGTCCGGAGATGAGGGTGGCCAGCGCCAGCCGATCGCGCAGACTGTCGCCATAGTCGTTGAAACGGGTCTTCAGCTCCTTCGCATGGATCGCGAAGGCCTCGGTCAGCGCGATGACGATGGCGCAGGCATTGAAATCGGCAAGCGGCGGCAGGCGGACGTCGCGGATCTCGGCGCCGAGTTCGCCCATCGTCTTCAGCGCCGCCTCAACCGCGGACTTCACCTCCGCATCGACCGGGGCCTCGTCCTCGTGGAAGTGACGGAGCACGCCGATGCGGATGCCTTTCAGGTCCTGACGCAACGCAGCGCGGTAATCGGGGATCGGAACCTGGGCGCTGGCCGGATCCCTGCCGTCATGGCCGCTCATCGCCTGCAGCAGGATCGCGCAGTCCTCGACCGTCATCGCCATCGGCCCGGCGTGGTCCAGGGTAAAGGCGAGCGGGAGGATGCCGTGACGGCTGACCAGGCCATAGGTCGGCTTGACGCCGACGATGCCGCAGAAGGCGGAGGGATTGCGGATCGAGCCGCCGGTGTCCGTGCCGGTGGCGCCGAGCACAAACCCCGCCGCGACCGCGGCACCGCTGCCGCTGGAGGAGCCGCCGGTGAAATGCTCGGTGTTCCAGGGATTGCGCGCCGGTGGCCAGGGGATGTCGAAGGACGGGCCTCCCATGGCGAATTCATGGGTGGCGAGCTTGCCCATCAGGACCGTGCCCGCCTCCGCCAGCCTGGCCGCGACGGTCGAGTCCTCCACCGGAACATTGTCGGCGAGGATCCGCGAATGCGCGGTCGTGCGGATGCCCTTTGTCGCGTAGATATCCTTGAGGCCGACGGGGATGCCATGCAGCGGCCCCCGCCTGCGGCCGGCCGCGATCTCCGTCTCGGCCCGGCGCGCGGCGGCCAGCGCCACCTCCTCGGTCACCAGCAGGAAGCTGTGGAGCCGGTCGTCGAAGGCCCGGATGCGGCGAAGGCAGAGCTCGGCGAGCTCGACCGGCGACATCGCCTTGGCCTCGATCAGCCGGGACGCTTCGGCGATCGTCGGCACCTGCGGAAGGTCGGTCACGGCGTCGGGCACTTGAAGATCAGCGCCGGCTCGGCCGACATCGGCCGGTCCGTTCCGACCCGATCGAGGACCTGCCGGATGTATCCGGACACGCGGTGGATCTCGTCGACCTGCGCGGCCGAAAGGCTGAGTCCGGCGCGGACGAGGCAGGCCTCGACCTCGGCACGGTCCATGGGTTTTGGTTCGCTCATCGGACACCTCCCCTGTCGCCGATCCGGACGATAGGCCTCGCCCGGGCGGAGGCCAAGCCTGCCACGGGGCGGCGCTTCTGGTGATAGACTGCCAGCCTGGAAAACAAGTGGAGCCTCTCATGCCCAGCGTGCTGAGCCCGGAGCAGCGTCAGGCCTTCGATCGCGACGGCTATGCGATCGTTCCCGGCTTCTTCGATGCCGAGGAGACCGCGCTGCTGCGGGGCGCGATGGAGACCGATCCGACCATCAAGGCCAACTCCTACAACCGTGGCGATGCCGAGGGCGCGGTGACACGGATGGTGACCTGGAATCATCCGGGCGACAGCGTCTACGGGTTGGCCGCGCGCTGCGAGCGGATGGTCGACACCATGGAAGACCTGCTGGGCGGCGAGGTCTACCACTACCACTCGAAGCTGACGGCGAAGGAGCCGCTCGAGGGCGGCGCCTGGGAATGGCACCAGGACTACGGCTATTGGTACAACAACGGCTGCCTGTTCCCGCTGATGGCGTCGACGATGATCGCGCTCGACCGCAGCGACAGGTCGAACGGCTGCCTGCAGGTGCTGCGGTCATCGCATCTGATGGGCCGGCTCGACCATGCGCTCCTGGAAGGACAGCAGGTCGGTGCCGATCTCCGCCGGGTCGAGGAGGCGAAGAAGCGGCTGGAGACCGTCTACTGCGAGATGGACCCGGGCGACGCGCTCTTCTTCCACTGCAACACGCTGCACCGTTCCGACCAGAACCGATCGGCCAGCCGGCGCTGGACCATGATCTGCTGCTACAACGCCGCCCGGAACAATCCCTACCGCGAGCATCACCACCCGAGCTATACGCCGCTCGTGAAGGTGCCCGACGGCGCCCTCAAGGCGGCCGGCCTCAAGTTCGCGACGGCCGATGACGACAAGGTGTTCCTGAAGCGGCCAACGGCGCCCGCCGACCTCACCAAGACCGCCGGCAAGGTCTTCGCGCAGGGCTAGAGCGGCTTCCGCCTCATGACGGTCCACAGCTCGTAAAGGATGCTGGCGAGCGCGGCGCCGGCGAGGCCGAATACGAGGTCGTCCCAGGGGGCGCCGATGGCGAGTTCGACGACGACGAACAGCATGTCGCCGAAAACGGCCGCGACCACGAACCCGACCGCCACGGTGATGGCGTGGGCACGCGATCGAAAGAGCGGCCGTCCCAGGAACTTCTCGAACATCCCCCCGATAATGCCCAGATCGGGATTAGCGGTCACTGATTACCGCACGCCGACCTCTGATGGCACTTGCCAGGACATGTCCGCGTCCAGCGGCCAGATCGGCCGGCGGAGATTGGTCCAGGGCAGCCGCTGAAGCACCGGCGTGGTAAGGCCGGGGGCATCGACCTCGAGGATCTGCTCGTCGGCGAAGATGTCGTTGAAGCCGGCCCGGAAGTGGCCGCGCGACTTCACCACGACGCCCCGCATATCGCGGACCTTGATGCCGAGATGCTCGATCATCTCGGTGTCGAGGCATTGCTGGCGGTTGGTGATAAAAACGACGTCGATGCGGCCGTCGAGGCGGAGCCAGGCCGAAGGCCCGAGACTGCCCTTGCGGCCGCCCATGGTGCCGCGGCGACCGACGAACTCGCCGTCGCTGACCGCCATCACCTCGGCCGGCGCGGTCAGCTTGCCGGAGAGCTTGTTGGTCTCGTCGCGGTTGAGCTGGGCGGTGAACCGGGCACCGACACTGAGCCGGTGCGCTTCGGCCGCGAGCAGCGGATCGTTGAAGATGCCGAAAGCGGTGCGGTCGATGCCGGCCTCGAGGAAGGCCTTCAGCACATGGATGGTGTTGCCGCGCCCGCCACCGCCGGGATTGTCGGCGCAATCGGCGAAGAGGAGCGGCTTCTTCGTGGGATCGCCGCAGACGGCCTTGAGGCGCTTCACTGCCTCCTCGATCTCCATGACCTTGGGCACGAAGCGGAGCCGCTGGTCCCAGAGATATTGCGCCAATTCCTTCGCCAGCGCGTCGGCGGCGGCCTGGTTCTCGCGCGCGGTCACGATCACGCTCATTCCGGTCTTGGGCGAGTCGGCGAAGCTGCAGTTGCCGAGCACGGAGACGTTGAGGATCGAACCCTTGGCCGCCTTCTGGCCCTTGTCGATCGCCTCGCCATAGGGGCCACGGTCGGTGAGGAGCGCCACCTGCGGCGGCAGGATCGGCACCGGGATGAAGGCCTTCGCCGTCTTCACGCCCGACAGAAGCTCGCGCATCGCGCCGGCCGCCTCGCGCCCGCGTTCGACCATGTCGATATGCGGATTGGTGAGATAGGCGATCAGGACGTCGGTATGCCTGACCATCGCCTCGGAGACGTTGGCATGCAGGTCGAGGGTGGCGACGATCGGGATGTCAGGCCCGACCACCTTGCGGACCAGCGCGAACAGGGTCCCGTCCGGGTCGATGTCGACTGTAGCGCCGGCGGCGCCGTGATCCTGGATGTAGATGCCGTCGAAGGGCATGGCGGCCTTGATCCGCTCGGCGACGATCTCGAGGAAGGTGTCGAGGAAGGCTTGGTCCATCGGGCCTGAGGCGCCGGCGGAGGTGTAGAGCAGCGGCACCGGCGTCCAGGCGCCGCTGGCGTTCATGCCCGAGATGAAGCCGACGAAGCCGCCGGGCTCGCGCGGCGCCTTGGCGGCGGCGTCCTTCAGGATGCCGTCGCCGTCAACCCAGGTGCGGCGGAAGTCCTTCTCGGTCGCCATCGGCGCGAAGCCGTTGGTCTCCAGGATGTAGCCGAGCAGCGCGATGCGCGGGTTCTTGGGAGCGGGCATGGGTACGGTTCCATGGCGGGAGGGGTCCGGAGACTATAGCCGGATCGCCGCATCCATGTTCCAGCCGCCGACGCCGACGAAACCGCGCCTATTTCCCGGGCAGGCCCGCGATCGCGGCGTCCACCGAGTCGCCCAGCTTCTCGACGATGGTGTCGATGTCGGCGTCGGTGACGATGTAGGGCGGCGCCAGGATCATGTGGTTGCCCTTTCGGCCGTCGATGGTGCCGGGCATCGGATAGGCCAAGAGCCCGCGAGCCATGCATTCGGTCTTGATGCGCTCGTGGAGGGCGAGCTTGGGATCGAACGCCTCCTTGGTCGAGCGGTCCTCGACCAGCTCGATCGCCTGGAACAGCCCGCGGCCGCGGACGTCGCCGACATGCGGGTGGTTGCCGAAGCGGGCGTCCATACGCTGGCGCAGCTTGACGCCCTGCGTCGCCACGCGCTCGACCAGCTTCTCCTCCTTGATGATCTTCACCACGGCGAGGCCGGCCGCGCAGGCGACCGGATGCGCCATGTAGGTGTGGCCGTGCATGAACAGGCCGGTGCCCTTGGTGATCGGGTCGTGCACCTTGCCGGCCACCAGAACCGCGCCGATCGCCTGGAAGCCGCCGCCGAGGCCCTTGGCGATGGTCATCAGATCAGGCGCGATTCCTTCCTGCTCGCAGGCGTGCAGTGTGCCGGTGCGGCCCATGCCGCTCATCACTTCGTCCAGGATCAGCAGCACGCCGTACTTGTCGCAGATCTCGCGGATGCGCTTGAAATAGCCAGGCACCGCGGCGACGCAGCCGGTGGTCGCCCCCACCACGGTCTCGGCGGTGAAGCCCGCCACCGTCTCCGGCCCGAGGCGGAGGATCTCTGCCTCCAGCTCGTCGGCAACGCGGCGGCCGTATTGCTCTTCGCTCTCGTCGTCGCGCTTGAAGCGGTAGGCGAAGCAGGGCGCGATCAGAGACACGTCCATCAGCATCGGCGCGTAGGGCTCGCGCCTCGCCAGGTTGCCGCCGACAGCGAGCGCACCCAGCGTGTTGCCGTGATAGCTCTGGCGCCGCGAGATGAAGCGCGAGCGCTTGGGCTGACCGATCTCGAGGAAGTACTGCCGCGCCATCTTCAGCGCCGCCTCCATCGCCTCTGAGCCGCCCGAGACGAAATAGGCGTAGTCGAGCCCCTTCGGTGCGTCCTCGAGCAGGATGTCGGCCAAGTGCTCCGCCGGCTCGCCCGAGAAGAAGCCCGGATGGACGTAGTCGAGCTTCTTCATCTGCGCCGCCATGGCTTCCGCCACCCGCGCGTCGTTGTGGCCGAGGCACGAAACCGCCGCGCCGCCGCAGGCATCGATGTAGGACTTGCCGGTCGAGTCCCAGATATGCAGCCCCTCCGCGCGCACGGCGATCGGCGGCAGCTTGGTGGTCATGCGGTTGAAGACGCGGGTCATGGAGAGGCCTTCACAAGGTCGCCAGGGTCATCGTCAGCAGGAAAGCATGCGTCGCCGGCAGGCGCCAGACGCCCTTGCAACATCACTCTCCGCTCGTCGTCATCGCCAGCAGCACCAGCACCATGTAGCTGCTGGCAAGACCTGTGATGATCCTGCGGTCGAGGACACGGATCGCCGGCCCGGCGAGGTCGTTCAGATGCCGGCTGGTGGCCCAGGCCACGCCCGCCATGGCAGCGAAGTCGAAGAGATAGCCGGCGATGTAGAGCTTATCCAGCATCATCAGGTAGTCGACGTCCGGCAGGTCGGCGTTCAGCGTGAGCTGGAGCGCCACCAGGGTCAGGATCGAGGTGATGCCAAGGCCCATCCGCGCCTCGACGAACTGCGGCGGGACCACGAACATCAGGGCGGAGCACGCAGTCGCGATGAACAGCGGCACCAGCAGCTTCACCGCATAGGGCAGCCAGGGTCGAGCGATCGGAATCTCGATGCGGACACGCGTGAAATCATCGTCCGATTGCCCTTCCAGGCGTTCGAGCGCACCGAGGCCATGGGCCTGGTAGCCCACCAGACGCGGCTTTTCCGGCTCGTAGCCGGGCAGACCGATATCCTCGGCGATACTGATGTCTTCCAGGACATACTTCATGCGGCTGGACGGCGTGGCACGGTCGGAGAACTCCGCCACCAGAACCTGCCGGTCGAACGGATACTGGTGAAGCGGCAGCGCGATGTCGAACTCGCCGCGGTTTCTGACCCATTCGAACAGGTCGCCGTCCGGGAGCCGGCGCGGCCCGTTGGTCATCGTCCGGCTGACATGCGCCCAGAGCTGGAAGGGATTCATCCAGGTCATCGTCTTGGCCGGTTCCAGCTCCGGATCGCGCCAGCGGAACCCGACATAGATGTCGGCGTAGAAGCTGTGGCTGCGGAGGTTGACCTGCTGGATGTCGTTGATGTGGACGCTGACCCGGACCTCGCTCGGCCCCGTCGGCGAGCCGGGGAGAGCCAGGGCGGGCGGTGGCGCCGGCACCGGCGTCTGCGCGCCGCAAGCGGCACCAGGACGCCGGCCACCAGGGCTAGCATCAGGCCAATGACCCAGGGCAGCCGGCTTGTCATAACCTCGTCCCCGCTCGATCCTGCGACTCGTGCCAGAATAGCCCGGCACGAGGGGATCGTCTCGACGCTTGGGCCGTACCCGGGAGGATGACATGACCGGTATCCGCTGCCTCATCGCCGCCGCCGCGCTTTGCAGCGTGGCTCTCATCCGGAGCCCGGACGCGGCTGCCGAGCCCGGCAAATGGAAGGCGGTGGCGCCGATGCCGGCGGCACGGGCGGAGATCGCGGTGGCCGAGCTCGGCGGCAAGATCTACGCGGTCGGCGGCATCACCCATGTGCATGAGATCGAGATCTACGATCCGGCCACCGACAAATGGACCCGCGGCGCGCCGATCCCGAAGGGGGTGCATCACCCGGCGGCGGTCGGCCTCGGCGGCAAGCTCTACCTGATCGGCGGATATGTCGACGGCTGGAATCCGACGAACGAGGTCCATGAATACGATCCCGTAGCCAACAGCTGGCGGACGCTGGCCCCCCTGCCGACGGCGCGGGGCGCCCTGGCGGCGGCGGTGCTGGACGGGAAGATCCACGCGGTCTCCGGCGTCGGCGATGCGAACCGGCATAACACATCGGCGCATGAGGCCTACGACCCCGCGACCGATACCTGGACGGCACTCGCGCCGTTGCCGACGCCCCGCGATCACCTGGCCGTCGTCACGCTCGACGGCCGCCTCTACGCGATCGGCGGACGGGTCAACGGCAGCTACGCCCGGAACCTCGGCGACAACGAGGTCTACGACCCGACGACGGACCGCTGGGAGAAGCGGGCGCCCCTGCCGACGATCCGGAGCGGCATCGCCGGCGCGGTGCTGAACGGCCGGATCGTCATCGTCGGCGGCGAGTCGCCCGCCGGCACCTTCCATCAGGTCGAGGCCTATGATCCGAAGATCAATACCTGGACGAAGCTGCCCAAGCTGCCGACCGCGCGCCACGGCCTCGGCGCCGCGGTGGCCAACGGCAGGATCTATGCGATCGGCGGCGGCCCGACCCCGGGTGGCTCCAGCTCGGCGCTGAACGAGATGTTCGTGCCCTAAGACACCCCGCCGGCCGCTCTACTCCGGTCGTGGCGGTCCTTCCTGGAACTGGGTCTTGTAGAGCTTGGCGAACTCGCCGTTCTTGGCGATGAGGGTGGCGAAGGGGCCTTCCTCGACGATGACGCCGTCCTTCAGGACCACGATGCGGTCGGCCGTCAGAATGGTCGAGAGGCGATGCGCGATGGTGAACACCGTGCGCCCGAGGGTCAGCTCGGCCAGGCCCGCCATCACCTCGGCCTCGGTCTGGGCGTCGAGCGAGCTGGTCGGCTCGTCCAGGATCAGCACCGGCGCATTCATCACGATGGCGCGCGCGATGGTCATCCGCTGCTTCTCGCCTTCCGACAGCGCCGCTCCGCCCTCTCCGATCATGGTCTCGTAGCCGGCGGGCTGGCGGGCGACATAGCCGTCGATGCGGGCCAGCCTCGCCGCCCGCTCGATCTCCTCGATGCTGGCATCCGGGCGGCCGTAGGCGATGTTGTCGCGGACCGACAGCGGGAAGATCATCGGCGGCTGCAGGACCAGCGCGACGTGATGGCGAAGCTCGCGGATCGGATATTCGCGGATGTCGACGCCGTCGATCTCGACCACCCCGGACACCGGATCGAAGAAGCGCGGCAGCATCGACAGCATGGTCGACTTGCCGGAGCCGGTCGGTCCGACCACAGCGATCTTCTCGCCCGGCTTCACGTCGAGATCGATGCCCTTGAGGACCGAGACCTCGGGGGAATAGTTGAACGCGACGTTGCGCCAGGTGATGCGGCCCTCGACCTTCTCCGGCCACGGCCGCGGCCCATCCTTGAGGTCGGGCGCGATGTCGAGGATCTCGAAGACGCGTTTGGCGCCGATGCGGGCTCCCTGGATCTGCGCCCAGGTCTGGCTCATCGTGTTGATCGGGCCATAGAGCGTCGCGAGATAGGAGACGAAGACGAGCAGCTGGCCCAGTGACAGCCGGCCGCTCCACACCGCCTCGGCGCCGACATAGAGCACCAGCGCCGTGCCGACCGCGATCACGGTGTTGACGATGGCCGAATAGGCGGTCTGCCAGTTGTAGAGCCGGAGGTTGGCCCGCATGCTGGCCTGGGTCGCGGTCAGGAGGCGGAGCCGCTCGTCCTCCTCCTTGCCGAAGGCCTGGACGACGCGGATCGCGCCCATCGCCCATTGCACCAGCGAATAGACCTGGCTCTCAGTCATCTTCATCTCGGTCGCGGCATCGACGATCGGGCGGTCGAGCGCGACGATGGTGATGTAGAGCGCGGGAACGACGACCAGCGACACCAGCGTGAGGGTCGAATCCATCCCCCACATGATGATGAACATGCCGATCAGCATGGTGATGGCCTGCACCACCGGCAGCACGCCGTTCAGCATCAGCGTCTGCACGGCGAAGGTGTCAGCGGTGATGCGGTACATCAGGTCGCCGATGCGCTGGCGGCTGTGGAAGACCAGCGAGAGCCGCTGCAGATGGCCGTAAAGGTCGTCGCGGAGATCGGTCACCATGCGGTGGCCGAGATTGATCGAGACGTGATTCGACCACATGCTGCCGAGGCCGACCACTGCCTGGACAGCAACGATGCCGATGCAGGCCACAGCCAGCAGAACTTCCGGAGGCAGGCCGGCGAGCAGCGGCACCGTCAGCGGCTTCCCGCCCAGCACGTTGTCGACCACGATCAGCAGCGGCCAGGGCTTCACCAGCTCGACGGCGGTGAGCGCCAGTACCAGGAACAGGCAGAAGGCAAAGGTCCAGTAATAGGGCCGGAGATACGGCAGGACCTTGCGAAGCACACCGCTCATGCGTGAGCTCCGGTGGTCTTCAGGGGGATATGGGACCGCGCTCGGCGAGCGATGAAAGCCCGACGCGCCCGGCGACGATCTCGGTCACCCGATGCAACACGCGCCCGAGGCGAAAGGTTTCATAGAGAATGGCGGCACCGTTGATCGCGCCGACGGCGACCGCGGCGATGGCGACCGAAGGCAGGCCGAAGAAGAGGCCCAGCAACGCCACACCGCCATAGATCTTGAGCACCAGCGAAGAGAGTCGCGAGAGGCGGAGCGCGACCCGAAGCCGGATCAGGCGCTTGGGATCGCCATGGTTCTCGCCGACGGCCTTCAGCTCCGCCCTGGCCCAGAGGCCGCGGCTGACCTTCAGGTCCCAGTCGCTCCACCCCTCGTCGACGATGACGAAGTACTTCCGCGGCACCAGGAAGTCGTGGACGCCTTGCAGCAGTGCTTCCTTCTCGATCCCCTTCTCATTCCAGTAGGAGAGGTAGAAGGCCCGCTGCACCGGCTTGATCTCGGCGGTCTGGCGCACCGGCTCATACTGGATCGGGTCGACCTGGGTCAGGCCCTTGACACGCCACTTGATGCGTTCCCAACCGCGGGCAAGCGGCCCGGCATAGATCAGGAAGGCGATCAACGCCCGGGCACGAAAGCCGGTGAAGCGCGGATCGACCGGCGCACGGAGCGAGCCGGCGATGGCGATGGCGAAGGACAGCAGCAGCGGCAGGATCGCGAGCCACATCTGCCCGCCGACGAGGACGCCGGCCAGAGCCAGCGGCCAGGCGACCAAACTCCATTCGAAGGTCAACGGCAGGAAGGCCGCGATCGACGACGGCGCTTCGTAGAGCGTCTGGAACAGGCCGCGGCCGAAGATGCCGGAATAGATGATCGGCTTCGAGGACAGCAGCATCGACGCGGAGAGATCGCCATAGATGCGGCCCAGCCACTTCGCCTGGCCGAACAGGTTGAAGCGGAACGGATGCTTGGCATAGACCATCGCCTCGGCCTTGCCGTAGCCGCGCTGCTGGCCGAAATAGGCTTCGACCGTGTTGCGGCGGAAGTGCCAGACGGTGGCGGCCGGGCTGAAGCCGATCTTGTAGCCGGCGAACTGGAGGCGCCAGCAAAGGTCGACGTCGTCGCCGGCGGCGCGGAACTGCGGATCGAAGCCGCCTATCTTCTCCAGCGCCTCGCGGCGGAACGCCATGTTGCAGCCGGCGATGTGCTCGGCCTCGTCGTCGGAGACCAGCACATGCGTGGGGCCGCCGGGCGAGACCGCGACCGCGGACGGCACCAGCGAATCCTCCGGCGGCGGGAAGTTCGGACCGCCGCAGGCATAGAGATCCGCCGACAGCATCTTGGCGACCATGTAGGTCAGCCAATCGGGGTCTGCGACGCAGTCGGAATCGGTATAGGCGATGATCTCGCCGGTCGAATGCTGAAGCCCGACATTGCGGGCGACCGAGAGACCCTTGTTCTCCTGGCTGATGATCTTGGTGTAGCCGTGGCGCTCGGTGATCTCGAGGGTCTTGTCCTTGGAGCCGTCGTTGACGACCACGACCTCATAGTTCGGATAGGTCAGTTTCTTCAGCGACTCGAGGCACGGATCCATGGTGCGTTCGGCGTTGTAGGCGCAAACCACGACCGAGACTTTCGGATACGACGGCAGCTTTGGCGGCAGGCTCTCGTGATAGACCGTGCGGACCGCGTGGAACGACGGCTTCGGCTGGCGGTCGCGATCGACCAGGCCGAAGGCCCAGTTCTCGATCAGGAAGCCGCCGGTGAACCACTCGTCGGTCCAGGCGAAGATCGAGGTGCCGGCGACGCCCATGTCGTAGGCAGCCCGCACCTGCCATTTCAGCGTCTCGGCCTGTGCCTCCACGCCTTCGCGCATGGAGTCCATGCCGAACTCGGTCAGCACCACCGGCCGGTCGACGGCGAGGTTGTGCAGCCGCATCAGATAGGCACGGAAGTCCTTCTCGCGATGGAGATAGACGTTGAAGGACAGGAAATCGAAGAAGTCGAGGTTGAGATACTCGGTCGACGGATAGCTGGCGTAGGAGACCAGCCCCTCGGGATCGACTTCCTTGGCGATGTCGTACAGCTCTTCCAAGAAGTCGCGGACCTTCTCGGCGCCGTGCCAGCGCACGATGTCGGGCGAGATCTCGTTGCCGACCAGATGCGCGATCAGCGCCGGATGGCCGGCATTGACCTTGACGCCGTCGCGGATCGCCTGGCGGATGCGGTTCTTTTCGGCGCGGGAGTCCAGGAAGGCGACGTGCTGGGTCCAGGGGACGCCGACGATCACGCCGACATCGGCCTCGCCGCACATGTCGAGGAACCAGCGCGGCGGCACGGTGAAGACGCGAAGCATGTTGCAGCCGAGCTCGCGCATCAGCGCCAGGTCGCGCGTGATGACGTCCTTCTCCGGCAGCTGCGCGCCGTGGGTCCCCGGGCCGAACGGCCCGTAGGTCACGCCCTTGAGGAAATGCTTCTCGTCGCCCCGGAAGAAGAACTTGCCGTGGGCAACGATGCGGGAGGTGCTGACGCCTTTGGGCTTATCTACGCCCGCAGGTGCAGCCTGGGACGGCGGATCGGCCATGACGACGGACATCGGTGCGACTTCCTGGTGGCTCAGACCGCGGCGACGGCGAGCGGCCGGTCCTGGGGACGCTCGTGCCAGCGGACGGCCGACGTGACGATGGTGTCGAGATCGGACCGGGTCGGAATCCAGTCGAGCTTGAGGCGGGCCTGGCTCGCATCCGCGACCAGAGCCGGCGGATCGCCGGCACGCCGGGGCGCCTCGATCACCGGAACCGGCCGGCCGGTGGCGCGCTCGACCGCGCGGACGACCTCGCGCACGGTGTGGCCCTTGCCGGTGCCGAGGTTGAGCTTCAGGGACTGGCCGCCATGCAGCAGATGGCGGAGCGCCCGCACATGGGCGTCGGCCAGATCCTCGACATGGATGAAGTCGCGCATCGCGGTGCCGTCGGGCGTCGGATAGTCGGTGCCGAAGACCCGGAGCGCCGGCGCCTGTCCCAGCGACGCCTTGATGGCGAGCGGAATCAGGTGGGTCTCGGGGTCGTGGCTCTCGCCGATCTCGCCCTCAAGGTCGGCGCCGGCGGCGTTGAAGTAGCGAAGACAGACCGACTTGGTCTCGTAGGCCTGGTCGTACCACTCGAGCACGCGCTCGACCATCAGCTTGGATTCGCCATAGGGATTGACCGGGCGCTGCGGCGTCGATTCCGAGATCGGCACCTCGCTGGGGATGCCGTAGGTGGCGCAGGTGGAAGAGAAGACGATGCGATCGACGCCGACGTCGCGCATCGAGTCCAGCAGGGTCAGCGTGCCGACCGTATTGTTCCGGAAGTACTTGGCGGGGTCGGTCATCGACTCGCCAACATAGGCGAAAGCGGCGAAGTGCATGACCGCGACCACGCGCTCGGCGCTGAGGACGGCCCGGAGCCGGGGGCCGTCGGCGATGTCGCCATCGACCAGGGGGCCCCACTTGACCGCATCGGCGTGGCCGTAGACGAGGTTGTCATAGGCGATGGGACGAAAGCCGGCGCGGGCGAGCGCCTTGCAGGCATGGCTGCCGATGTAGCCGGCGCCGCCGGTGACGAGGACGGTGGAGCTCATGCTCGGACCGTCTCCACGATTTGCGTCTCCCGACTGATGCTCACCATACCGCCCCTCTGACTGCCTCATCCCGTCGTGGCTCCTTGGGACCTGACGCTCTACCAGCGTTCACGGCCCGTTGTGACGGCCACGAAGATGCTCGACCTTGGCGACTAAATTAGGACCGACTATGGCGGAAAGACGGCATGCGTTCGGACGCGGCGTGCCATTGCGCGGACTCCGTCGCCCGTGCCTCCCGGACCGTCTTCCCACCCGACCCGTCTGCTACGACGGGACGGACAACGAATCAAGGGTTTTCAACAGTTAAGGGCGCGGTATGGATCCCGCGGCCGGCCTACTTTTTGGCCTTCTCCGCCGGCTTGGCAGCCTTGTCAGCGGGCTTGGACTCGCCGGGCTTGCCCTGGCCGTCAGCCTTCTCTTCGGGCTCGGCTGCCGTCGGTTCCTGGGTATTTGGATTGTAGCCCGGCCCATGCCGCAACATGTAGCGTTTCAGCCACCGCGCCTCGGCCCCGGTCATGGTGATCCACTTGGCGGCGAGGTCCTCGCCGACGGTCAGCACCTCGGCCGTCGCCGCGATGGTGATGGAGTCGTTCTCGAGCTCGATGGTGATCTGGGGATAGAAGTTCTGGGTGGCGATGAGGTCGCCCTTGTAGGGCTTCAGGATGAAGCCGAAGCCATCCCACTGGTAGAGGTGGAACACCTGGGAGTCGATCCGTGCCCGGCTGGACTTGATCACCGCCGCCGTCTTGCCGGGAGGCGGCTGGTTCGGGTCGACCTTCTTCTTGGTGAAGAACATGTTGAACATCGTTCAATCCCATCGCCGGCCGCCCCGGCCGGCGGCCAGGCGGACCCAGGTATTGTTTAGAATACATCGCAGCTTACAGAGCAGGCTTGAGCGGGTCTAGGCCGGCCGGGTTAAATCGCGGTTAACGACCGCCTATTGGCGGGAAACCGCGAGCTGGACGCCGAGACCCATGAGGGTGGTGCCGCCGACGATCCTGAAGGCCCGCGCGGCGGCCGGGCTACGGCGGAGGCCAGCCAGCAGGCGCGTGGCCAGCACCACCGTGACGAGATCGGCCAGGGTGAAGATGAGATTGACGATCCAGCCGAGGACGAGGAACTGCGCCCAGGCCGGCCAGGCGGCACCTGCGTCGACGAATTGCGGCAGGAAGGCGAGGTAGAACATCGCCGCCTTCGGATTGAGGGCCTCGACCAGGATGCTCTCGACGAACGCCCGGCGGGCATCTCGGTCGCGTACCGCCGGCAGCGCCTCGCCGTCCAAACGACGGCGGATCATCGACCAGCCGAGCCAGACGAGGTAGGCCGCGCCGGCAAGCCGGACCGCGGCGTAGAGATCGGGTACCAGCTCGAGCGCCGCCGAGAGGCCCGCCGCCGCCGCGATCACATGGGCGAAGCCGCCGACATGGATGCCGGCGGCCGCCAGGAGGCCGCCCCGGCTGCCGCGGGCCAGCGTCTGCGCCGCGGTGTAAAGGATCGCCGGACCGGGCACGATCGCGAAGACCAGCGTCGCCAGCGCGAAGGGCAAGAGAAGGTCGAGGGAGGGCATGAGGGGATTATACCACGGAAAGGAATTCGGACGCGGCGATCACGCGCTCCGCTCAAGCCTCGATTGCTTTGCAATCGAGGTACGCGGATCGCGCCGCCGCGAGGTCTTCCGAAATCGCGCTGGTGTCCGAGCGTACCTCAATGCGCGGCATTGAGGCCCGAGCGAGGGCGCATTAACAGCGCGTCCATAGCTCGTACTTTAGTCAGACCGAGAAGTACTTCGCCTTCGGGTGCAGGATGACCAGGGCCGAGGTCGACTGCTCGGGATCGAGCTGGTCCTCCTCGGTCAGCGTCACGCCGATCCGCCCCGCATCGAGCAGCTCGAGCAGCTGGCGCTGATCGCCGAGGTTCGGACAGGCGGGGTAGCCGAAGGAGTAGCGGCTGCCGCGATACTCCTGCTTCAAGAGGCCGTCCATGTCGCGGGCCTCGTCGGAGGTGAAGCCCAGCTCGGCGCGGATGCGCTTGTGGACGTACTCCGCCATCGCCTCCGCCATCTCGACCGAGAGGCCATGCAGATAGAGATAGTCCTGGTAGCGGTCGGCGCCGAACCAGTCGCGGGCGACCGTCGAGGCATTTGCGCCCATGGTGACCACCTGGAGGCCGATGACATCGCGCTCGTTGTCGGTCACGTCGCGGACGAAATCGGCGATGCAGAAGCGCTCGCCGTCGCTCTGGCGGGGTAGCGTGAAGCGCGCGGCCTCGGTCGTCCCGTCCTCCTGGAAGAGGATCAGGTCGTTGCCCTGGGCCGCGGCCTTCCAATAACCGTAGATCGCCTGCGGCTGCAGGATTTCCCGCTCATAGGCGATGCCGAGGATGCGACGGAGGATCGGCTTCAGCTCGGTCTCGGCGAAGCGGCGGTATTCGCTCCGGGTCTTGCCCGACTTCCGGAAGCCCCACTGGAATTGGTAGAGCGTCATCTCGTTGAGAAACGGCACCAGCGCCTTGGCCGACACCTGCTCGAGGAAGCGCGGACCGAAGAAGGGGGGCACCGCGATCGGCTGGCCGCGGGTGAGCTCGCGGCGACGATTGAGGATCCAGGCCTCGTCGATGGTCTGGTCGTTGGCCGCCGCCTGCCCCAGCTTGCGCTTCTTGTTGGTTGCCTTGCCTTCCCGGGCGGAGGCGCGCTCGGCGAGCATGGTGTCGAAGCCGCCGCTCATCACCTTGTCCATCAAGGCAAGGCCATCGAAGGCATCGCGGGCATAGGCGACGCGGCCGCAGGCATAGGTCTTGGTGCAGTCGTCCTCGACATAGGTACGCGTCAGCGCCGCACCGCCGAGCAGAACCGGCGTCTGCAGCTCGCGCCGGGTCATCTCGACTAGGTTGTCCTTCATGATGACGGTCGACTTGACCAGCAGGCCCGACATGCCGATGGCATCGGCCTTGTGCTCCTCGGCCGCCTTCAGGATGTCGGCGATCGGCTGCTTGATGCCGAGATTGACCACCTTGTAGCCGTTGTTGGTCAGGATGATGTCGACCAGGTTCTTGCCGATGTCATGGACGTCGCCCCTGACCGTCGCCAGCACCACGGTGCCCTTCTGCTGGCCCTCGATCCGCTCCATGCGCGGCTCGAGATAGGCCACCGACTTCTTCATGGTCTCGGCCGACTGCAGCACGAAGGGAAGCTGCATCTTGCCCGAGCCGAACAGCTCGCCGACCACCTTCATGCCGTCGAGCAGGAGATTGTTGATGACGTCGAGCGGGCTGTAGGTGGTGAGCGCGAGCTCGAGGTCTTCCTCAAGGCCGATGCGGTCGCCGTCGACGATGCGCTGCTTCAGACGCTCCTCGATCGTCGCCGGCCGCTCCTTCTTCACCTTCGGCCCGGAGGCCCGGCCCTCGAACAGCGCCATGAAGGCCTGCAGCGGATCGTAGCCCTCGCGGCGGCGGTCATAGATGAGGTCGAGCGCGGTCTCGGCCTCCGTCTCCGGAATCTTGTGGAGCGGCAGGATCTTCGAGAAATGGACGATGGCCGCGGTCATGCCGCGCTTCACCGCTTCGTCCAGGAACACCGAGTTCAGCACCTGGCGGGCAGGCGGGTTGAGGCCGAAGGAGATGTTGGAGAGCCCGAGCACGATCTGCACGTCCGGCAGCTCGGTTCGGATCCGTTCGATCGCGTCCAGAGTCCAAAGACCGAGCTTGCGGTCGTCCTCGTTGCCGGTGCAGATGGTGAAGGTCAGCGGGTCGATCATCAGATCCGAGGATTCGAGCCCAAAGCGCCCGCAGGCGAAGTCGTGGAGGCGCTTGGCAAGGCGGACCTTGCCGTCGGCATCCTTCGCCATGCCGGCCTCGTCGATGGTGAGCGCGATCACCGCCGCGCCGAAGCGCTTGGCCAGCACCATCCGCTGCTCGGCCGCCTCCTCGCCGTCCTCGAAGTTGATCGAGTTCAGGATCGCCTTGCCGCCGTAGAACTTGAGCGCCGTCTCCAGCACCGGCAGCTCGGTCGAGTCGATCACCAGCGGCGCGTTGGCGGATCCCCGAAGCCGCGTCACCACTTCGGTCATGTCGGCGATCTCGTCACGGCCGACGAAGGCGGTGCAGATGTCGAGGGCGTGCGAGCCCTCCTGCACCTGCTCCTTCGCCATGGCGACGCAGCCTTCCCAATCGTGCTTCTCCTGCAGCTCCCGGAATTTCTTCGAGCCGTTGGCGTTGCAGCGCTCGCCGATGGCGAAATAGGCGTTCTCCTGGCGGAGCGGCACCTGGCCGTAGAGAGAGGCCGCCGCCGGCATCCAGAACACCGAGCGTTCGCGCGGCTTCGGCCGCTTCGGATCGAGGCGGCGCAGCATGTCGTCGAGGGCACGGGTGTGCTCCGGCCGCGTGCCGCAGCAGCCGCCGATGAAGCTGACCCCGTCCTCGGTGACGAAGCGCTCGTGCCAAGTCGCCAGCTCGCGCGGCGTTAGCGGGTAATGGGTCTTGCCGTCGACCAGCTCGGGCAGGCCGGCATTGGGCTGGATCGCGATCGGCCCCGGCCAGTTCTCGGCGAGCCAGCGCACATGCTCGGCCATCTCCTGCGGGCCGGTCGCGCAATTGAGGCCCATCACCGGCACGTCGAGGGCGCGGACCACCGTGGCAGCACCGGCGATGTCGGTGCCGACCAGAAGCGTGCCGGTGGTCTCGACGGTGACGGTCACCAGGATCGGCAATGCCGAGCCGGACTCGGCCATCGCCCGCTTGGCGCCGTTGACCGCGGCCTTGAGCTGAAGCGGGTCCTGGCAGGTCTCGACGATGAAGGCATCGGCCCCGCCGGCAACGAGGCCGCGCGACTGGATCGTCAGCGCATCCTCGAGGCTCTGGTAGTCGATATGGCCGAGACTCGGCAGCTTGGTGCCGGGGCCGATGGAGCCCAGCACGAAGCGCTCGCCCGAGAATTCCGCGACCGTCTCCTTGGCAAGCTCGGCGGCGCGCCGGTTGAGATCGAAGGCGAGGCTCTCCATGTCGAATTCGCCGAGCGTGATCGGCGAGCCGCCGAAGGTGTTGGTCTCGACGCAGTCGGCCCCGGCTTCGAGAAATCCGCGGTGAAACGCCTTCACCACGTCGGGGCGCGACTCGTTCAGGATCTCCGAGCAGTTCTCGGCGCCGCGGAAGTCGCGCTCGATGTCGAGGTCGAGCGACTGCAGGTGACTGCCGAGCCCGCCGTCGCAAAGCAGCACGCGCTCTTCCAAGGCCTTCAGGAAACGGCTCATAAGTCGGTCCTCAATTCGCCAGCGCCGGCTGGCCTGCCGGCTGCGCCGGCCTGACGCCGAGCAGATGGCAAAGCGCGTAGGTCAGCTCGGCGCGGTTCAGCGTGTAGAAGTGGAATTCGTTGACGCCTTCGGCCTGCAGCTTCTGGCAGAGCTCGGCGGCCGTAGTGACGGCGACGAGGCGCCGCGTCTCCGGATCGTCGTCGAGACCGGCGAAGCGGTCCGCCAGCTTCTGCGGCACGGCGACCTTGTTCTGGCCGGCGAACTTCACCACCTGGGCGAAGTTGGTCACCGGCAGGATGCCGGGCACGATCGGCACGGTGATGCCCGCGGCCCTTACGCGCTCGACGAAGCGAAGGTAGGTGTCGGCATCGAAGAAGAAGTTGGTGATGGCGCGGGTGGCGCCAGCGTCGATCTTGCGCTTCAGCGCGTCCAGGTCGGCCGCGGCGGACGTCGCTTCCGGATGCACCTCGGGATATGCGGCGACGCTGAGGTCGAAGTCGCCGATGCGCGCGAGCCCCTCGACCAGCTCGGAGGCGTAGCGATATCCCTCCGGATGGACGCCCGGCCCGTCGGCCGGGACATCGCCGCGAAGCGCCACCAGATGACGGACGCCCATCTGGGCGTAGCCCCGCGCCACCTCGTCGATCTCCACCCGGCTGGCGCCGATGCAGGTGAGGTGCGCGGCCGGCGTCAGGTTGGTCTCTTCCAGGATGCGGCGCACGGTCGCGTGGGTGCGCGCCCGGGTCGAGCCGCCGGCGCCATAGGTGACGGAGACGAATCGCGGTCCGAGCGGCGCCAGACGCTGGATCGCCTGCCAGAGCGTCTGCTCCATGGCTTCGGTCTTCGGCGGGAAGAATTCGAAGGAGACGAGCGGCGTCATCGCGACTCTCCGAGAGCGGCCCGGGCCGGATCATTGGCGGGCGGGGTGCGCGGCCGACGCAGGGAATGCGACTCGGCCGGGCGACGGCCGATCCAGATGCCGACCGTGAGCGGCCGACCAGGAAGATGGATGGGGGCCTCCGGCGACAGGCCCGCCGCCATGAGCCATGCCTGGATCTCGGCGTCGGCGAAGCCCAGGCGGCGATGGGCATGATCGCTGCGGAGCTCTTCGAGCTCATGGGGGGCGAAATCGACGATGGCGAGGCTCCCGCCCGGCGCCAGCACCCGGGCCGCCTCGGCCGTCGCCAGGTCGGGGCGCTCGGCGAAGTGCAGCACCTGGTGGATCACCACGCACTCGAAGCTGCGATCGGGAATCGGCAGCGTGTACATGTCGGCGTGCCGCACCGAGCAATGACGGAGGCCGGCCTTGTCGAGATTGGCGCGGGCAACCGCCAGCATCTCGCGCGACGCATCGACCCCGAGGCCGCGTTCGATCTTGGAGCCGAACAGCTCCAGGATCCGGCCGGTCCCCGTGCCGACGTCGAGAAGCCCGCCATGGCCGTCCGGGTCCAGGGCCTGGAGAAGCGCCGATTCGACCTCGCGGTCGTCGATATGAAGGGAACGGATGCGGTGCCACTCAGGCGCGCTGGCGCGGAAATAGGCGGATGCCGCCTCGGCACGCGCCCGCCGGATCTCGGCGAGTCGGGTCCGGTCGCGGTGCAGGGTGGGGTCTTCGGCCGGCAAAGCCGCTACCAGCTCCCGGGCCAACCCCGCGGTCGCCCCCTCGCCCACCAGCCTGAAGAAGGCCCAGCTGCCCTCCTGGTGGCGCTCCAGCAGGCCGGCCTCCCCCATCAATTTCAGGTGACGGGAGATCCGAGGCTGGCTCTGGCCCAATACCTGCGTAAGCTCGCTCACCGTGAGCTCGGCCTCGGCAAGCAAAGCCAATAGCCGAAGCCTCGTCGGTTCGGCCGCCGCCCTGAGAATGGTGAGGATTTGATCCAAAGTGCCCACGCCCTCAAATCATATAAGGACATCTTTATATGCGAAAGCGTCTATGAGCGCAACTGTCGCTTTGCGGCCACAGCCCCCGGCCCGCTACCCCTTTGAAGCGGTTAACCGTATGGCGTTTTCATAGGCCCTGTGGTACCCGAACGGTTCCTTCGGATTAGCCCGTCCGTAAGCTCAAGCGCGCTATAAACCTCGTCAGAGAACCCCGCATGGTCCGCGCCCGTCCCTCGGTTTCCTCTCTCGCCGCACCGCTGATCGCCGCAGCGATCCTGTCGGGCTGCGCCTCGATGAACGACGACGCCAGGGATCCTTTCGAGCCGCTCAACCGCCACATCTTCGCCGTCAACCAGGCGGTCGACGTGGTGATCCTCCGTCCAATCGCTGTGACTTATCGCGATCTGGTTCCGGACCCGATCAAGACGGCGGTGAACAATTTCCTGAATTACCTGAAGTCCCCGGTCATCCTCGCCAACGACGTGATGCAGGGCGAATGGAAACGCGCAGGCGAGACGGTCGAGCGCTTCGCCTACAATTCGCTGACACTCGGCCTCGCCGACATCGCCGCGCCGCGAGTCCCGTTCCATGACGAGGATTTCGGCCAGACGCTCGCGGTCTGGGGCGCCAACGACGGTCCGTATCTGGTGCTGCCGCTGATCGGCCCGTCGAATCCGCGCGACGCGATCGGCCTCGTCGTCGACTGGTTCATCGATCCGGTCTACTGGGCCGCACGCGCCAACCAGTGGGACGGCCTGACCTATGGCCGCACCGCCGCCCGAGTGGTCACCGCCCGCGTCGACACGATCAAGGTCACCGACGACCTGGAGCGCACGTCGCTCGACTACTACGCGGCGATTCGCGACGTCTACCGCCAGCGGCGGAATGACGAGATCCGCAACCGTGCGACCGGCCCCACGCCGCGGGCGCTGGGCATCGAGGCGACGTTCGCCTTCAAGGAGCAGGCTCCGCCTGCAGCGAATAACTGAGATGATCGATCGTCGTTCCCTGCTGATGTCGGCGACGGCGCTGGCGCTGGGAGTGATCCCGCGAACGGCCGGGGCCGCCGAGCCCGAGTCGGCCAAGACGTTCATAAACTCGCTCGCCAATGACGCCATCCTGTTGATGGCCCGCAAGGACCTGCCTGCGCCGGAGCGGACGCAGAGGTTTCGCGAGTTGTTCAAGCGCGGCTTCGACGTCGCGGCGATCGGGCGCTTCGTGCTCGGGCGCTATTGGCGCGATGCGACCGAGGCAGAGCAGGCGGAGTATCTCAGGCTTTTCGAGGACCTGATCGTCGCCACCTATGCCGGCCGCTTCAGCGAATATTCCGGCGAGACGCTGACCGTCCTCGAAGGCCGGCCGGACGAGGACCGTTTCCTGCTGGTGACGAGCCAGATCAACCGCAGCGGCGGCAATCCGCCGATCCGGATCGATTGGCGCATCGCCGACGGCCAGGGAACCCCGAAGATCGTCGACGTGGTGGTCGAAGGCGTCAGCATGAGCGTCACCCAGCGCTCGGAGTTCGCCTCGGTGATCCAGCGTGGCGGCGGCAAGATCCAGGGTCTCATCGTCGCGCTCCGCGACAAGACCAAGAGCCTGCAGACGAGGTAGCCGGATGCCGGCCTACATCATCGGCGAGATCCAGATCACCGATCCGGAAGCCTACAAGCGCTACACCGCGCAGACTCCCGGCGTGATCAAGAAGTACGGCGGGCGCTTCATCGTCCGCGGCGGCAACGGCGAGGCGCTCGAGGGCGCCGCCCCCAACCGGGTCGTCGTCATCGAGTTTCCCGATCGCGCCGCCGCCAAGCGCTTCTACGACGCGCCCGACTATCAGGAGATCCTGAAGATCCGGCTCGGCGCCTCGACCGGCCGGCTGATGCTGGTCGACGGGGTCGACTCCCCTAATCCGCCAGCCGGCTGACGATCTCGTTCTTCCGGTGCAGGGTCTGATGCACCGGGCACTTGTCGGCGATCTCCAATAGCCTCTGGCGCTGCTCGGCATCGAGCGGCCCCTCGATCCGGATGGTCCGCTCGATGCGGTCGATCTTCTTCGACTCGCTCTCGCAGTCGACGCAGTCCTTCGCATGCACCTTGTCGTGATGGAGGCGCACGGTGACGCGCTCCACCGGCCAGCCCTTCCGCTCCGCGTACATCCGCAAGGTCATCGAGGTGCAGGCGCCGAGCGCGGCAGCCAGCAGGTCGTAGGGGCCGGGCCCGGCGTCGTCGCCGCCGACGCTTGCCGGCTCGTCGGCCGTCAGCGTGTGCCGTCCGATGCGGATCTTCTGGGTGAAGCGGCCCGTCCGGGTTTCGCCGACCTCGATCCATCCTTCCGGCGGGGGCGGCTCCGCTTTTGCCGCCACCGGCTGCTCCGCCGCAGACAGCTCGGGCACGTAGCGCGCCGCCCAGGCCGCCAGGACGGAGGCGACATAGGCGCTATCCGCCGCCTGGCTCAGCAGGTGATCCGCGCCGGCAAGCGAGACGAAGCTCTTAGGATGGCGAGCGGCGACGAAGATGCTGGTCGCGTTGTCGATGCCGACGGTGTCGTCGGTCGGCGCATGGAAGATCAGCAGCGCGCGATGCAGCTGCCCGATCGCGTCACCGAGCGGATGTTTGCCGATGTCGTCGAGGAAGCTCTTGGCGATCCGGAAGCGCCGCCCGGCGATCGCGACTTCGGCTATCCCCTTCGCCTCGATCTCGGAGGCAGCATCGGCGAGCAGGTGGCGAACATGGTCGGGATCGGCAGGCGCGCCGATGGTGGCGACGGCCTTCGCCTCGGGCACGCGGGCAGCAGCCGCCAGCACCGCGGCGCCGCCGAGGCTGTGGCCGATCAGGATCCGCGGCGCCTCGCCGCGCGAGCGGAGGAAGTCGGCGGCCGCAACCAGGTCGCCGACGTTGGCGGAGAACCCGGAATTGGCGAAGTCGCCGTCGCTGCCGCCAAGCCCGGTGAAGTCGAAGCGGAGCGTGGCGATGCCGAGCCCGGCAAGCGCCCGCGCAATGCGGGTCGCCGCATGGCCATCCTTCGAGCAGGTGAAGCAATGGGCGAAGAGTGCCGTCGCCTTGACCGGCCCGACCGGCCGGTCGAACCGGGCCGCGAGCAGGGCGCCGCCAGCGCCGGGGAACGAGACCTTCTCGCTGGTGATCTCCACGTGTGTCCTCCCATCCATGCCGCACGCGGAGTGTCGCACATCCGCGGCTATCTCGGCGGCGTCACCTTCTGGCCCGAGCTGTCCAGGATTTCGCGCAGATACGCGACATGCTCGGCAAAGGCCCGGCGCCCGGCCGGCGTCGCCTTGATGCGGCTCTGCGGCCGCTTTCCCTCGAAGCGCTTCTCGATCGCGATGTAGCCGGCCTTCTCCAGCGTCTCGAGATGTGCCCCGAGATTGCCGTCAGTCGCCTTGATCAGGTCTCGCAGCCGCGTGAACTCGACGGCATCCTCCACGTGCAGCACGTTCAGCGCCGCCATGATGCGGAGCCGTACCGCCTGGTGGATGATTTCATCACCCCCGCTCATCGGCTCACCCCGATGCGTCGCATCCAAAGACCGCTGACGATCAGCGCGCCGCCCTGGACCACGGCCAGCCAGAGCGGATACCACGGCCCGAGCCAGAGATACCCCGCCACCACCAGGGCGGTGACGATCAGGCCGCAGGCGACGAAGAAGCGTCCGACCCAGAGTCCCGCGAGTACGAAGCCGAACATGAAAAGGGTCGGCCAGAAGACGCTGAGCCATTTCCCGGCCGGTAGCTCCAGCAGCGCCGTCCACAGGACGCCGTAGGCGATCAGGATCACCATGGCACCCATCAGGCGCCGAGCCATCGGCGACAGGGCGCGCGGCCGGTAGCGCGCGCGCAGGATTGCATAGCTGCCGCCCATGCCGACGGCGTAGAACACGCACCAAGAAGCAATGAAGATGCCTGACGACCGGCTGAACGGCGGCAGGAAGAAGATCAGCGTCTGGACAGAGGCGACCAGCACGCCCCAGAGGATGAGGATCGAGCTGCTGACCGAGTAGAACAGAGACTCGCGTGCCCGACGCTCGGTATCGGCGATGTCCTGCAGGGAGGCCGCGGCGCTATCGGGATCGATGGTCATGGGACGAAGCCTCCTCCGCCTGTAGCTCAGAAGTATCGAGCGGCCTTGAAGATCACGCCATGCGCCTGGGGCGAGCTGCCGCGCTCGGAGCGGCTGCCGCCCGAGCTGGCCGCGGCGAGCACCCCGAACGTCCAGAGATCGGACCAGAAATAGTCGGCGGTAACCTGCACCAGCCGGGAGCCGTCGTAGAGATTGATGCTGGTGAGCCCGGCCAGCTTCAGGCCCGGGACGAACGCATCGCTCCACTCGGCACTCAGGAACGCGGTGTGCCGGGTCAGCGGCTCCTGCTGCTCGAGCGCATAGGAGCGGAGATACCAGAGCTGGCTGGTGACCGCCGGAGCACCGGCGTTGGCGCCGCCGATGTCGATCCAGTTCCGCCAGTCCTGCCGGGACAGTCCGGCGCCGTGATAGTGGTATTCGAGGTTGATCATCACCTTGAAGTCGGTGGTGTAGGAGCCGCCGACCGACACGTCGCTAAAGAAGCGCTCGCTCCGGTCGCCGGGCAGGATCCGCGGCGCGGCCGCAGGGATCGTCCCGGTCTTCCTCCCGTATCGATCAGCCTCCTCGACCAGGCTTGCGCGATTGCCGCCGGCCCATTCGGCATAGGCGATCACGCCCGCGCCAAGCTCGTGCGTGACATTGGCGCCGAAGCGCGTGCGGCTGCCGTCGCGATACAACAGCAGCTCCGGGCTCAGGTCACCGATCAGGTCGCGGTTGACCTTCAGCAGGAACCGATGATCGGCGTTGGTGCGATCGAACATCGGATCGAGGCTCGGCAAGGAGCCGGAATAGACCGGGCTCGGCTCGGCGAGCGAGGGCGCAAAGGCGAAGGTGACGGCCCCGCTTTCGCCGACGCTGAGGCCGCGCAGCATCACCGTCCCCAGCCGGTTCTCGCGCAGCACCGAGGGATCGTTGGAGACACGATCGACCACGGCGCGCGTCTTGAAGAAATCGGTCGGGCTGAAACCGATGGCGACGCCGCTGCGGAGGTTGATGCGGCCGAGATCGAGATAGTCCTGAGCCGCCGGCTCCCAGCTGAGGAACCCCTCGCGGAAATCGTGCCGGAAATTGGCTCGTTCCGGGAACGGCCCGTCGTCTTCGGCCAGGAGATTGAGACGGCCGCTATAGGTCGCCTTGAGCTGGGGATCCAGGCTCCAGGTACGGCGGGCATCGAGGCTCAGGCGCTCCTGCCAATCCGGATGCCGTTGCCGGGGCGGCGGGACGACGAGCCCGTCGCGGAACCTCGGCAGCGTCAGCGCCTGCTCGACGTAGATGCGCCATCCGGTCGTCACCGGCCGGTCGTCGGTATCGGCGGACGGATCGGGCACGGGAATCCGGTCGAGGTCGTCGTTCTCCTCGGCCCACGCGACGGACGCGGCGATCAGGGCGACGCCGAGCAGCAAGGCCCCGGACCGCCGGGCCATCACTCGGCGCCGATCCGCGGCAGGAATTCGCGCTGGAACCAGGTCTCCGGAATCTCCTGGAAGCGGAGGTCGGCGAAACCCACCGTCGTCACCAGCGCGCTGTCGACCGAGTCGATGATGACGGTTTCGGTCGGCCGCATGCCGCCGAGCAGAGACTGGTACTTGCCGTAGTAGGCGACCTTCAGCAGCCGGCCGCTGTCGGCATAGAATCGTGCCCGGATCGGGAACGAGGTCTCTTTCTCGACCCAGTATTCGATCCGGCTGTAGGTGGCGCCGTCATTGGCGGCCGTCAGGTCGAGGTGCCAGCAAGTCCTCGGCTTGCGTTCGACATCCTGGATCTCTCCTTCGCCGACGAGCTTGCCGCTGTAGTCCTTGGCGAGGTTGACCGCGATCACGTCGCCGATCGCCGCCTGCCCCAGGAGACGCTGCTGCGCCGACACACGGACGCTGGCCTTCGAGCTCGGATCGTAGAACCACATGATGTTGCCGGTGCGCAGCACCAGCTTGCCGGCATCGCGCGGCGGATCGACGTAGCGGACGACATTGCGGAACTGGCCGGTCGCCTTGTCTTCCTTGACGTAGACGGTGAGCACCGTCTTGCTGCGCGCCTTGCCGGATCGGTACTCGATCAGCGTCGTCGTCGAGCGGAAGGGCTCGCCCGGATTGCGGACGCGGTCGGTCGCGGCGATGATCTCCTCGGCCGACTGGGCTCGTGCATCGCCGATGCCCCACGCAGCAGCACCGGCGGCAAGAAGGAGGAACCGGCGCCGATCGGTCTTCGTCGCTTCAGACATGACGAAGCGCTTCCACGATCGGCAGCCTCGCCGCGCGCATTGCCGGCAGCAGCGAGGCAACGGTCGAGACGATCACCAGGCCCGCCCAGACGCCGACGATCAGCGCCGTGCTGCCGGAAAGGTAGATCCGCAGCGGAACCGGCTGCGTCGATCCCGGTGGCGTCCACAACAGACCGGCATTGTTCATGGCATAGGCGATGAGCGCGGCCAGGATCACGCCCGCCGTCGCGCCGAAAGCCCCCAGCAGTGAGCCCTCGACCAGGAATTGCCGGCGGATGCCGCGTCGGCGGATGCCCATGGCACGCACGGTGCCGATCTCGTTGGTGCGCTCGACCACACTCATTCCCATGGTGTTGACCACCGTGAACAGGACGACGATCCCCATGATCACGGAAATGAACGAGAAGATCGACCCGTAGAGCCCGATCACCTGACCGTAGAGCGGCGTCAGCTCGGTGAAGTCGCGGACCTCGAGATCGAGGCCGTGTTGGCTGAAGAGCGACAGGAGACGCGCGCGCGCGGCGCCCATGTCCTCGGTCCGCCGCAGCTGAATGACGATGCCGGTCGCCTTCGGCGCGCCGCGGCCGTAGAGCAGCTGCTGGGCCAGATCGAGATGCAGCCCGATATAGTTGTCGTCGAACTCCTTGAAGCCCTGGTACTCGGCGCCCTCCACGCGGAGCCGGACGATGTTGGGCGCGCCGCCGGCGGTTCCGGCCAAGAGATCGAGCCAGGGTGCCTCGTCGGTGCGCACGGTTGCTTCCTGAACGGGCAGGTTCAGCGCCGGGGCACCCGGCACCTCTCCCGCCTCCCGGCGGTTCGGCGGCACCGGAGGGCAGTTCGCGAGGTCGAGCCGTTCGCAGAGGCCGAGGATGCGCGCGACGCCGGTGCCGATTACCCCCCGCGCCGAGTCGTCATCGGCGAGGGCCGACCGGCGTCCCGGCCGGCCGAAGCCATAGCCGTTCCAGCCGCGCATGATGTCGCGGTCGGAGGGGACGACACCGACGCCGAAGAAGGTTTTCGAGGTATCGGCCTCGAAATTTCCGGCGATGCCGAACACCGACAAGGTCGGCGTGGCGACGACCAGCATCGGCTTCAGAACGGGATCCTCGCGCACCAGCGCCAGCAGCTCCTTGTAACCGTCGATGCCGTAGGCGGCCGGGTTTCCCGTGCCGAAATTGAAGTAGCCGTTGCGGAAGACGGTCAGGTGCCCTGCCCGCTGCACGGTGATCGTCTGGAATCCGAGAACCGTGTAGAGCATGTAGCCGCCGAAGATCAGCGAGGCGATGCCGCCGACGGCGATCGCCGACATGGTCATCAGCGATCGGCGGCGGTTCCGGAAGATGTTCCGGAACGCGATCTTGAAGGTCATCATCGCGCCACCGCCTCGACCAGGGATCCGTCGCGGATGGTGAACAGCTCGTCCGCCCGCGACATCAGCTGCGGATCATGGGTCGAGAAGATGAAGGTGGTCCGCGATCGCCCCTGCACCTGCTGCATCAGGTCGATCACCGCGGCGCCGGTCTTGGAATCGAGATTGGCCGTGGGCTCGTCGGCAAGCACCAGCTTCGGCTGCTTCACCAGCGCACGTGCGATCGCGACGCGCTGCTGCTGGCCGCCGCTCAGCTGGTTCGGACGCTGATTGCGCTGATCGGCGAGCCCAACCTCCTCCAACATCGCCATCGTCGCGGCCCGCCGCTCGGTCGGCGGCGTCCCGACCATCAGCAGCGGGTACTCGACGTTCTCATAGGCCGAGAGGACGGGGATGAGACTGAAGTGCTGGAAGATGAAGCCGACGGTGCGGGCGCGGAAATCCGACAACTCGTCATCGCTGAGCGCAGCGGCGTCCTGGCCGTCGAT